>DATMFE010000304.1:0-55145 GCA_035556295.1 Ureibacillus sp.
ATAAACAGAGTCTATCCTTCTGGTTTAATCGTAGTCAAACTATTTAAGGTAGTTTGGTAGAAACTTTCGAGCCATATTCTCGACATTATACGACGAAATATTTAATTTAATTTACTTTAGTAATATATCATCATATTTTTGAATTATCAACCCCATTCACGAACATTTTTTGAAATATATTTTCAAAGGTTCGTTTTTATGAAGATTTTTTGTAAATTCTCGGAATTATCCATAACATATTTCAGCATCCATATTAATAAAACTTTTACAATAAACGAAGTATCCTTCCACAAACATAATCTACCTAAAGAAAAAGTACTATTACTAGTAATCATCCGAATTTCCCTTCTAAGAAACATATATTTGAAATCTTCAACTTCAAAACTAGAACACAGAAACAAAAAAACTCCCTTCTATTTACTAATTACGTAAATAAAAGGGAGTAAATTTTTGATAGTCAATCGTCGTAGGCAAATATTTTCATATCACCAAAAATGTAGTCTAAACCTTCGAGTGAATGGTGATGGATATAGTCCTACTCCCACTCAATCGTTGCAGGTGGCTTAGAAGTAATGTCATACAGCACGCGGTTTACGTGTTTTACTTCATTTACGATACGTACTGAGATTTTTTCTAATACGTCCCAAGGAATACGTGCCCAGTCTGAAGTCATACCATCAATAGAAGTTACAGCACGGATACCAACTGAGTAATCATATGTTCTAGCATCGCCCATTACGCCAACGGAACGAATGTCAGGTAACACTGCAAAGTATTGCCAAATATCACGGTCAAGACCAGCCTTTTTGATTTCTTCACGTAAGATAAAATCAGCATCGCGAACGATTTCTAATTTTTCTTCTGTTACTTCCCCAAGTACACGAATTCCTAAACCAGGACCAGGGAATGGTTGACGCCACACAACTTCTTCAGGAAGACCAAGTTCTAAACCTAAAGCACGTACTTCATCTTTAAATAGTGTTTTTAAAGGTTCGATTAACTCAAATTTCATATCTTCAGGAAGCCCACCTACGTTATGGTGCGATTTAATAGTTTGTGCTGTTGTTGTACCTGACTCGATAATATCCGTATATAAAGTTCCTTGAGCAAGGAAGTCCATATCTGTTAATTTCGATGATTCTTCATCAAACACATAGATAAATTCATTACCAATAATTTTACGCTTTTTCTCTGGATCTGAAACACCTTTTAATTTGCTCATGAAACGTTCACGTGCATCAATTTTGATAACTTTCATATCGAAGTCTTCTGTGAAAGTTTTCATAACTTGTTCAACTTCACCTTTACGGTTTAAGTTGTGGTCTACGAACATACAAGTTAATTGATCTCCAATGGCTTTATGAATAAGTACAGCAACAACAGATGAATCAACTCCACCTGATAATGCACATAAAACTTGTTTGTTTCCAACTTGCTCACGGATTTTTTGCATTTCCATTTCAATAAAGTTGGCCATTGACCAGTCACCTTTTGCATGACAAATATCAAATACAAACTGACGTAATAAGTCATTACCATATACAGAGTGGCGTACTTCTGGGTGGAATTGAACTGCATATAAACCACGTTCAACATTTTGCATTGCAGAGATTGGACAAGATGCGCTTGTTGCAATTACTTCAAAACCTTCAGGGACTTCTGTTACAAGGTCACCATGGCTCATCCATACGATTTGATCTTTTGGTAAGTTACCGAAAAGTTTATTATCTACAGTAACATTAATTTCTGCTTTTCCATATTCACGATGGTCAGCAGGCTCAACTTTACCACCTAATGCATGTGACATTAACTGCATACCGTAACAAATTCCTAATATCGGTAAACCTAAATTAAAGATGGCTTCGTCAACTTTAAATGCTTTTTCGTCATAAACAGAGTTTGGTCCACCAGAGAAAATGATACCGGCAGCATTCATTTCTTTAATTTCTTCCGCTGTAATCGTATGCGGATGTAACTCAGAGAATACACCAAATTCACGAATTCGACGGGTAATTAATTGATTGAATTGACTACCAAAGTCTAGTACGACGATTTTTTCTTGTTCTTTTAACAATGGAGTAGTTGACACGTTTTACACCTCTTCTATAGTTTGAAGACTGCCTGCCAAAGTAAATCACTTTATAAAAAAACGCGTTCAAAAAGATACCTTTCTGACGCGTTCATTATAAAAAGACGGGTAATTGAGTATAAAAATATAGCACAATTTACCCGCCCTCATAGATAAGTTATTTCAGGTAACTTAGTAGAAACATCCGAACCAGATTATCAGATTTATATGAAGGCAGCCTATCATTATTATTTTCCCTAAATTTTAACCCGACTATACTCTAAAATCAACTGCTACTGCGATTGATTAAATATTCCCAATCTTCTTTCAGTTTGTCGAAGTCAATTTTACCTTCGTAATTTCCGTAAATATGTTGCTCATATATCTTCGTTATATTAGACATAGCACTCGTCCCAAGACTTTGGTCTACCTCTTTTGCGAAGGATTTAAGAGTTTGATCAGTCTTCCGTTTGTATCCTCTAAATTCAAGCACCTTCAAAAGTTGTGTATACATCGTTTCTAAGGATGATTCATTCAATTCCTTATTTCGATTCAACTGAATGTACAATTTAGGAAGCCATTTTTTTCGGTAAATTAATAATAATAATCCTATAACCAGTATCGAAAGATTAATGAATACAAATAGTATGTGATTTTTATTAATCATATCTACCAAATCAGCAAAAAAGTTTTTATTATTTGCTTTAGTTGTTTGTTGCTGTTCTCTTTCTCTCTCTAACTCTTCAACCGTTTGTTCTTCTTCTTCAAGATTTAGCACATCTTCTTGGTCAGTAGACTCAATATCAAATTCAATCGAACGCATATTAGAAAACCCAACTGTTGGTTCAAAGTTGACCCAGCCGACCCCAGTAATATATGCTTCAACCCAAGAATGCGCATTATTATTTGTTACCTCATAAGTTCTTATAGAACCATTTGAATCTTTCAAATCGCCACCCATGAAGCCTTTTACCCAACGAGCAGGTATACCCACTGACCGTAACATGACGACCATGGATGATGAAAAGTTATCACAATAGCCCATTTTTGTTTCAAATAAAAACTGATCTACATAGTCCTGTTCGGCAGTAGGGATCGCTACATTATCTGTTTCATATCTATAACCATTTCTAGCAAAATAACTTTCAATAGCCCTAGCCTTTTGATATGGTGTTTTGGCACCTCTTACAATATCATTTGCTAATTCCCCAACACGATCAGGTAATGTCTCAGGTAATTGTAGATAAGGTGCAAATTGAACTGAGTCAAGCTGTTCTGTAGGTTCACTTTGCAATTGACTATATAGATAGGTCGGCTTACTATACACTACATTATATTGCTCTAATTTTAAGAGTTTATTATCACCGTATGGATATAGTTTTTCTGAGTCGGTATTCATGATTAGCCCAAGTTCTTGATAATCATTTATTAGTTCTGGATCCAATTCAACTCTCTTCATGCCGTATGGTTGCATGATAAAGTCAAACGGATAAAGTTGCGTAATATTTGCTACCTTCTCATCTTCTACTAAACCTGTTGGTAACGAATAATTAATATCTTCATTCACATCAAAATAAGCCGACTCATTTGAAGTGCTTTCAGATTGTTCCCAACCTTTTGATGTATAAAAATCCTTTGTCTCAACACGCCAATATTGTTTAGAATCTGCTTTTGCAATAAAAACAATAGTATCGTCTGCTACAAAGGCACCTCCAAGTCTACTATCATTCGTTCCATATCCCACTTTCGAAACACCATTACCACCTGCTACTCCGTTCCCTTGACCAGTGGCCGCTTTAATAAACGGAACTGGATCTGGCCATTGGGGTTCTGACTTTGGTAACATGGTACCAAAAATCGTCGCTAACCCAATTAATAAAATGGCAGGTGTAAGTAAATCAAAATACTTACTCCAACGTAGTGTAATGCCAGATTGAATAGTTAAACCTTTTACATATAAAAAAGCAGAGATTAATAATCCAAGTAAAACTACCTTCACTATTGCAAACGAGCCATCGTATTCTGTAAACGTATCTAATGTAGCAATAAAGAAAATTGTTAAAATGAGAAAATAAAAAATGGATCTTCTTACAGTAATCCAATAATGAATTAAATAAATTAACATCCAAATTAATATGAAAAATAAAAAAGTTCGGAATGGATCTGTAATTTCTAACCATTTACCACTAAAGATGACGACAAGATTATATTGCATTTCTGAAAGTAAAAACCAAAGTCCGTCTAAAGAAAAAATTGATAAATCCTGATAGACCTTCGATATAAACCATGCAATATAAACTAGTTTAACAATCCACGAAATAACAAAATGGATATTAAATAAACTAATAACTAAACAGATTCCGATAAACGCAAGAATGAATTCCATGAAACCCGTTTTTGTCAGATTTAGTATGGGAATTAACCACTCTTGTAATATGAAAAAAATAACCAAATAATAGAGTGCTAGTTCTGTATAATGAAAATTCTTTATTTTCACGGCTTCGACACCTCCGTGAATGCATTTTTAAAATGTTCCTTTGAAAGTGAAATTACTTTTACATTTGGATAATTTTTTTTCGATAATACGTTCCCTTGACCTACAACAAAACAAATTGCTCCGCGCATGAAATTTGCACTGTTCATGAAGAACTGCGACATTTCTTCTGAAAAATTGGAAGTAATGAATATTACAGTCGATGAACTTAAATTCTTTAACTCTTTTGTGAGAATTGAATAAATAGATTCATTTGCATCTGGTGAAACAGTGGCTAAATGATTTAACACCTTTTGAAATTGACTTTGAGATTTGATATTTGGATAGAATTTTCGTGTATTCCCATAAGACAGGAAAGAAATATCACCTTGATTTCTTACAACGCTGCGTAATATAGAAGCAGTTAAATCAACAACATCTTCGAAATTGAAAGAATTCGTTCGATCAATACATAGAAAGATATGCTGTGTTGTACGGTCTTCAAATTCCTTCGTTCGCAATGTTTCGTTTTTTGCGAATGATTTCCAATGAATCCATGAAAATCGGTCACCTGCTTGATAGTCTCGAACTCCCGTTACCATACTTGTATCTTTTACAATAGGTACCACTGAAGCAATACCACCTTGATCGTATTGCATTTGAATTTGTTGATATTTAAGTGTTGTCACCCTTGGATACACAATAAAAGATTGCAAATCATGTACTCTCTTTACTTTAGTCGTCCACCCAAAAAGGTCTGTTATAGTAAATTCTAATCCTTGAAATGTAAATTGCCCTCTATTTAAGTTTCTAATTTCATACGTCCACTCAAAATTTCTTTTCCAACCTACGAAAAATATATTGCTCATTTTACCATTCGATTTCTCAATAAACTGCTTATCTAGCTCCATTTCTCGAACAGTTAAAAAGAACAATGGAAACCATGATTTATTTTGAAAACTGATAGTAATATAAGCATTATCGCCTCTTTCAACAACGGTTGGCTTAATTACTCTTTGGACATTTTGAATGTTAATTGGTATTACAGATAATAGAAATGAGTACAGCAAAAAAGGGATTAGCGCATAGAAAAGGAACCAGCTTACAAAACCGCCTTGAAACATTGCATAGCTAAAAGTAATAATCATTAATATAAGTATGAGGATTAGATTACTTATCTTTTTTAAGACGGGATTTACTATTTTCATTTTTCAGCGTACCTTTTAATCGGAACAATTGCTTTGTTCATAATACGATGTAAGATGGTTTCTTGAGTAATCCCCTCATATCTTGCTTCAGGTCTTAAAATAATTCGGTGTGCAAATACATACGGTGCCAAGTACTGAACATCATCTGGAATGACATAGTCTCGATTTTGCATTTTTGCATATGCTTGTGATGCTTTCATTAATGCAATTGAAGCACGTGGACTTACTCCTAGGTAAACCTCGTTTACTTTTCTAGTTGCTCTTGCAATTTGTACAATATACGCTTTGATAGAATCCTCTACAAATACTCCTTTTACTTCCTCTTGTAGCTCTATTAGCTCCTCTAAAGAAATAACGGAATCAAGTGATTCAATTGGTTTATGATTTTCAGCTCGACGAAGTACTTCTACTTCCTCTTGTGGTGATGGATATCCCATTCTAATTTTTAACATGAACCGATCTAGTTGAGCTTCGGGTAATGGATATGTACCTTCATATTCAATCGGATTTTGTGTAGCCATAACAAAAAATGGTTTCGGAATGATAATTGTTTGACCATCAATAGATATTGAAGCCTCTTCCATACTCTCTAATAATGCGGATTGTGTTTTTGGAGAAGTTCTGTTTATTTCATCAGCAAGTATAATATTCCCTAAAATTGGACCAGGTCTAAATTCAAATTGCAATGTTTTTGGATTATAAATTGATACACCAATTACATCTGACGGTAGTAAATCAGGGGTAAATTGGATCCGTTTAAATTCCGCGCTAACGGACTTTGCCAGAGCACGAACCATCATAGTCTTTCCAACACCTGGAACATCTTCAAGCAGAACATGGCCACCCGCTAGCATTGCAATAACACTTAACTGAGCCACTTCCCTTTTACCAATCATCACTTTTTCAATATTACTTATAATCGTTTCTATTTTTTGATGCATAATTACCAATCCTCCCAATCAGGCGCCGCAGTAGTCAGAATTTACAAAAAATATATTTAAAGCATAACGAAATCTAACGTTGAAAACAACTAATTCATTTTGATGGCATATAAATTTACAAAGAATAACTTAGATTATCTATACATAAGCTTTCTAATAAATGTTAAAATTATACAATTAACCCTCAAAAAAGTATATCCTACTCCATTCAAATTGTCTTTTTCTCTCTTGCTATAAAATCCTTTCATCATACATATAAAAAAAGCCTGCATCCATTTTAAGATACAGACTGAAAAAATATGACTATTATATTGATGAACGATACGTGCGAATGTGGGTCTTTCTAGTCGCCTGATTTAGCTTTTCATTCTGTCGTAAGAGGGCGTTATGAAGAAGTGCCATCGAGTTGGCGTCACTCTGAATTCCTTTAATCAAAATCCCTTTTCTTTTTTTCCTAATTAATTTTACGGGAGCATTTTGCTTTTCATGATTCTTTTGATTCTCTTTTCCATTACGATGATCTTTAGATTTTTTCCTATTTTCTTCTCCTTCATCAAGTAATCGAAAAATGCGTTCATTTGTTTGTAAATACTGTCTAGAATTTCGAAAAATACTATTCGTTACTGCATGTACGCGCGAAGTTCTCATGATGCAATTACCTCCCTCCAAATAATCTTTCTTAGCTATTCTTAATATCGGTCTCCATTAGATAAATTAAAGAAACCAGACCTAATAATCCTAAGCCTGGTTCATGTCTATATTACTTCCAAAAGTCATCAAAAATGGTAATTGGCATATGCCGTTTATGTTGAGATCTTAAATAATGACCTTCAATAATTTCACGTGCCTTTTCTGGAACTTCTTTACCTTCTAAGTAATCATCAATTACTTCATATGTTACACCTAACGCAGTCTCGTCTGGTAATGATGGTCTTTCTTCCTCTAAATCCGCTGTTGGTGTTTTCAAATAGAGATGATCTGGACAATCTAAATAAGCTAAAATTTGTTTCCCTTGGCGTTTATTCAATCTAAAGATCGGTGTTAAATCAACACCGCCATCGCCATATTTAGTATAGAAGCCTGTTAATGCTTCGGCTGCATGATCAGTACCAACAACAACCCCATGATTCATGGCTGCAATGGAATATTGGACTTTCATACGTTCACGAGCTTTTTCGTTTCCTTTAGCAAAATCACTTAGTTCTAGGCCAGCTTCTTTTAATGATTTAACACTTGCATCCACTGCAGGTTTGATATTCACTGTCACTATTTCAGTTGGCTTTACAAACTTAATTACATCTTGGGCATCTTGTTCATCTGCTTGAACACCATAAGGAAGTCGTACTGCTATATTTTTATATCGTTGCTCTCCAGCTTCTGCATTTAACTCATCTACTGCGAGTTGAATTAATTTACTAACTAATGTTGAATCCTGACCTCCACTAATTGCAATGACAAAAGATTTTAGAAAGGAATGTTTTTTTGCATATTCTTTTAAAAATTCTACTGATTTACGAACTTCTTCTTCAGGATTAATCTCTGGCTGTACTTTCAATTCCTCAATAATTTTTCTTTGTAAGTCCACCAAGCCTATACCTCCTCAAAGATTTTCCATTGTATGAACCATATTTCGAACTTCTTGAATGTTTCTCATTTTGTTATCCCAACATTTTTGACTTAAATCTACAGGATATTCTTCCGGGTTTAAAGAACGTTTGTATTCATCCCATAGTAAATCTAATCTTTCATTCGCATAATTCTGCATATCCATTACAGAAGGACTTTCATAGATGACTTCACCTTGATCAATCACTTTTTGATGCAGATTTTGTGCTTCAAAATTGGTAACAAATTTTGAAATAAAGGTATGAACTGGATGGAACATTTTAATGCGCTCTTCTAATTGTGGTGTTTCATCTGCCATCGTAATATAATCGCCTTCTGCTTTTCTATTTTCTTTGTTAAGTATTCGATAAACGGTTTTTAATCCAGGTGTTGATACTTTTTCTGCATTTCCAGTAATTTTAATGGTATCTTCAAGTTCACCTGACTCGTTTTCGATTGCTACTAATTTATATACAGCACCTAATGCAGGCTGATCATAAGCAGTAATTAGCTTTGTACCAATTCCCCAGGAATCAACCTTGGCACCTTGTGATTTTAAATTTAATATTGTATATTCATCTAAATCGTTCGAAACGATGACCTTTGCATCTGTAAATCCTGCTTCATCAAGCATTCTTCGGGTCTCTTTAGATAAGAATGCAATATCTCCACTATCAAGTCGGACACCAATAAAATTGATTTTATCTCCCAATTCTTTTGCAACACGAATAGCATTTGGTACACCCGATTTTAACGTATTGTACGTATCTACTAAAAACACACAATCTTTATGTCTCTTTGCGTATGAATGGAATGCTTCGTACTCACTCTTATAAGCTTGAACCATTGCGTGTGCATGTGTACCAGAAACAGGGATATTAAACATCTTACCTGCACGTACGTTGGAAGTTGAACTGAACCCACCAATAATTGCCGCGCGAGCACCCCAAATAGCCGCATCCATTTCTTGTGCTCTTCTTGTACCAAATTCTGCAGCAACATCATTTGGAATAATATGTTTTATTCTACTTGCTTTTGTGGCAATAAGCGTCTGATAGTTTACAATATTTAAGATAGCCGTTTCGATCAATTGGGCTTCAGCTAATGTTGCTTCAACTCTAACCAGTGGTTCATTTGCAAAAACCACTTCACCTTCTACCATGGAATGCATAGTACCGGTAAAACGGACTGTTTTTAAGTAGTCTATAAAATCTTCTTGATAACCTAGATGTTCTAAATAAGCTATATCTGATTCACTAAATCGAAAATTCTTTAAATAATCTAGCATGCGCTCTAATCCCGCAAAAATCGCATAGCCATTTCCAAAAGGTAATTTTCGGAAGTATAGTTCAAAAATAGCCTTACGATTATGGATTCCATCAGCCCAATAACTTTCTGCCATATTTATTTGATACAGATCAGTGTGTAACGTTAAGCTATCGTCTGGATATTTTGATTTCATAAGAATCCCTTCTTCCAATATCATAATTAGTCATAGTATACACTATTTGTAAAAAACAACAACGATATGAATACCTCACAATTTAATTAAAAAATACATAAAGGATATAATTATAGTATCTATTTTTTACCTCCAAATACAGCAGCACTTTCAAGTATTTTGATTGGTTTATATTACCCTACCCTATTTAATGAGAGCGCATTATTTATCAAGACACACTAAAAAATTTTTGAAAATTTAATATATATTGAATTTTAACTACATTGATATAACTATGTTATAATTTTAAAAAAAAGAAGGAGCTAACATATATGCCATTATTAAGAGACTTTTTCATTCATCTATCTGAAAATCAAATGTTAAACAATGCAGCACAAAAATATGGTTTAAAATTAGGTGCTCAAAGTGTTGTAGCTGGTACTAACATTGAAGAAGCCATTGAAAGTATGAAAGAACTAAATAGACAAGGCATTTCATGTACTGTTGATAATTTAGGTGAATTTGTATACGAAAAATCAGAAGCAACAAAAGCAAAAGAACAAATTTTAGCTGTTATCGAAGCAATTCATGCAAATGGTGTAGAATCTCACATTTCAGTAAAGCCATCTCAACTTGGATTAGATATTGATTATGATTTTTGTTACGATAACTTAATGGAAATCGTAGGAAAAGCTCATGAATATAATATGCATGTTAACTTCGACCAAGAAACATTTGAACGTTTACAACCTACTTTTGATTTAATGGAGAAAATTTCAGAAACTTACGATAACGTAGGAACTGTTATTCAAGCTTACTTCTTTAATGCAAAAGAAAATATCGAAAAATATAAAGATTATCGATTACGCATTGTAAAAGGTGCTTATAAAGAACCAGCGGAAGTTGCTTATCAAGATAAGCATGATATTGATTTAAACTTCATTGAGTTAATTGAATATCATTTATTACATGGTAAATTTACATCCATTGCTACACATGACCATAATGTAATCAACCATGTAAAACAATTCGTTAAAGATAACAATATCTCTAAAGATAAATTTGAATTCCAAATGCTTTACGGATTCCGTAAAGAAATGCAATTAGACTTAGCTAAAGAAGGTTACAATTTCTGTACTTATGTACCATTCGGAAGTGACTGGTATGGATACTTCATGCGCCGTCTAGCAGAACGTCCACAAAACCTAAACCTTGTAACAAAACAAGTGTTTACTAAGAAAACAAATACTGTCCTTGGTGTAGCTGCTGCTGCATTCATCTTAGGCCGTTTAACTAAGAAAAAATAACAATTAAAAAAAGGCTATCAATCCTAATAACTAGTGATTGATAGCCTTTGATTCTATTGTAAAGGATGTTATTTGTTCCAACCTTTTTCCTTAAATCTCGAAATCGCTTCAATTCGATTTCCAACACCTAATTTATCTAAAATCGTAGAAATGTAATTTCGTACAGTTCCTTGTGATAAATACAGCTCTGAAGCAATTTCTTTCGTTGTTTTACCTTCTGCAACTAGCTCCAAAACTTGACTCTCACGTTCAGTAAGTGGATTTTCACTTTCCTCTTCGTAAACAAAATCCACAAGTTCTGGTGCATAAATTCTTTTACCATCAATAATTGTGCGAATCGATTGTACCAGTTCTTCAATTGGACTATCCTTTAATAAGTAGCCTTTTACTCCTGCTTTACGAGCTCTTTCAAAATAGCCCGGTCTTGCAAATGTTGTAAGGATAATAATTTTACATTGGCTTTGCAAGGAATATAAATGTTCAGCAGCATCTAATCCTGTTTTTACAGGCATCTCAATATCCATAATACAGATATCTGGTTGCAGTTGTTCAACTAGTTTAATCGCTTCTTCACCATTTTTTGCAAGTCCCACTACTTCCATGTCATCTTCCATATTAAGCAGTGATTTCATTGCACCTAAAAGCATGCCTTGGTCTTCAGCAATCACTATTCGTATCAAATCATTCACTCCTTTCTTGATGTGTAATGGCTAGTGGAACACTTATATTTAAGGTCGTACCTTTACCACTTTCAAAAGTAACTGAACCATTGATAAAATCAAGTCTCTCTTCCATTCCTTTTAAGCCGTTACCATAGAAATTACCACTTTGGTCTATCCCTTTGCCATCGTCATGGATTTTGATGAAAATTTCATTATCATCTTGTCCGATCGTTATTTTGCACTTTTTAGCATTACTATGCTTTACTACATTCGTTATTCCTTCTTTTATACACATACTTAAAACATTCTCTACTAAAACTGGCATTTTTAAATTATGAGTTTCTCCAACAATGTCATATTTTATATTCGCAGCTGTTAATAGTTGTTCAACACGAGCTAACTCTTCTTTTAATTTAATCGTGCGCATGTTGGAAACCAACTCTCGCACTTCCTTTAACGCAATACTCGCTGTATGACGTATATCTTTCAATTCAATAACTGCATCTTCTGGGCTTTTTGTAACTAAACGGTTTGCAAGGTCACTTTTTAAAACGATCAGCGAAAGCTTTTGGCCAAGAGTATCATGTAAATCACGGGCAATACGTTGACGTTCTTCGTATATAATTAGCTCCGCGATTCTCTCTTTTGCAACCTCAAGTTCTCCCTCTAAGTTTTCCCTTTTGTTTCGACTATACAATGTGAATGGTAGTAACACTACTCCGAGCACTGTAATAATAAGAAATGGTGTCTGCGTGAGAAATAAATGTAAATTAATGAAATACCCGAACACAATTGATAAAACCGTAAATCCTATATGTAAACCATACATGATATAAAATCCTACTGCACGACGGATATTACCGATGAAGAAAGCAGTAAATAACGATAAATACACATATCCAAACATCAATGTCATAATGACATTTAATACCATTTCAAAACTAATCCACATATAAACGAGGCCGTTTTTTGAGTTAAAAGAAAACCAATGAGATATAAAATAAACAAGAATTAACGAAAGACCTATGATTATTTGTATATAGGAATATGATCGAATAAGAAAATAAAAAGGCAGAATGCAAAAAATAATCCATACATAAATACTAATCCAGGGGTTTTTCGGAAATATCGTATACCAACTTTGCATTATTAACCTCACAGCTTAATCTTTTTCCTTCTATTATAACAGTACATCAAATCTTTACCACTTTCTCCTTTATGAATGAATGGAAAAGGAAAGTCTCAAAAGTACAGGAGCACCTTTGAGACATCTTTTCCTTACACTTGAATTGATTTATTACTTTTCACACGAACAGACTTTTCTACTTCTTTAAATGAAATAAACTTCTTCTGTCTTGGATCGTAAAGTTTGTATCGTATTGACTCTAAACTTGTTTTCAATGTAATTGTAGTTGCTTTTTGTAATGGTGGAATTGACTCATGAGCCTCTTCTAATTTATAGTTCGGTACTCTAGGTGCTAGATGGTGCACGTGATGATAGCCAATGTTACCTGTTACCCATTGTAATACTTTTGGTAACTTGTAGTATGAACTACCTTCGACCGCTGCTTTTATATAATCCCATTCTGGATCATATTCAAAATAGGAATCTTCATACGTATGTTGAATGTAGAATAACCATATTCCCATAGCTCCTGACACGAACAACGTAATACCATGAACTAATAAAAACGATTGCCAACCTAAGAAGAAAATAAGCGCCGCGCAAATTAACAGAAGCATTATATTTGTAAAGTACGTATTTAGACGTTCCTTTTTCTTCGCACTTTTCACATTAAAGCGATTTAACACTAAAACTAAATATAATGGTCCTAAACCAAACATGACAATTGGATTTCGGTATAAACGGTAAGCAAGTCTTCCAAACTTTGACTTCTCTAAATATTCGTCAACTGTAAGCATATCAATATCACCGATACCACGTTTATCAAGATTACCACTTGAAGCATGATGGATTAAATGTTCACGTCTCCATTTCATATATGGAAAGGAAGTTAAAATCCCAGTAATGTTACCAACTATATCATTTGCTTTTTTATTTTTGAAAAATGATCCATGCGTACAATCATGGAATATTATGAAGGTTCTAACTAAAAATCCTGACGATAAAACACTACAAGCTACCGCAATCCAAGGAGAAAAATGTACTAGATAGTACCCAGCAATCCAAAGGAACAGTAGAGGAATGACGGTGTTTATTATCTGAAGAATACTCTTATTCCGCTCAGCCTTTGCAAATTGTGCAACTTCTTTACGTAACTGTTTTGTTTTTTCTGCATCAGTCATAGTCAATTGTTTTTCCCTCTTTCTAGCTTTATTATTGCTTTTATCTTACAAGTAAAAATCCATGTGTAGTAGGAGCAAACATCACTAGATATTCATTACAAATGTCATAGTACACGTTCACTCCAACATGAATAGGAAAGTATAAAGATAAAAGAAAAAAACTATCCCAACAATAGTATTGGAATAGCCTTTTTCAATATGCGTGACAGTTGTCACATATGACAAGTGTCATATTAGCTAGAGAGCTAGTACTAGTTTTTGATTACAAATTATTAGTTTCTCCCAATATTAGAATTCCTTAGCAATAGACTATTAAAGCGAACAAGTGCGTTTTATCAAAGGATTTTATTGCTCAGTAGGATTCGCTGGACCATTTAAATCTAACTGATAAAATACTATATCTAACCATCGACCAAACTTGTAGCCAGCATTTTTAATTTCCCCAGTATAATAAAACCCTAACTTTTGATGAGAAAGGATACTTCCTTCATTACTAGCATCAATGCAAGCAATCATCGTTTTAACTTCACGTTTTTCTGCTTCGGCAATTAAGTGTTTCATTAATTTTGTTCCAATGCCTTTGCGATAGTGATCTTTATGTACATAAACTGAATGTTCTACAGAGTATTTGTACGCAGGATATGGACGGAATTGCGAATACGTAGCAAACCCGATAACTTTTCCATCTTCTTCGAAAACATAGCTTGGGTCATTATTCTTTTGCTTATTTGTAAACCATTCAATTCTTTGTTCAATTGATTCAGGAGAATATTTGTACAGTGCTGTCGTATTTAAAATAGCATCATTATATATTTCATTTACTGTTTCTAAATCTTCAAGTTTCATTGGTCGAATCACGCCCTAACACCCCTATACTCTAATTTTAATTACTAATATTACATTTACTACGACAAATTGTGAAGAGATTTATAGATTATTTTCAAGAATTTGTCTATGAATTTAAGGCTCCTTATTAAAGGACATGTCTATCTTGGCATCCTTTTATCCTTTAGACGCCTTATAAAGTTCATTTCCTTCCGATTTCAAACGACTTTTGTCAATTAGACGCCTCATAAAGTACAATACCATTCAATTTCTGCTTCCTAAACACACATATAATATATATTTATTACCAATCCATTAAACAGGAAAACAAAAAGCAGGGACTCAATCCCCGCTTTCATAATAAAACTAATTACACATTAAAATATCTCGCATCTGGATGAGCAAAGACAATTGCTGAAACACTGGCTTCTGGCTCCATCATATAACCATCTGTTAAATGAACTCCAATTTGTTCTGGCTTCAATAATTTAAATAATTTTTCTTGATCCTCTAAATTTGGACAAGCAGGATAGCCAAATGAGAAACGTTGGCCTTGATATTTTGCGGCGAAGCGTTCTCGCATTGTAAAGTCAGTCGCATCTGGGAATCCCCAAGCATCACGAATTTCTTGGTGAATTCGTTCTGCAAAACCTTCCGCAAGTTCTAATGCAGTTGCATGTAAAGCATGGCTTTCTAAGAACTTGCCCTCTTCTTTTAATTGGTCTGCAACAGCTCTTACTCCATGTCCCGCTGTTACGACCATTAACGCCACATAATCCATTTCTCCACTTTCCACTGGTTTTAAGAAATCAGCTAAACATAAAAACGGCTCAACACTTTGACGTGGGAAATGGAATCGTTCGATTTCTGTATTCGCATCTTCAGGACTATAGATCACTACATCATCTCCATCTGCTTGTGCAGGGAAGAATTGATACATACCAGATGGTTTCAACAGACCTGAAGTTAAATAGCCATTAACCAGTTCATGTAATTGGGTAGCACGTTCTTCGTTTTCAGCTAATGCCTTTTCCACATTTCCTTTAAATCCTAAATGGTGCCCAATTAATGTTCGCATATTCACATAAGGGTGAAGATGTGCCACTGAGTAGTTTTTCGTAATATGTTGGACTAAATCATTCGGAATGTATACCGGTGCATCTTGTACAGTTCTTGCAACCTTAACCGGTGCAATTTTTGCTGGACGTTCTGCCCGTTTAGCGTCGGCAAGTAATCGAGCTGCTTTTGACTCTTCAAGCTCATTAATCAGCAATTCCCGTTCTGATTCATTCATTAGACGATTCGCTTGGTCCAACCCTTGCATTGCATCTTTAGAATATATAACTGGTCCATCATATTCTGCTGCAATTTTTGTTTCTGTAAATCGCTTGGATAAGGCTGCACCACCTACAAGTATTGGTGTATCAATTCCAGCTTCTTTAAAGTCTTGTGCAGTTAATACCATTTGTTGTGCAGATTTTACTAATAAGCCTGATAACCCAACAATGTCTGGCTTTTCTTTTCGAATTGCTTCAATTAACTCTGCTGGAGTTACTTTAATGCCCAAGTCAATTACTTTAAAACCATTGTTGCTTAGAATGATGTCTACAAGATTTTTACCAATATCATGCACGTCGCCTTTAACTGTAGCTAAGACTACCTTACCTTTTCCAGAACTCTCTTCATTCTTTTCCATGTACTGTTCGAGATGTGCAACTGCTGCCTTCATAACACCTGCACTTTGCAAAACTTCCGCAACGATTAACTGGTTATCATTAAACAAGCGACCTACCTCAGCCATACCATCCATTAATGGCCCATTAATAATATCTAATGGAGTAGCAAAGATTTTTCTTGCCTCTTCTAAATCCGGGATTAACCCCTCTTTTGTTCCTTCAACAATGTAATAGGCTAAACGTTCTTCTACTGTATCTGGAAGCTTCGCAATTGTTTTTTCTTTCTTTTTATCTCGATAAAAGTCAGTAAATACTGCTAGCGTTTCATCGTTTGTATTGAAGATTAAGTCATTTGCTAACTTAATTTCTTCTTCCGGGATTGAAGCATAGCGTTCTAATTTTTCCGTATTGACAATGGCATAATCTAAACCGGCTTGTGTACAATGGTACAAATAAACAGCATTTAATATTTCACGTCCAACTGGTGGTAAACCGAAAGATACATTACTAACGCCTAGAACCGTTAAAACATTCGGGAATTTTTCTTTAATTAGACGAATTCCTTCTATTGTCTCTTCAGCCGCACCTATGTATTGCTCGTCTCCTGTACCGACCGGGAATACAAGTGGATCAAAGATGATATCCTCTGGTGATAATCCCCATTTTTCAGTTAGCAATTTATATGAACGCTCAGCAACTTCTAATTTTCGGTCGCGTGTTACAGCCATTCCTATTTCATCAATTGTCCCTACAACAACTGATGCACCGTATTTCTTTACAATGGGCATGACTGCATCAAATCGTTCTTCTCCATCCTCTAGATTGATAGAATTAATGATTGCTTTCCCTTGTGAATATTTTAATGCTTCTTCAATAACACGATCATCTGTAGAGTCAATCACTAACGGTACTTTTACTTTCTTCACGACTTCTTGCATGAAATTTTTCATGTCCTCTAACTCATCACGGTCAGGGTTAGCTAAACAAATATCAATTACATGGGCTCCATTTTTCACTTGAGCTCTTGCAATTTCAGCCGCTTCTTCAAACTTTCCATCAATGATTAACTGTTTAAATTTACGAGAACCAATTACATTTGTTCGTTCTCCAATAAACAATGGTCTCATTGAATCATCGTATTGTAGAGGTTCAATTCCTGATACAACATGGCCATGGGTATGTTCTTTTCGAGGTCTAGGTGCATATCCATCCACCGCCCCACGAATCGCTTCTATATGAGCAGGAGTTGTACCACAGCACCCTCCTACAATATTTAACCAACCTTTTTCAGCAAATCCGCGCAATTTTTTGGATAATGAATCAGGCGATTCATGATAATGGCCCTCTTCATCAGGTAATCCGGCATTTGGGTAGCAACTAATATAGCTTGTTGATAGTTCTGAAAGTGAACGAATATGATCTGTCATAAATTCTGGCCCTGTAGCACAATTTAACCCAACAGATAACGGATTAATATGTTCAATTGAAATATAAAATGCTTCAATCGTTTGCCCCGCAAGCGTTGTTCCCATTGGTTCTATAGTAGCCGAAATCATTACTGGTAATGTAACACCCGTTTCATCAAATGCTCGTTTTACACCAATTGTTGCAGCCTTTACATTCAACATGTCCTGACTTGTTTCAAGTAATAAAAGGTCTGCGCTACCTTCTATTAATGCTTTTGCCTGTACATAAAAGTTTTCAGTTAACTCATCGAACGTAATTCCACCAGTTACAGATAACGTTTTCGTTGTTGGCCCCATAGCACCTGCAACAAATCTTGGCCACTCTTCAGTTGTATATTCTTCTGCAGCTTTTTTTGCAAGTTGCACAGCAATCTTATTAATTTCTTCTGCTTTATGACCTAAGCCGTATTCATTTAATACGAGTGGTGTTCCCCCGAACGTATTTGTACAAATAATGTCAGCTCCAGCCTTTAAATATTCACGGTGTATATTTGTTACTACATCCGGTCGAGTAATAACTAAATTTTCATTACAGCCATCTAGTGCCTCTCCACCAAAGTCTTCAGCTGTTAAATTTTCTCGTTGTAGCATTGTACCCATTGCACCATCGATAACTAATATGCGCTTGTTCAATTGTTCTTCTATCAGATGGTTAACCATTTACTTCGACTCCTTTTGCCTCTACATCGAGTTGTTTTATATAATCCATTAGTTGATTTGTTAATTCATATCGTATAAATGGTGTTATTAAGTAAATACCATTGAAATATTTTGTTGCCGTATCTAATAACTCTTTAGCAATAGCCAGCCCTTCTTCTGCCTCACGCGCTTTATCACCATTGCATGCTTGCATTCTTTCTAATACTTCATCTGAAAGTTTTATACCTGGCACTTCATGATGTAAGAACTCAGCACTTCTAAAGCTTGTTAGCGGCATAATTCCAATATAAATCGGTGCTTCAAGATGCTTCGTCGCTTCATAAATTTCAACGATTTTTTCTTTTGAATAAACAGGTTGAGAAATAAAGTAATCTGCACCATGCTCAATTTTCTTTTCTAATCTACTAACCGCTCGATCTAACACACGTACATTTGGATTAAATGCAGCTGCAACGGAGAAATTTGCTTTTTTACGGAGTGCTTTCCCAGAAAACGAGATTCCCTCATTAAGTTGTTTAATTAATGAGATTAACTCCATTGAAGAAACATCATACACACTTGTTGCACCAGGGAAGTCTCCAACTTTTGTTGGGTCACCTGTGACAGCTAATATATCATGTAGTTCTAGAGCATTTAACCCCATTAAGTGAGACTGTAATCCGATTAAATTCCGATCGCGGCAAGTAATATGGGGCATAGTGCGTATTCCATTTTGTTTTAATATCGCACCCATTGCTAAGTTACTAACTCTTGGAGAAGCAAGTGAGTTATCTGCCATCATGATTAAATCTGCACCGCTGCTATAAAGAACTTTCGCACCTTCAACAAAGGCATCAATTTCTAGGTGTCGTGGTGTATCTAATTCAACGATAATCGAACGCTCACGTTTCGCCTTTTCATGAAGAGGTTCTGTATTCCTTGGTTCAGGTTCACGAATTAATATCTCTTTAATAGGTTTAGTCGTTTTTTGTTGAATTGGAGTTCGATTTGCTAATTGTTTCTTAACTGCCTCAATATGTTTCGGTGTTGTACCACAGCATCCACCAATCAGACGTACACCTTGATTTGATAATTCAACGGCAGCTCGAGCAAAATAATCGACTTCAGATTCATAAATTACTCTACCTTCTTCTAAATCTAACAAAGAAGCATTAGGGTATGCAGATAAATATGCATGTTTTGGAAGTTCAATCGTTTCAAATGCTTGAATTGTATGATAAGGTCCTAATTTACAGTTTACACCGACAAGATCTGCACCTATATTTTCAAGTTCAATAAAGGCATCATTTAATGTTAACCCGTTACTTAATACGCCAGGCTCTTGCATTGAAACTTGCGCAATAATTGGAATATCCGTCATTGTACGTAACATCTTTAGCGTTTCAGTTAACTCTTCAAAGTCATAGTAGGTTTCGAGTAATAATCCATCGAGGTCACCATTTATTAATACTTCAGCTTGCTTACGCACCGATTCCAAAATCTCTGATAAGGAAGTTTCCGTTTTACGGACTCCTCGAATCCCACCAATTGATCCAAGTACAAATTGTCCGCCTGCTTTTGCTGCACGTTTTGCAATATTTACTGCAGCTGCGTTTATTTCAATCACTTTTGATTCAAGGCCATATCGAGCAAGTTTAATTGCATTTGCACCATATGTATTGGTTTGAATAATATCTGCACCAGCCGCAATATATTCAGCATGGATTTTTTCTATAAGTTCAGGTTTAACTAGGTTCATTTCTTCATGGCAATAGTCTAAACCATAAGAATATAATAATGTCCCCATTGCGCCATCAGCTGTTAAGACTCTATTCTTCAACTCTTCTTTTAGCCCCATAGTTTCGTCTCCTTAAATATAAAAATAAAAGCCCTCTATAAAATAATAGAAGGCTTAACATGTAAATATGAAACTCCTTCTTATCTATCGGGTTCTACCGCTGGATTTAGCACCTTACAAAAATGTTGGTTGCTGAAGCTTCATAGGGCCAGTCCCTCAGCTTCTCTTGATAAGAAATCTTATTATTCTATTATTAATTAAATACGACTCGGCATATTTAACATTCTTCTCAACCCTTAGTTCAATTGAACGCTTTAGTTAATTGAAGTTTTAAATCTTAGTTTGTATCATATCTTAAAATTCTAAATACTTCAACACTTTTATGTTATAGTAGCATTTCTGCAACTTTATGCGCTGTTTCCTTGCCATTATCAATACATGCCCCAATGCCAACGCCAAAGTAAGAACAACCTGCTATCAACACATTAGGATATTTTGACTCAAATTGATTTAAAACATCGCCCAACGCTTCATTATGCGCTAAGTCATATTTCGGCATTTGATTAATCCATTTCGTTACATTAACAACTACAGGTTCCTCTTCTATATTCAAGCTTAACTTAATATCCTGAAGTGCAACTTTTACTAGTTCTTCTTTTGATAATTGCGCAATTTCCTCATAACGTGGATTACTGCTCTTATAAAATAATCTTACAAGCAGATTTCCATTAGAGGATGTATGCTTCCACTTTCTGCTTGTCCATGTTGATGCATCACATACTAAATCGCTATTATGAGATACGATAAATCCTGTACCATCAGCTGGAAGAATAGAATCCGACAAATCAAAACCTAAATACATCGTAATTGCTGATGCATTTGTAAATTTCGCTAAGTATTGATCTAACTCGTGATCATCCATTAAAGTTTGAACTGCTTGGTTTGGTAGTGCAAGTACAACGAAATCAGCTTCTAATGTTTGACCATTTGACAATCCAACTTCATAACCATTTTTTGTACTTTTCACATTTGTTGTTTCTGTATTCTTATAAACTTCTACTTCATCAAGAGCCTCTTCTAATCGATTAATTAGTGCTGATAAGCCATTATTAAATGAAATAAATTTCTTATTTGCAGCTCTTTCATACTTTTCACGGTTAGCTTCGAAGCCCTTCATAATACTTCCATACTCATTTTTATAATCAACTAAATAAGGTAAAGTAGATTTAAGAGATAGCTCATAAAGATTTCCAGAATAAACTCCTGCAAGAACTGGCGAAATTTGTTTGCGTACAATTTCTTCACCTAAGAAATATTCGAGAAATTCGCCAATCGAGCTTTCTTTCGTAAATTTTGTATTGGGAATTTCAGCATCTTGTAGTACACGTTTTTTTCCTTCTTCGGAAATTAATGTACTTGCCATTAACGATTCTAGACTCATTGGTATCCCAAAAGTAGAGCCTGCCGGAATGGCATGCAACTCGTTATTCGTATGGATATATGATATACCTGTCTCGTTATAAACTAGTTCTTCTTCAAACGCTAATTCACGTACTAATTCAAGTACACTTGGATACCTAGCAACCATTGAGTCAGCGCCTGTTTCCATTATGTAACCTTTTTCATACGCAGTGTGCATTTTACCACCTAAGTATGAATTTTTTTCTACTAGTACTAATCGCGCTTCAATATTTTCTTCCTTCAACTTTTTATTGAGGTAATACATTGTACAAAGCCCTGTAATTCCTCCACCAATAACTGCTACCGTTTTCATATACACAACTCCTCTTGTGTCTATTCAATTTGTTACTTATAGTATAATCCTTTTCATTAAATAAAAAGTGTTGGTACTATTACAAAATTAGCAACTTGTAAAGCGAATGGTTTGTAAAATAAAATATTACTTTCCATATTTCAATTCATGGCCGAAAAAAATTAACTCCCATATCCACGGGAGTTAATTTTCTATATGATTCATTTGTCGTTCGGCCCGCTGTCGCCATTTCTTTGCTTTTTCTAAATCTTTCTTAACATCGATTCCCTTTTCATAAATCCTTGCAATATTAATTTTGGATTGCACATCACCGAGAAGTGAAGCTTGTTTATAATAGGTTAAGGCTAACTTTCCATTACGCAAGACTTCGATTCCATTTTCATAAATAAAGCCTAGATTAAAAAGAGAATCTACATGGTAAACTTCTGCTGCTTTTTTAAACCACTCAATTGCCATTTCAATATCTGTCTCTTTACCTAATAATCCATCGAGGTAAATTGAGCCCATACGATACTGAGCCTCTTCGTCACCTAGTTCTGCCGCCTGAAGGTAATACCGAAATGCAATTTCTTCATCTTCTTCTACGCCAATGCCTTGGTCATAAATTATACCTAAAGTAAACATTGCCTCAGGTACATTTCGCTCAGCAGCAAATGTAAACCACTTTATCGCCTCTTCTTCGTCGATTTCAACACCTTCACCATTAAAGTACATATCAGCTAAATTATTTGCAGCATCTGCATGCCCTTTCTCGGCTGCTTTTTTGTAAAGCTTAAATGCTTCATCATAATCTTCTTCCATTATCTCGCCATCAATATAACAATTTGCTAATAAGTATTGAGCTTCAGTATTGCCTCTAGATGCTGCACTTTGTAACCAAAAAAGATAACCATCAAATTTATTAATTTCCTTATAAATATTAGCCACCATTAACATAGCTTCTTCATCCCCATTGCGAGCTAAGTCAAGCTGGATTAATACATCATTGATTTGTAGTTCATTTAAGGAACGATTGGATTCATGTAATAATTGTATTAATAATTCTTTATTTGCGTACAAAGAATACCACCTTTATTCGGTTTAATATGATGCAATTTTAGGCGAAAAAAGTTGAACTTATTTCTTAAGTTCCCGGCTTCCAGTATAATACTCAACTAAGTAATTTTTAAATTCCGTAGCTGCTGGAGATAAATAACGATCTTTTGCCCAAGAGATACCAATTTTTCTTTCGCAAATTGGTTCACTCACACTTATTTTCTTTACATTATATTCATTTAACCCTTTAATATTTGGAATTAGGGAAACTCCTAGTCCCGCACCTACGAATCCGGCAACTGTATGCATCTCTTCCCCAGCAAATGTTGTATTTGCCTTTATTCCAGCCTGTTCTAAAAAGTGATCAACAATCTGGCGTAATGCGTTACCACGCTTGATGGAGATAAACTGTTCATCCTTTATCTCTTCCAAACGTATTGTGTCGCGACTTGCAAATTTGTGATTGTTCGGCACAATTACAAACAGTTCTTCACTCCACAACTCAACCCACTGTATATCCATTATTTTTGACTGGATTCTTTGAGATAAACATAAATCAAGATTTCCATCTTCTAGTCCCTTCAACAAATTATAGGAAGCACTTTGAGTTAATGAAAATTTCATATTTGGATATTTTAATGGTATATGGGCCATTAATTCTGGAACGACGGACATTCCTAATGTATGGATAAATCCAAGAGAGACTTCACCATACCCAGGACTTACTAATTCACTGATTTCCTCCTTCGCTTTGACAAATTCCTTTAAAATAATATCTACACTTTCTAGGAAAAGCTTGCCATAGCGATTTAGGGTAATGGATCTTCCTTGCCGATCGAAAAGAGGAACGCCCAATTCGTGTTCTATATTTGAAATTGACTTGCTAAGAGCTGGCTGAGAAATATTTAGCTTTTCCGCAGCCTGTGTCATATGTTGCATTTCCGCTACAATTTTAAAGTATTCCAATTGTTGAATTTCCAAAGAATAACCTCTTTCTTATTGATAACTATTTGGAATGAATTTGATAAAAATAATAAATTGTACTTATGTATGGATACTAATATAATAGCATTAACATTAAGTTTGCATATCAAATTTTCAATGAAAAGACAACTAATTTTTAGTTAGATTTCATTTCTATGACAAATTAATGACAATAAAAGGAGTTATTAAAAATGAAAATCATCCCGCCAAAACCATTTACAATAGAGGCGAGCAAACGCGCTGTTCTATTACTTCATGGTTTTACTGGCAACACGAATGATGTTAAACGTTTAGGTCGTTATTTAGCAGAGCGTAACTATACTGTACACGCTCCTTTATATAAAGGACACGGTGGAGATCCTGAAACACTGATTAACACCGATCCAATCGAATGGTGGAATAGTGCTTTAGAAGGTTATGATTATCTCCGTAGCCGTGGTTATGAAGAAATTGCAGTTGCTGGCGTTTCACTTGGTGGTATTTTTTCACTAAGACTTGGTGAAGAACGTCCAACAAAAGCAATTGTTGCAATGAGTGCTCCAGCTATTGCAAAAAGTGTAGAAAGTTTGCAAAATCGTATCGTTGACTATGCGATTAAATATAAAAAATTATCTGGCACATATGACGAACAAAATGATAGCCCTGTAAAAGTCGCTCAGTATGTTCGCATGCCATCTTTGCAATATCTACAAGGTATCATTAATGATACAAGTTCAAAGTTAGATACAATTCAAACACCAGTCCATATCTTACGTGGGCTTAATGACGATGAGTATTACTGCGAAAGTGCAGATGTTATATACAATGCTGTTAAATCTCGTATTAAATCAGTAAAAAGTTTTATAAACTCTGGTCACATTTTAACTTTAGATAAAGAAAAAGAACTTGTATTTGAAGAAGTTTACCGATTCTTTGAAAGTTTAAAATGGAATGACTAATTTTTCGATAAATTTTAAATTTTCTGTTTAAAATTTATAAAATTGGCTACATTAGTATTGTATCCCCTAGCAAATTCCCCAATTTGCTATAAAATAAATGTCCTTTGTGGCATTACATCCCTATAAAACAAGCTACATTTAAGATTCCCCGTCTTAAATTGTAGCTTGTTTTTAATTTGAATCAATTAATTAACAAGAAGAATTTACTTGCTCATATTTTGCATCGGAATGGGTACTACTAGCTTCTAAAATGAGGTATCAAGCTAATGTACCTTTCCATACTTTCCTGCACCACCAACATCAATCGTTAATTGCCCTTTTCGAGCTTGATCAATAAGTATCGCTATTTTTTCCGGAATGACTTCTTTCAATTGAATCAATTTGACAAAGTGTAATATATTCATTTCGGTCCCAAATGCTCCTAACAGTCGCTCAATCATTTTAGGTCCAACACCTGGAATAAAATCTAATGGCACTTGATGAATATAAGGTGGTCTTGTTCGCGTTGGCTTTTCTAAGTCAGATAGTTCGTCTATACGAGTTGAAACACCTTTGATAAATTGATGACTTCCACATTTTCTGCAGGTTGATTCCCCTTCAATTACGGGTTCACTACAATTTGCACAAGCAGTTGAATGATATTTACCTAGTAAAGGATTTAAACCATAGTTTGCAAGAACTTTTCGATTTCCTTCTTCTAGTAGTGCAAGATGAATTTCTTGAAATGATGCATCTTTCAGCTGAACTTTTTGATATTCTCGAGCTAATTTCCCAAGCGAATGCGCATCAGAATTTGTAACAAATGTATACTGCTCTAATTCTCCAATCCTTTTCACCATAATTGAATCAGAACTTAATCCTAGCTCAATACCATCTATTAACGTTGGGTCAAATACTTCTTTAAGGCTACTAATGACACCTTTTCCGTATAAACTTTTAAAAGGTGTAAAAACATGTGCAGGAATAAATAACCCACCCAATTCCTTTACCTTTCTTTGTAATGTAATCCCTTCACAATAGATTCGTTGAGAGCTTAGTTGGATGTTTTTCAACTTAGAACTCATCCAATGAGAAAATTCCTTCATTAATTCTATAGTCGGAAAGTATGCTAACACATGAATTGGTCCATGACAGTTTTCGTCATAAATTTCAATCTCAGATCCAGGGATCAATGTTGTATTTTGATATCGAAGTCCACCATCCATTAATTGAACGATCTCACCTTTTTCCATTAAACCCTCTATCTCTTCAATTACTTCTGGAGAATGACAATCAATAATTCCAATTATATCTAACCCCTTTTTGGAGCTTGCTGTATCAAGAATATTTTTTAATGTAAGATTTCTACTTCCTGTTATTTTTACAGGTTTTCCACTTTCAGTTCTACCGATATGGATATGTAGGTCTGCAAAATAATGATTGTTCATATGAATCCTTTCTTCTAAAAGCTTTTATTTTTAGTCTTTCACTTTTAATAGATCAAATACACTTTGGAAATTGGCAAACTGACAAAAATATAGCATAAAAAAGATCGACCTATTCAAAGATCGATCTTAAAAAATATATTTGCTATTTAATTCCCTCTGGGATAAACCAGTATTTACTTTATTTTTTTGGCTTAAACGAAATAAATCATAAAATCTGTTATGCTTTTTCTGAAATTAAGTATTCATAAGTGATATAAGCATATGATTTTTGTATATTTGTTAAAGCATGTTCATCAATATCAAAGTTTCCATTATGATGAGCAAATTGTGTTTCCTTGTTTTCATTTCTAGAACCAACCTTAAAGTACGTACCAGGTTTTTCTAATAAGAAATATGCAAAATCTTCTGCTCCCATCGATGGTACTTGATCTACTACAAATTCAATTCCATAACCTTTTATTAAAGCACTCTTCACTCTTTCTGTTTGTGTTTCATCATTATATAAAGCAGGATACCCTAATACATAATCCATTTCATATTCCAAATTATGAGCTAATGTAATTCCTTTTGTTATTTGTTCAATGCGATTCTTTAAATTATAACGAACACTTTCTTCATAGGATCTAACTGTACCTTCAAGCATTGCAGTTTCAGCAATCGCATTAAAAACTGATCCAGAATGAAACTGGCCAACTGTCACAACTGCAGATTTTAGTGGATCAGTATTTCGACTAACAATTTTTTGCAAGCTACCTACTAACTCAGCTCCCGCTACAAGTGCATCAATTGTGTCTTGTGGATGAGCACCATGACCTCCTAGACCTTTTAAATTAATTTTAAAATAGTCAGCAGCTGCCATTTGGTAGCCCGAACCAACTGCAATTTGACCTACAGGAAGAGAGGAATCTAAATGTGAGCCAAATACATAATCAACGTCATCTAATATATTATGAGCGATCATATCCTTTGCCCCGCCAGGTGTTTTTTCTTCGGCATGTTGGAAGACAAAAAGGATATTTCCTTTAAGAAGATGTTGATAATTTACAATAGCTTTGGCAAAGCCTAGTAATGCAGAACTATGTCCATCATGACCGCAAGAATGAGAAATCCCACTGTTTTTAGATGCATAACTAACTGTTTTCAAATCCTGGATTGGTAATGCATCAAAATCTGCGCGAAAAGCGATTGTATTCCCTGGATATTTTCCTTCTAGACGTGCAATAAGTCCTGTCCCACCAACATTTCTTTGAACTTCAAGGCCAAATTCTTGTAATTTTTCTGCTATAAAATTACTTGTTTCATATTCTTCAAACGAAAGTTCTGGATTTTGGTGTAAATGACGTCTCCATTGAACAACTTCTTCATATGAATTATGGATATCTTGAATTAAAGAATCAAACTGTTCCACTGTATGTTCCACTATACTCAATAAAATCGCACCTCAATTCACTCACTATTCCAATGAGCTAACTATGTTTTAATATACTAAAGTAGTATAGTGCATTAATATTCGGAATTCAATAAATAATTTGAGATTTTTAAACTTTTGTAGTTGATTGTATAAATAGAAAGCGTGTTCTAAATAAAAAGTGCCCTAAACTATAAAATTAAGGGCATTTTCTAAAATTTAATTTGTAAATTTATATTCTCTAACTGTTCCTGATTGGTATTTTATCTGTAATTCAATTTCAGTAAAATCATCGGTTAAGTTAAATGCAGTTAATATTTGTATTACAATTTCGCTTTCATCAGAATTTTCGTCAAAGTTCAATAGTTCGAAGTTTTTTAGAAGTGCATTTTTTGCATCTTCACCAGTTAAATGTACATTATTTAGTTCATCATCAATTTTTGCAGTATCACCATTTTTATCGTTTGTATATTCCACATCAAATGAGATGTTGTTCTTATACTGAACTTCTAAATCAAAGTTTGGATACTGGGTAAGTGCATTAATTTCCTGTTCCCCATTATTTTTAACTACTGTTCGTTCATTTGCATGTTGATTTTTTACTGCTTCTGTATCTTCTTGTGTGATTGTTTGTTCATTTCCTGATCCATTATTTGGACCATTTGAATTTGATTCTTCTGTATTTTGCTTTTCATCATCTGATGTACATCCATAAACCATCGATATAAAAATCAATAGAAACAACTTTATGATATTTTTCAAATACTAAACACCTCTTATATTCATAAATTAATTTTCATATATTTTCCCCTACAATCTCATTTCCATCCTATTCACCTAGTTATGTGCTATTGAAATTATTTATACTTAACTTTTCTCGTTCATTCTATTATTTTCGAATATTATTGAAGAAAATCATATTTTAATAATTCAACGCGTTGAATTGCTAAATTTTCTGTTGATTCTGACAATACATAACCTTATAATTACTTTACTATAGTAATAAATACATCATAGATTTGAGGATAATAGATATGAAAGACTTTATTAGTAAGCTTTTAACCGGTATGAGTGTAGCCATTGTTGTTGCTTTAATTCCTAATGCATTACTTGGTGAAATATTAAAACTTATTATTCCACACGCACCAATGTTACAAGGATTATTGGATGCGACTGTCATCATAATGAGCATGCTACCTGTTCTAATGGGGATATTGGTAGGGATGCAGTTTAAACTAACACAAATTCAAACTGCTAGTGTAGGGATTGCTACAGTAGTCGGAAGTGGGGCTATTTCGAAAACAGCCGATGGCGCATTTGCATTGAGTGGTATTGGGGTTGTAATTAACTCAGGGATTACTGCTGCTATTGCCGTACTATTTGTAATGATTGTTGGAGAAAAATTAAAAGGTTACTCAATCTTATTAGTTCCAACTTTAACTGTAATGATTCCTGGTATGATCGGTTATATCATTTTGCCACATGTTAGATATGGAGCAGGTTTAGTAGGCGATGCCGTATTATTCTTAACAAATTTACAACCAGTTATCATGGGCGCTTTACTTGCAATCGTATTTGGTATCATCATTCTTTCTCCAATTTCTACTGTTGGTGTAGCAACAGTTATTATGTTATCAGGTATTGGATCTGGTGCTGCAAACTTAGGTATTGTTGGAGTTGGTATGGGATTATGTATAGCAAGCTATCAAGCAAACTCTCTTGGAACAGCTTTAGCACATGTTCTAGGATCTCCTAAAATTCAAATGCGTAATTTCTTTATGAAGCCTATTATTGCAGTACCTATGTTAATTACAGCAGCAATTCTTGGTGGACTAGCTGGCGTTTTGAATGTACAAGGCACTCCAATTAGTGCAGGATTTGGACTATCCGGTTTGGTAGGTCCATTAAATTACATTAATTTAGCAGAAGGTGGTTGGACTGCTAGTAATATCGCCATTATGTTAAGCATGTTCTTGATCTTACCAATCATCCTTAACCTGTTCTTTATCTATATATTTAAAAAGAAACTAAAAGCAATCAAAGATGAAGACTATAAATTAGATTTTGAATAAAAGGAATCTGACAATTTAGCGGATAAATCCGACAATCTTGGCTACTTATCCGACAGATTTCCCGGGAAATCCGACACTTTCTTTGGGGAATCCGACAAATTGGATCTACGGAAAAAATAAAAAGTAGGGATTATCTAGAAAGTTTACATTCTAGATAATCCCTTTTTTATTCTTACGCCTTTTTCTTAACAGGCTCTTTTCTTTTTCGCGTAGTTGGCTTTTTACGTGTTTTATCAAGTGAAGCTTGTAATGCTGACATTAGGTCTGTCATATCTGAAGGTATTTTTGTTTCTCTTTCTGAAGCAGTAACGGTTAACTCGCCAGACTTTTTCTTTTCGATTAATTCTAAAAGTGCAGTTCGGTAATCATCCTGATATTTATCAGGTTCGAATTTTTCAGTAAGCTGTTCGATAAGCATGAGTGCAGTATCCAATTCTTTTTGCATTATTTTTTCTTCACTCGGAATATTAGGAACCTCTTCAGCACTGCGAACTTCATCTGGAAAATGTATTGTTTCCATAAGCAATGTGTCTTTATAAACACGGACAATGGCAAGCTGTTCTTTGGAACGAATCGTTATTTTAGCTACTCCAATTTTCCCTGATTCTTGTAGTGATTTACGTAATAGTGCATACGCTTTTCCTCCACCATTATCAGGTGCTAAAAAATAGCTCCTTTCAAAATAGATTGGATCGATTTCCTCTAATTTTACGAACTCAATGATTTCAACAGCTTTATCTTCACTTTCTTTTCTTAAATTTTCTAATTCTTCATCATCTAAGACAACAAATTTATTTTTAGAATACTCATATGCTTTGACGATTTCCTCATTTTTTATTTCCTTTTCACAAACAGGACACACTTTACTATAGTTAATTGGGCTATTACATTCTTTATGTAACTGCCTTAACTTAATATCACGATTTTCCGTTGCAGTATGAAGCTTAACTGGAATGTTCACCAAACCAAAACTAATGCTTCCTTTCCAAACTGTATGCATTTTCTCACCTACTTTTTTGCTTATTATCTGTTCTTTTAGTTCTTCTATGTATAAGTACACGAGATATCCAAAAACTAATGGAAAAAGAGGTTTTGAAATTGAAACCAATGCTTTTAACTGCCGCTGAAGAAGTACCTACAGGTGATCATTGGATATTTGAAACAAAATATGATGGCTATCGCTGTCTTTTATATTGGGATCAGCAAGGAATCAAATTATTTAGTCGAAATCAAAAAGAATTAACGCACCTGTTTCCAGAAATCATTGCACAATGTGAAGAATACAACAATATTATTTTTCCCTTTCTCCCACTAATTTTAGATGGTGAAATCTGTTACCTCACAAATCCATACAAAAGTGAATTTTCAACTGTTCAAACTCGTGGAAAAATGCGAACTGAAGATGTTATTTTAAAAAACGCGCAAAGCTTTCCTTGTCATTTTATTGCTTTTGATGTAATCCAATATAAAGGATTAGATATATCTCAATATCTACTATCAGAAAGAAAAAGCCTTTTAAAATCAATATTTGAAACCATCGGGGCTAATGGCATTGTAAAAAATGACAAACACCAATTACTTCAATTGATCGAAATTTTTAGAGATGAACAAACAGCTTGGCATAGAGTAAATAAGTTTAATGGTGAAGGTGTCATTGCAAAGACAGTGAATAGCGTTTGGGATAGTGGCGTGCGTTCAAAACAATGGTTAAAATTAAAAAACTGGCGATTGGTCACAGTAATTCTTACTATGTATGACAAAGAAAACGGTTACTTTCATGGCTCAGTGTTTAAAGATAATGAGTTAGTAGAAATTGTTAATTTTAAACATGGGCTCTCGGAAACTGAAAGTGATACTTTGGTTTCTTTTTTTCAAGAACACGGAAAAAAGGTATCTGCTGAAGTTTGGGCAATCGAACCATCTATCTGTGTAGAAGTAGCCAGTATCGACTTTGATGGAAAGAAGTTAAGAGAGCCTAGATTTAATAGATTTCGTTTTGATGTTGAACCTGATGCAATAAACTGGAGAGCAATGCAAAGATCACTAAATCCTCTACCTGAAGTAGTAGAAATCACTCATCCAGAGAAGCCGGTCTGGCCAGCTCTTAATATTGTAAAAGATGACTATTTGGTTTACTTACAGCAAGTTGCACAGTATCAACTCCCTTTCTTAAGAAATCGATTACTGACAGCAATTAGGTATCCACATGGTGTACCAGGGGAAAGTTTTTATCAAAAAAACGCTCCAGAATATACACCAGATTTTGTTCAAACCAAATTACACGAAGACATTCATTATATTGTTTGCAATAATATTGAAACATTACTTTGGTTAGGCAATCAGTTGGCCCTAGAATTTCATATCCCATTTCAAACCATTGATACCCATGATCCAACAGAGATTGTTTTTGATCTCGACCCACCTTCTGTGGATGATTTTCCGCTTGCGATAGATGCAGCTTTAAAAATGAAAGACATGTTTGATCAATTTAACTTACAATCTTTTGTTAAAACTTCCGGAGGAAAAGGTTTACAGGTTTATATTCCAATTCCAAAAAATACTTTCTCTTATGAAGACACACGAATTTTCACTGAATTTGTTTGTATGTTTTTATGTATGGAGGAGCCGAACAAATTTACTACAGAACGCTTGAAAAAGAATCGGCAAGGTCGATTATATTTGGATTATGTGCAGCATGCAGAAGGTAAGACAATAGTTGCACCATATTCAGCAAGGGGTAATGAGCTTGGATGTATAGCAACACCACTTCGTTGGGAAGAGGTGACTTACAAGTTGAGGCCAGATTTATTTACCATTCCAGTAGTTTTAGAACGGTTAAAAAAAGAAGGCGATCCTTTCTTACATTTTAGAAAAGTTGGAGATAGCCAAGATTTTGAAATCGTACTGACAAATTTAAAAAAGTTAATACAAAAAAGAAAGTAACCTTCACCAATATGATTTGTCCGATTGTATTCATTACAACTGGGGAAATCTAGGTGAAGGTTTTTTTAATTTAGAATAAAACTTACTTAATTTTGCTTGAATAGTTCTAGAATGAAATAGTTGATAACATAAAACAATGATAAGGATCACATCAACTAAATCTCCACCATAATACATTGTCAGTCCTCCATATTCCGCATCAAGCTTTGATACACCTCCTGGAGGATTCGCATAAATCCATTTAGATAAAATACTATGTCCTGCCATGTATAATATTAATACAATTGAACGCATCAAAAAGGATGTTCGATGTGGAGTTGGGTCGATGTAAACAATTGATATTGTAAAAAAATATCCCGCTAAAAAAATATGTCCATGAACAAGAATGGAGATCATTATTGAGTGATGCATCATTTCAAAAAGACTCGTTGTATAAAGAATCCATAACCCACCTAAATTTAAAATACCAGCAAGAATTGGATGGCTCATGATTTGTACGTATTTACTTTTAAGTAACCTACTCACTTTTCTTGCTGTCTTGATAGGAATAGATCGAAGTAACAATGTCATCGGAGCCGAAAGTACAATTAATAACGGCCCTAACATTCCCAATATTAAATGGGTATACATATGGTAAACAAAATGAGTATGAGATTGTTTTGCAAGAGGCCCTATTATGGCAAGCACAATACTCAGATTACCAATAATAAATAAAATAATTCGATAAAATGGCCAATCTCGAAATTTCTTATTAGATGTTTCTACTGCATAAACATATAAAAATATTGAGACGATAAAGGGTATGAACCCTATATAGGTGAGTAAATTAAATGAATTTTCATGATGATGCAACTTGGCTTTCACCTACTTTTTTACTTTTTGCTTTTTCAGAATTCAATACTAATACACCAATCACAATCATAATAGCAGCAATGACATTCCAAATTAAATCATAGTAAAATATTTCAACGTTATAACGAATTTGATGCAGTCTCATGAGTTTATGCTGAATAATTCCGTCATATAGTTGAAAAATTCCAGCCCCTAATATATATGCTCCAAACCATCTCTTCTTTTGCCAATTACCCCTTCTTTTCAAATTACCGACCATAAATAAAGCTGCTACGGTTGCAAACCAACTAAAGGCATGAAATAAACCATCTGAAATTAATCCAATACTTGTTGTTGATAAATCGTAAAAATGATGCCAATGGAGAAGTTGGTGAAATAATGCTTCATCAATAAATGCAACTGCTCCTAATCCAAATAAAATACCAGACCAAAAATTCATAGAGTCAATTGTGCGCTTTGCTGTTCTCATATCTGACCTCGTTTTCATTATTTTCCATCACTACCATTTTCACCATTTACCATTTAATTTATAATATTTTCCTTTATTATTTTTTCTACCACACAAAAAAATGGCCCCTATTTCGGAGCCATTTTCAAAAAGTTATTATCTTTTTACCACATTAAAGTTTTCACTTATTAATAACCAATTTTGTGGGAATGGGAAGCCCAATTTCCAGTAACTAATGCCTCGTATTCCAAGCCGCTTCATCAAGTTAAACTTTGCTTGAATCGACCGCGCATCTTCAAACCAAACTTTATGAGCAGCACCTGTACTACTATCCACGTAATTAAAGTTCGGAGCTTGTGCCTCATAATCATATGCAATTGCTGCATTATGTTCTCTAGCAATTTCAATAGCTCTTTGAGGACTAACTGCCCTCGCATACTCTCCACCTTCTACAAATGGCAACTTCCAATCATACCCATAGAGATTTTGGCCCATCATAATTTTATTTGCAGGCATTTCAGTAAGCGCGTATCTTAACACATCCTCAACAGGACCAATTGGAGATACAGCCATTGGCGGACCACCAGAATAACCCCATTCATATGTCATAAGCACAACAAAATCAACAATCTGGCCATGTGCTCGATAATCATGGGCTTCATACCATTGGCCAGCCTGCTCTCTACTTGTCTTTGGTGCTAATGCACTGGAAATTAAGAAGCCCTCATTATGCAAATAATTTGCAGCTTTTCGTAAGAAATTGTTATACGGCACTCGTTGATCTGGTGGTAAAAACTCAAAGTCAAAATGGATATCCGTCACACCGCCAATTCTACGTGCCTCATCTACTATGTTCTCTAACAGTACATCTTGCACGGCAGAACTTTGTAAAATCGCTCTACCTAATTCTCCACTAAACTGGCCGTCTTCTAAATTGGTTACAACTAGCATTATGGAAGCGCCAGTTGCACGAGCTACTTCTGGAATTCCATTTGTTGGAGTTGGATCTAGGCTACCATCTCTCCTTGCTTCATAACTAAACGTTGCTAGATACGTTAAATTTGGGCCCACTTCTCTTGCTTGCGTTAATAATTCATCGCTAACAGATTCCCCCGTTGGTTCAATATAAATATTGACCTCAGCATTTCTCTTTTGCATTGGAGGAATATATAGCCTCATCCCAACCGTTAAAGGCTGGTTAACGTTGATACCGTTAACCTGTGCTAGCGTATTTGGATTTGTTCCAAAACGTTGCGCTATCGAATATAACGTATCACCTTGTCGAACCCAATAGAAACTTCCCACAATCGGGATTACAAGCGCTTGCCCAACCACTAGTCGATCATTTGCACTTAATTGGTTTGCTTCTAGAATCGTTTGATAATTGACACCATAAGCTTGTGAAATCCCCCATACAGAATCACCTTGTTGAACTACATGGATTTGGATGTTAACACTCCTTCTATCACATTTTCACAATTCATTAGCATGTAAGGCATACATCGGTTCATTTTATGATTCATTTCGACAAGTCATAACAAAACGAAATAAAAAAGAGCTGACAGAAATGTTGTTGATTTCTGTTAGCTCAATTCGTGATTAGTTCACAATATTATGTTCATATAAATAATCATAGGTAATATCAATAAAGACAAATTCCTTCGAACTAATAGCCATTGAATAAGTTCTCGTTAACTCACCTGTTTCAATATCGCTATATACAGAAGATAGTTGACCCTTTTCATCATTTCGCATTTTGATAATATTGAAAAGGAAATAAGGTCGCCAGCTCCAGTTCTTACCGATTGCATTGTTTCGTACATTCCAAACTCCATCTTTAAAGAAGATGTTCGGAGATGTTTGGAATCCTTCTTCGTTGCAAATATAAAAGCGAAATGCATATGCCTCCAACTTTTCCGATAATTGTAATAGACTATCTACATTGTCGCTCGATGGTTTCACTTCTTCTACAATCGTTGTAATCGTCTTTTGAAGCTTCTTCATTTCATCGTATTTAACTTTTAATTGCTTCTTTTCAGCAGAGATAAATTGTTGGCATTCATTTCGAAACTTTTCCTTTAAAGTATAACGTGAAATAAATTCCTTTACAGGTTTTTGTAAATTATCTCCTTTAAAATATCGGGCTCCACTTTTCCATGCGTGATGTAGTTGATAATCTGTTTGTATATTTTCAAACATTAATGTTGCTCCAATTTTTAAGGCAAGCGATTGAATCGTTGTGAAGACATGATTTTGCGCTCCCCAATTATTGTAGTTCAACTGGGTCACATTAATTTTCAGTACAGTTGGTTCTAGCAACAATATTTGATCGAGATTACTTTTTGAGCCAATGTTATCTAAAGCTACCTTTACTCCATAGGTTTTGATATATCGTATGGGATGTAATAACTGCTCGAAATCTCCTTTTACTTGATGCTCAGGAATAACTAAATAAATACGGGGCATTAAAGACTCATGTAAATGCTTTTTCAATAAATTAAAATAAGATTCACCAAAGTCAGACATTAATAAATTTGGATTGCATGGTAAATACAAACTTACATCCTTCAGTTGTTCTAGGGAAGCTTTTAACGATTCTTCCACTATATAATTTTGAAATTCTAATCGTAAATCAGCTGGGACTGTTTCATCATATATAAACTTATTTAGTTTATTTTGTTTCCCCTCAAGCTCAAACCCAATGACTTCGTATCCCACTAGCACATGTTCATCTGCACTATAAATGGGTTCGTAAAGTAATTCTAACGTATCTAGTTTCTCTAAAACGTCTAGAACATTCATCTACTTAAACCCCCACACACATAATTCTTAAAACTCATTACTATATTATATATCTCATTATACACCAATCATTATGTTAGAAAAAGTGACACTAATGTATATTTTTAAATAATAATTAATAAATATACACTCCAACACTTTATCTTACATCATTAGTTTCTAGTATATGCAAGATAACCGTCTTTTTGTACTAATAAACACTCTAACAAATGTGTTGCCTTATATTATATGGTAATAATTATTAAGAAAATTTATAAATAAAACAACCACTTCTCATTGGAGAGGTGGTTGTTTATTATTTACTCTGCTTTTTTCATATTTTTAGGGTTTACTACTCGTTTAAGGAATAACGATAAGATAAATGCTATAGCTGCAATAATTGTTGCAACTAAGAATGATAGTTGAATTCCTTCTAGTAAGGCTTGTGATTGGATCGTTTTCATAAATTCTTCAGTTAAAGTACCGTTAGCAGCTGCTTCCGCATATAAATCTTCACCAACTGCTGTGCTTTTTGCAGTCATAATAGAAACTAATACTGCAGTACCAATTGCTCCAGCAATTTGTGAAATTGTGTTATTCGAAGCAGTACCGTGAGGATAAAGTTTTGCCGTTAATGAATTTAATCCATTTGTTTGAATTGGCATCATGACAAGGGCAATACCAAGTGCGCGAACTGAGAAAACACTAATGATATATAAATAACTTGAGTCCATATTTAATTGGGATAACATAAACGTAGTAACAATCATGATTGACAAACCAATAATTGCTAATGGTTTTGGACCTATTTTATCGAATAATTTACCAGTTACAGGGGACATAAATGCCATCACAAGTGCGCCAGGTAACATCATTAAACCTGAAACAAACGGTTCAATTCCTCTTACACTTTGTACATAAGCAGGTGTTAAAATCATACCACCCATCATTGCCATTGATAAAACAGCACTAATAATTGCAGCTAAAGCATACATTGGTGATTTAAATACACCCATATCTAATACAGGGGATTCAAGTTTAAGTTGTCTAAGGACAAATAATACAACTCCAATAACCCCAATAACCAATGCTGAAATTACTATTGGGCTTGACCAACCTTTATCTCCAGAAGTACTAAATCCGTATAAAATTCCACCGAACCCAATTGCTGATAAAACTAATGAGAAGTAATCTAAAGAAACTTTTCTTGTAGGTAATACATTTTTCAGTTTCCAAATACTTAACAATAAACTAACAACAGCAAACGGTAAAATCATTGTGAAAAGAACACGCCAATGATGATGTTCAACAATATAACCAGATAACGTTGGACCAATTGCTGGTGCAGCAATCATTACTAATCCAAATACTCCTAAAGCAGCACCGCGCTTTTCAACTGGGAAGCTAATTAACATAACGTTCATTAATAATGGTCCCATAAATGAAGCACCTACTGCTTGTAACATACGCCCAGCTAATAACACTCCGAATACTGGTGCTAGTGCAGCAAGCAATGTACCAAGCACAAAGATGATTGTTGAAACGATGAATAATGGTCTTGTATTGTATCTTGTTATAAAGTAAGCAGATGCAGGTGTTAAAACCCCACTTACTAACATATAACCATTTGCTAACCATTGAATTGTTGTATAATCCACATTTAAGTCAACCATCATAGTCGGAAGTGCGACATTTAATAATGTATTATTTAAAAAGGCAACAAAAGCGCCGACAAATAAAATTACGATCATTAGATACGGGGGCTTTTGTGCAGTCTGTTCATTTTGCATTTACATCGTTCTCTCTTTCTGTTTAGTTTAATGGATGAAATTTATTTTATACTCTTAGTCTACTTTTTTCAATACATTTAATACGATAGTTTAATAATTACTATTTTGAAAGGGTTTTCAGACTGAACCTATGGTATAATTATTTTAGAATAAAGGACAAAAGGAGATACCAATGAATAAACGCAAACGTCAAATCATTAGATCTGCCCGAAAATTATTTATTGAAAAAGGCTATAATGATACTTCTATTATGGACATTATTGCATCAGCTAATATATCTAAAGGCACTTTTTATAATCACTTCACTTCAAAAAATCAATGCTTAATTGCCATATTAGAAGAGGCACGTGAAGAAGCAATGAATCGAAGATATGAAGTGGCCATGAATAAGGACCTTTCTGATGTTAATGTGCTTATCGAACAAATATCGTCATTACTGTACGTAAACCGAGAACATAATTTAGTTCAAATTTTCGAAACGATAACAGGCAATACCGACCATGATATAAAAAAAATTATTGAAAAGCACTATATACTTGAAATACATTGGCTTTCTAACCGTTTTGTAGATTTATTTGGTGAAGAGATACGAGAAATTTCGTTTGAACTAGCAGTTTGCGCAATTGGGATGATGCAATCGATGTTTCGTACATTCATGTATGCCACAGGTCAACACACTGCTCCTCTTGAAAATGTCATTAAATCCGTTATTAAAAAAATTGAAATGATTGCACCTAAATTAATGGATGAGTCACACTTAATTATTACCTCTGACATTACAAAAGTATTACTTAATAAAATTGAGCATATGCCTATATCAAAAGACTTAATTATAGAACAGTTAAAAGGTTTTATTAACAACTTATCAGATGATGATCCTAAAAAGGGATTGGAATATGCTACGTTTTTACTGACTGAGTTAGAGACTAAAAATGAAAGCAACTCAATATTTGAAGCAATAGTATCTACATTTAATCGTTTTTACAACAACAGTCACCACGAAGCTGAGGCACACCAAATTGCCATAAATATATGGCGTTATCTTGATACGATTAAAGAAGTTTAGAAGTAAACTAGAACACCACATTACTCTTTCTAGTTGAGTAATGTGGTGTTTTATTAAGCATTATCATTTTTCTTTTTTGAATGTAAATCACTATCAAAATCCTCGGAAAACTCGGTTTGTAATTGATGGTGCACACGTGAATTATTATTAGGGAAGTCAACATTTTCAAATACATGATCTCTTAAATAGCGATGATAATAAAGCTCTCCAGCTGCTATAAAAAGAGATGTTAATACTGCTGCAGATAATAATGTAACGCTGTCTACATCAAATAAGTATGAACCGAACACCCATACTACTAGAAAGGTAAGTACAAGATCAATTCCCGCAGCTATCATATTACCTACTTTGGGCAATACAAACATATCTCCTATAAATGCAATAATAGTTAAAACAATACCAGTTAATATACTATCTACAAGTGATACATTAAAAAATAATCCTAAAACGATGGCTAACGTTCCTACTGTCAAGGCAACTTTAATAAAAAATGCTTTCGTATATTGCATTAGGCATTTTCTCCTTTTATGCTTGTTTAGTTTTTAGGATTTCCTATTTTTATTCATTCATACTTGAAAGGAATATAACTTGTTTGCAGCATTAGACCATCTTATTTTAATAGCTGATTTGCATTTAGATTTGACCTACAGTAAATGCTTTTAATATGTAAGTACTTCTTGTTTACTCAACTCAATTGTTTCTATAAATTTTTCAATGGTAGAAGTTAGATAAGTATCTGCTCTTCGAATAAAAACAGTTTTAATTTTGCTGTATTTATCCGGAAGTGTATGGCATTGAATTAGTCTACTTTGTTCCATATGAGAGACAGCAGATTTTGGTACAAATGAGACACCCAGTCCCATTGCAACACTACGTAGGATTGTTTCTAATGTACCGAACTCCAACACTTTCTTAGGTGTAATACTTTGGTCTTTATACCACGTTTCAAGGCGTGCACGATATCCGCACCCCTCGCTAAAGCATAAAAATGGCTCGTTTTTTAACTTTTCTATTGTAAGGTCACGCATATCAGAGATCAGTACAAGCTCTTCTTGAAACACTTCATGCGAAATTAAGTCTGGATGAAATTCTGACTCTGTAACAAACGCTCCATCCAGTTTATGATTTACGACTTCTTCTTCTAAATTCTCTGTAACTCCAGTAAATAACGATAAGTCGACATTTTTATATTTTTTAATATAGGTTGATAATATGATTGGTAAATGATAAACCGTTTCAACTGTTCCAATTTCTAACTTTCCAGTTGGTTCATTTTTATTCTGAACAGCTTTTTTCATTTCATCTGTTAACAGTAAGATTTGTTTACTATATGATAATAACTTTTTGCCTTCTGGTGTAAGTGTCATTCCCCGTCGATGGCGGTTAAATAATGGTGTATTTAGTTCTGACTCGAGTTTTTGAATTCTTGACGTGATATTAGACTGGACATAATTAAATTCTTTTGCAACTTTAGAGACTGTCCCCTTTTCAGCTACCATTTGAAAGATTTCTAGATCTTTAAATTCCATAAATGACGCCTTCCTTTTTTTAATTTATATTCAATTTATGATATCAAATAAAATGATGATAATCATTATTATTATTCGTTTTACGTGATACTTCAATCGAGATATGATTGTCTAAGATTATCGAATGAAGGGTGTATGAACGAATTGAAAAATAATGTTTTAGTAGGAGCAGTTTTATGTTTAATTGCTGCAATTTCTTGGGGGGCAATGTTTCCGGTAGCACATGAAGCTTTTAAGCATATAGACCCCTTTTACTTTACAATTATCCGTTATGGATCGGTTACTTTAATTTTAGTTGTAATATTACTGTGTAAAGAAGGAAAGGAAGCTTTTCGATTTGAGGGTAGAGGCTTTCATTTATGGTTTTTCGGTACAATGGCTTTTACAGTTTACAATCTTTTTATCTTCTGGGGTGAAGATCTTTTAGGTGAGCCAGGAATTATGGTTGCATCTATTATGGAATCGCTTATGCCTATGATTTCTATTATTATTGTATGGATGATTTTTAAGGACCGTCCACATAGCTTCACATTACTATGTGTGCTCGTGTCATTTATCGGTGCTGTCCTAGTAATTACTAAAGGTGATTTTAAAACATTTTTAGGAGCGACTGATCAGTTTATTCCTACTATGCTGATCTTACTTGCAGTCATTGGATGGGTAATCTATACGATGGGTGGAAGTGAATTCAAAGGGTGGTCCGCACTACGATACTCTACTTTAAGCTGTTTACTTGGAACAGTTACAGCCATTGTAATAACAATAGGAACAACAGTGTTTGGCTATACATCTGCACCTTCAGTAGGCGAATTAATTGTAGTTAGCCCTCATTTATTGTTTATGATTATCTTCCCTGGGCTTATCGCATTATTAGGTTGGAATTTTGGTGTGAGTATACTTTCACCACTAAATGGTCTTTTGTTTATTAATTTTGTACCTGTAACTACACTTACAATTTCAATCATCCAAGGTAATAAAGTGACAATGTTTGATTTAGTTGGTACCTTCTTAATCATCGTTGCGCTAGTGTCAAACAATCTAATGATTAGAATGCTACAAAAGAAAGAAGCAACTCAACATATTCAAACTGGTTTACAGGAAAGAACATCGTAAATTTATAAGACAAATAATCTATTCATATATGAAACAATAAGTCGGTAACTTTACAGAATGAAGTAACCGACTTTTTATTTACTCCTAACTTTATTGTATTGGGAGTCTTTACTTATTTCTTTAGATAAAAATAAACAAGATTATCTTTCAATTCTGGTTCTCTTATAAAATTTAGGCGGTTCATTAAGTTTAATGATCGTACGTTATCAGGTTCAACGGTTGCATCTAACATATGAAAGCCTACTTCATCTAAACCATACTGTATCACTTTCTCCATAACTTCCTTCATGAGACCTTTACCCCAATATGAAGGAGATAAGTCAAAACCAATTTCAGCTATGACTCCACAGGTTGATTTACGAAGGTAATGAAATCCACATGTTCCGATAAACTCATTATTTTCCTTATAATATAGTCCCCAACTACATCCTGAGTCTTCTATATGATAGGTAATGATGTCTTCTGCTTCTTTCAACGTTTTACAAGGTTCAATATCCATAAACTCTGTAATTTGAGGATTGGAAAAATGGTTAAATACTACTTCTGTATCTTGTAACGTCAATATACTTAAAAAAACTCGATCCGTTTCAATAGTATCATAATGAAAAAACTCATTTGGCTTTGTCATAAAGATTCACTCTCTCACTCTTAACCATCCATATAGATTTTCAATAGGTTAATAAAATTTAGTTACAGTACTTATTTCACATTAGGAAAATTTCCCATTTCAGTCAATCATTTATTTATTTGTATGGTAGATGAAGTATCTAAAGAAAGAGATAACACCATTGCAATCTCCTATTTGTAGTTTTATAGCACTTTTCTCAAAAAAAAATCACCTATAAGGTGATTTATGAAGCCTATTATTCATTTGCTTTTAATTCACTTTCTGTAACCCATTTGTGATTCTTTACTTGTTCGCCTGTCGTAGAAGTATAGTCAACCATATATACAGTTGTTTTTTCAGCAGAATCAATTGTGGCAGTAGCTCCTTGCATTCCTTCCATATGGCCGGAATTAATCCTTACTTGAGTACCAGGTTCTAGAGCAGCTTTACTAACGCCATCAAGTTCCTCATGAATAACCCATTTGTGATTTTTAACTGGGTCACCTCCATTAGTAGGCGTATATGAAACTGTGTAAACAACCGTGTCATAAGCTCCGACAATCGTTGCCTCTGCCCCTTTCATACCTTCCATATGATCTGATTGGATGATTGCTTTACTTCCAACTGGGAATGTTGGACTTTCTGCATCTTTTAATCCTTCAGGAATTTCCCCAGATTCTGAGTGATTCATATTGGAATGATTCATTCCTTGCGTTTCCTCAGTATTATGTTCTGCCATATGACTATTCTCATCTTTAGCTGACTCATTTGATGTTTTATTATTACCACCACCACAAGCAGTAAGTGTTAAAGCAGTTATCAATAAAATTATTCTAGTCATCACTATTTTTGTCATATTCATTCCTCCAAGTAGTAAGACCTTTTCGTTTATTAGTATTTGCCAAAATTGATTAATAAGAAGCAATATGAAAAAAATATACAGAAGCGATTACTAAAGATCTGATTTTAACAAATGCAAATTGCTAAAATGATTCAATAAATAAATAAAAAAAGACTTCTCAAAAGTATTTACAACTTAAGAGAAGCCTCCCAAACTACTAACCATTTATTTTTTCTCTACTTTTTCAATAGTCACTGTTTTTTTAAAGGCGTGATAAACGTTATGACTAGTGCAATCACTGATAAAATCATCATGAAGTAATAGGATTCGCTAGATGCAAAAATTGATGCTAATTCCTTCACTCTTTCAGTTATTCCTTTGTTCATTAAAACCGCTGCTTGGTCTGTTGCATTTGATGTATATATTGTTACTACAACCGCTGTACCAATCGCCCCAGCAATTTGTCGTACCGTATTGTTTACTGCAGTACCGTGTGTTACTTGTTCCTTAGACAATGCACTTAACCCAGCTGTATTTAGTGGCATTGTAATAAAGCTTAACCCAATTCTTAAAAAGATTGTTCGAATCATTAAGAAGGTATATGTAGTATCTTCCGTTAAGTTTGTGACAACCCACATTGAAGGAATAACGAAGATTAACCCAATAATGAATAATGGCTTTGCACCAAAACGATCATATAGCTTTCCTGTAACAGGCGACAGGAATGCATTCACTAAAGCCCCTGGTAATAACAATAACCCTGCATCAAACGCCGAAAAGCCACGACCATTTTGTAAATAGATTGGCAATAATATCATATCCGCGTATAGCATCATCGTAATAATAATGTTAATGAAGGACGTCATTGTAAAGGTTTTGTTTTGGAATACACGAACATTTAAAAACGGATCCTTTGCTCTTAATTGACGTATTGTAAATAACGCCAATACAACAACACCTACAATAATCGTTGTTAATACAATCGCATCATCCCAACCATGACTGCCAGCATTACTAAATCCAAATAACACTAATCCAAAGCCAATTGTTGATAACACGACACTAAGATAATCTAATTTTGCATCGGATCCTTCCGATACATTAACTAAATATTTGAGTGCTAATAGAATAACTAATGCTACAAGTGGAATTAAGCCGATGAATAACCAGCGCCATGATAAATAGTCAATAACAAAGCCAGATAATGTAGGCGCAATTGCTGGAGCGAATATCATCGCAACTCCTAATAGCCCCATTGCACTTCCACGCTTTTCAGGAGGGAATATCACCATTACAATACTCATCATTAGTGGCATAATAATCCCTGCACCTGCAGCTTGTAACATTCTTCCCATTAGTAAAATTGCAAAGTTCGGTGCAATAGCACAGATGATTGAACCGATTAATAAAAATAGCATAGAGCTAATGAATAATTGACGAGTTGAAAATCGCTTCATTAAAAAAGCAGTAACAGGAATTAATACCCCGTTAACAAGCATGAATCCTGTGGCTAACCATTGGACTGTCGTCTCATTAACACGAAACACTTCCATAAATTCACTTAAGCCAACATTTAAAAGTGTTTGGTTTAATATCGATACGAAACCACCAAGTAGCAATACAAAGAGTAATAACTTCTTATTTATTTCTTGTGCCATAGAAACCTATAGACCTCCCTTTACTTTATCGACACTGTGACGATAAAATGAATTGTACGCACTTTTAGGTAAGGAATCCACCATCAATTTTTAAAATTATGTCGACTAAACAACAGTTTTCTTTATTGTGTTGTTAAAAGGCTGGTTTATTAGATATAGGAGGCAATTACATGTCTGTAAAGAAAGAGGACCCGCGCACTACTCGCTCTAAACGGTTATTGAAGGAGGCGGCAAAATCATTAATCATTGAATCACAAGACTTACATGATTTAACTGTTCAAATGGTAACAGCAAAAGCAGAGTTAAATCGAGCTACCTTCTATTTACACTATTTGGATATGCAAGACCTACTAAAACATGTAGTTTATGATTTTTTAGATGATTTAACTAAAACATTGTCACCATTATTACAAAAGAATACCCTTGATTTAGATGACCAGATGCTTGCTTTCTTAGATTACTTTTATCAACATCGGAAGTATTTATCCGTGTTATTTGAGGAGAATGCTTTCCAGAAGAAACTACACAACTTCATAGTAGATTTTGTACAAGCTAGGCGTGATTTTCGACAAATCGTAACAGAGAATGCTGTTTCCAAAGAGATCATTGCCTCTTCCCTGCTCGGTATTTTAATGTGGTGGATTCGCGAAGGAAACCATCATAGCTCAGAGTACATTGCACAACAAATTTCGATGTGGATGACTAGGAGACCTTAAATGATTCCCATGAGAATGACCATAATCGGGAATTTATTTTCAGAATTAATAAGAAAGGGTTGCTTGAAGTAAATCTTCAAGCAACCCTTTCTTATTATTTGACTAGTATTCTACTACAAGCTTGATACGTTTAAAGATTCAACATAATATTTGATTAAATTACCTACGAGTTGATCAAGAGGTTTAAATGTGTAGCCTAAACTAATCGCTAAACTTGTATCTACGGAGAATGAACCTCCCATTTCATAAGGTGAAATATTCATTTCCTCACTAATTATTGCTTTCTTATTACTAATTTCTTCAATCATTGTAACTAGTTCATCTAGCGAAAGGTCTCCCTGAGAGCCAGGATTGATTGGCCCTTGGAAAGTTGAAATCCCCATCTCATATAAAAAATTTGCTGCATCTATGGAATCGATAAAACAAGCTCTTGATGATGGGTTAGGGATCCCAATTGGTTCTCCAAGTACAATTTTTTCAACATGGAATTTTAAACGTCCAGTATAATCATCCTCTCCAATTACGATTGGAAAGCGAACTGCAACTACTGGAACATTGGACTTTTGAAAAAGAATGGCTTCAGCAGATCTTTTTGCCTCTTGGTAACCAGAAATCCCTTGATACTCATTTCTATTTTTTAACAGAGGCTGAAAGTTTAAAGGATTAAATTCCTCTTCTTTTCTCATCGTTCCATAATCATATACCGCTTGACTTGATGTAAAAATATATCGATTGATTTTCCCATCAAGTACTTCAATAGCATCCAGTGCTTCTTGGGAGGAATAACAAGTTTGATCGTACACTACATCCCAATTACGATCATTAAATGCGTGTTCTAAAGATGCTCTATCTTCTCTTTGAATCGTTAATCTTTCAACTTGATTACCAAATGGGTCAGCTGTTTTCCCTCGTGTTGCAATTGTTACACTAACTCCTTTATCCAATAAAAGTTGAACTAGGTTTTTACCAAAGAATTGTGTTCCACCTAATACCAATGCTGATTTCATACTAGGATCCTCCGATTATTAATATATTGATTACATTATAGATTTTTAAACTTATTGCGGTAAAAAGTTTAATCTCCTTAAACTAATATAACTATTACTTTAGGATTTTTCCATTATAAATCCGTTTAATTATCAAATTTTTCAGAATAAATGTTTTGCTATATCAAAATGAATTTCTTTTTTATATGATCTAAATAAACAAAAAACTGCCTATACGATGATAAGCAGCATCTTGGTCGAAATTAAGCTTGACGACTATTTTTAATAAAGAATGAGCCTATTAAACTTAAAATAGAAATGATTAGTACAACGATGAATGCATAATGAACACCATACGCCAATGTATCAAGAGGTGCATTCTCTCCGTTAATTTCAATATACCGATTTTGACCAATTGTAAACATTGTAATCGCAATAGCAGTACCTAATGCACCTGCAACTTGCGTTAATGTATTCATGGCAGCTGAACCATCTGCATACATTTTGGGTGGTAATTGATTCATAGCATTTGTTTGCGCAGGCATAATCGTCATAGAAATTCCTATGAAGAAGACTATTAATAATACAACAATTTGCCAAACTGGTGTAGTTGCGGATATGACTATTACAAAGAATAGTGCACTAATGGCAATTAACGTATAGCCAATACGTGTATAGATTTTTGGCCCAACTTTATCATAGCTTGATCCTACTATTGGTGACATGACAATATTTAACGCATTACCAGGTAACATTAATAATCCTGCTGCAAGCGCTGCATATCCTAATACGCTCTTTAAATATAGTGGAATCAATATGGCAACTGATAGAATCATAAATAAGTTACATACCATCAGTACTGTACCTAATGCGAACATTGGATGCTTAAATACACGTAAGTCAATCATCGGACTTACCATTTTGAATTGACGTGCAATGAATAAAATTAATACAACAATACCAACTACAAAAGGTAACCAGACAATTAATTCGGTAATGGATGATTCTGCTAAAGTCGCTAGTGCAAATACAACTCCACCAAAACCTAATGTAGAAAAGATTAAAGATAAAAAGTCAATTTTTGGACGAGATAGATCAGATATATTCTCCATTTTTGTAGCACCAAAAATTAATAATAATAAGTTAAGTACAATCATTATCCAAAAAATAAAGTGCCAGCTTGAAACACTAATAATTAAACCAGCAATGGATGGACCTAGCGCCGGGCCAGCAGTTAAAACTAATCCAACAATCCCCATTACAGCACCACGTTTATGGATTGGGAAAATCATTAATACTACACTAAACATTAATGGTAAGAAAATTCCTGTACCAAATCCTTGAATTAATCGACCAATTAATAACACTGTGAAGTTAGGGGCGATGGCGCCTAATAATGAACCGATTAACATAAAAATAATAGCAGCTGTAATTAACTGTTTTGTAGTAAACCAACGCATTAAATATGCCGATAAAGGTACTAATACTGCTAGAACTAATAAATAGCCGGTTGTTAACCATTGGGCAAGACCAGGCTTAACACTATAGTCTGCCATAATATCTGTTAATGCCATGTTTAAAGCTGTTTCGCCAAATAAACCGATGAAAGATCCAATCATTAAGACCGCAGCCATTAATTTGGCATGTTTTACTTCCAAATGGGAACTCATTAAATACTTCTCCTTTAAATTTCAATGTATTGACCAATTTGCAAAGCATTGATTCGCATAGGCTCGGAAGATTTCTTCATAATGCTCAGTAAAATACTTCCTTCAATTAATGAAGTAAGTAATAGTGCCTTTTGCTTTGCATCTTCCAAGGGCACTCCTCTTTTTTGTAATTGCATTGAAATGACATCTTCAATTTGAGTGTACAAGTTCCCGCATTTTTCACGTACTTCATCACTTACAACACTAATTTCACTTACCATACTTGTAAATGTATACCCGACAATTTTGCCTTGTTCTTCATACATGTTGATTAGCTCAGCAAAAATAGAAATGATCGCTTCTTTGAACGTTAGATGTTTAACGAAATGTTGTTCCATTGCCTCAATAACATCTTGTTGAACCTTCTCTAAGCATGTGATCAGAAGCTGTTCTTTCCCTTTAGGAAAATGATGATAAAAAGAACCTTTCGAAGTGTTAGTTAAAGCAATGATTTCAGTAATGCCTACACTTACGTATCCTTTTTCATAGAATAAATTGGTTGCTTCCGTAACAATTAACGATTTTGTATCCATTGAAAATGCCCCTTTCCGAAGGACTAGACAAACCGGTCTGTTTTTAAAACTCTGTTTAATATACCAAAGTCAAAAATTTATGTCAAACGTTTTTTCAAAATAATTTATATCAGTACTAATGCATTCACACTGGAGATTTATTTCTGTTTCAGCTTGAATGAAACTGACTGTTTAGTTTATAATGGAATTAACTTCCACAACCGGTAAAATACATCATGCCTTCTACACTCACCCGGAGCGGACAGAACAAAAAAATGAGTGAAGGGACGGTCAAGTATGAACAAAACCGTACAAACTTTTTTACAAGAGTTTAATGACCAATTGAAAGTTTTACATCGAGAAGGGACTGAAGCTGGTTGGATGTTCCAAACGACAGGTGACCCGGAATGGGCGAAAAAAGATAGCGAGGCAGACACAAAACTAAATGTATTCCTCTCAAATAAGGAAACATATGAAGAAACAAAAAAGTATTTAGAGAATGAAAGTTTAACAGATATTGAAAAACGACAACTAGTTATGATTTTAAATTTAATGAGCGAAAACTTATTGCCTGAAGAAACTCTTGCAGAAATATCAAAAAGCGCATCTAAATTAAATGTTATGTTTAATTCACATATCCCTGAGGTAGATGGGAAAAAATATTCTGCTAATGACATTCGAAATGTGTTAGTTAATAGTACGGATTTAGAGTTACGTAAAAAAGTTTGGTATGCAAGTAAAGAAGTTGGAAAAGTTGTTGAAAAAGATCTTTTAGAACTTGTGAAAAAGCGAAATAAAGCTGCTAAATTATTAGGATATGAGAATCATTTCCAAATGAGTTTTGCTCTACAAGAATTGGACCAACAAGAAGTATTTTCGATTTTTAATAATTTGATAAGTGAATCCGATAGTGCTTATCGTTCCATGAAAAAGGAACAAGACGAAAGATTAGCAGAAAAGTTTGGAATCCAGCCTTCTGAAATTCGTCCTTGGCATTATGTGGATCCATTCTTCCAAGAAGCTCCACCATCTGATAAAACAAACTTAGATAAGTTCTTTAAAGGTAAAGATATCCTACAAATGACGACTGATACCTTCCGTTCCATGGGTATTGAAGTTTCAGATTTATATGAAAAAAGTGACTTGTATCCTAGAGAAAAGAAAAACCCTACTGCTTTCTGTTTAGATATGGACAGAGAAGGAGATGTAAGAGTTCTATGTAGTCTTGAAGAAAATTCTTATTGGATGGATACGAATTTACATGAATTTGGGCATGCAGCTTACTTTAAATATGTAGATTCTGAACTACCCTACCTGTTACGTACGGTTAGCCATACATTAACGACTGAAGCAATTGCCATGATGTTTGGAAAAATGGCAAAAGATCCAAGATGGTTGAAACAATTTACAAATATCGATGAGGCAACTATTGAAGAGCTTTCACCTGAACTAACTAAATTCCAACAATTATCTATGTTAATTGCTGCTAGATGGATTATTACTTTTGTATTCTTTGAGAAGGAATTATACGAAAACCCTGATCAAGATTTAAATTCACTGTGGTGGAAGATGGTTAGCGACATTCAATTAGTTAACCCACCAGATACAACAGACCAACCTGACTGGGCTTCGAAAATACACTTTACATTTACTCCAGTATATTATCAAAACTATTTACTTGGTGAGTTAATGGCTGCCCAATTACTTCGTTATATTGAGAATTCTATTTCTCCAGATATTTTCACAAAAGCTACAGGTGAAATGCTAGTCAATGAATTCTTCAAACCAGGTGCTCTATATCATTGGAATGAAAAGATTAGAAGAATTACAGGCGAAAAATTAAATCCTTCTCATTTTTGTGACCTTTACTGCCAAATGGAACAAAAAGTTTCGAAATAATCTATTTTTCGAAGTTAGGATAAAACCCTAACTTCGATATTTATTACCTAAACTCATCTCTAGAAGAATAATCATTTTTATTATTGGAGGGTTTTATTATGGTAACAGAAGAAATATTGAAGATTAGAGAGCTGGGAATTTACACTAAAAGGATGGGTTCTGGAACGCCGCTTGTCTTTTTACACGGAGGACCTGGTGGTGAACACCGATACTTCCTTCCCCATTTAGAAGGTTTATCTGAAACATTTGAACTGATTTTCTACGATCAAAGAGGTTGCGGACAATCAGAAGAAGATCAAAATAATAACTATAGCTTTGAGGAAGAAATCGAAACTCTGGAAGAACTTCGCAAATCTATGGGATTGGAAAAGTTAAATTTAGTGGGTGAATCTTGGGGATCTATGCTTGCCCTTCTTTATGCGTCAAAATACCCTACCCATGTAAATAAACTCTTTTTAACTGCAGCTGTTGGCGCTACTGCAGAGGGGTATTTAAATTTTGGCAAACTATTAGAGAATCGGCTTACACCTGAAGATAAAGAATTAATGGACCAATTAATGGTTAAATACCGCGAAGGCACAGTAGATATTTCCGAAATCTTTAAAGTTATTGATGCCTACTATTTATACTCACCTAAACATTTATCTAAAAAGACAAAAACAAAGAGTAATCCAGTAGTAAATAGCATTCTAGGTAAGGAAATAGTAGATAAATACACTGATTCTTTAAGTTACGACATTTTACGTTCAATACCTATTGCAGTTGCCCAAGGGGAACATGATATTATTACTCCTTCACATCTAGAAGAATGGCTATTACCTTACTTGCCCCATGCACAAATAAACGTGATTGAACAATGTGGCCATTGGACGGTTATAGAGCAACCATTGGTATTGGGTCAATTAATGAAAGAATTTTTCGAATCAAGCAAGTAAGAAAGAATTATTTTATTTAGTCAATTGTGGTTTACGCTTTATGTCAGTACCGGAATTTAATAAAGAGAGAATTAATAACATAACTTTTAAGGACCAATTGCTATCATTGGTCCTTTTTGATTGGTCGAAACGATTAATATGATATGAATACTGTCGGCTGCATAAGGGGTTGATCAATCATTAAGGTTAAACCAGTAACCTATTAAGGAATGAATCTTTTTGTCCATCAATTAAATTTTGATATGGTAAAGTAGAGTGTAAAATTTTATGTGTAATGACTCCATGCACATACGACCAGAATATTTCCGAAAGTAAGGATACGTCCAGATTATTCTTAAACTCGGCGTTTTTCATCCCCTCATTAATTACATCAGAGACGATCTTTACTTTCCCCATTCTTATTTCCTTTGCCATATCCTTGAATTCTATTCTTCTTGAAGAATAAAGTTCAAATTCAGACTGAACTAAAAATGACTTCAACATAATTGAATCTACATCCTGGCCAAGATATTCAGTAAATAATGCTGTCACTTTATCTTTTGCAGTTTTATGCCTTGAAACAATTTCCTCGATTTGTTCAATTAACTCTTCTGCATTTTGTTGTATTAATTGAATATATATTTCTTCTTTACTTTTAAATAGCTTATAAATCGATCCTTTGCTAACTCCTGATTCATGTACGATATCATCAATTTTTGCAGAATCAAAGCCTTTTGAAGAAAAACATTCTAATGCACCCAACAAAACCTTTTCTCTTTGTTTTTCTCTTTGCTCTTCCTTATCCAATTTCATATTGTCCTCCTGAAAACCATTAGTTTAATACAGACGAGAGCTAAATGAAATAAAAGCCAAACAGTTTCGTTTGGCTTAATTACTCCACTTACAAACTTTTTATTTCTACAAGATACATTTCTTTCATTTCTTGTAATACGTCGTAGTAACGGAAATCTTTATTAATGGTTTGTAACGAAACACCATCAATAATCAACCAAAATTTATGAGCATATAAGTTAACGTCAATAGTTTGATTGATTTCACCTAATGCTTGACCTTGTTGTAATGTTTCCTTCATCAAATTCAATAAAAAGAGTCCTCTTTTATTCAGTAAATCTAACAATTTTTCTGATCGAGTACAATAGAAGGTGAATTCATAAAACACTAAAGTTGCACCTAATCGTTTTTCTGTAAAAGGATCTAAGTTCAGATAAACATCAAACAAAAAATTAATCTTAGCTAATGCTGAGTTTAATTGAGAGAATTCCTTCGTAATATTTTCTTTATCTCGTTCTGTTGCATTGTTTAGTAGTTCTAAATAGATTGCCTCTTTACTCTCGAAGTAATTATAAACTGACCCTTTACTAAGGCCACAATGACCACCAATATCGTCAACAGTAGTACTAATAAAGCCTTTTTGCGCAAAACAAGCTAATGCACTCGATAAAATCTTCTCTTTCATTCTATCTTTATAATCTTGTGTCACAATAGGTGCCATTACTAAACACTTCCAATATCGTTAATGAAAACATCATTATTATTATTAAAATACATTGTTATACATGTTTATATTACTATAATCTACCTATGAAAAACTATCTAGTCAGTTTAAAAATAGCCAATCTTTTTTCTATTTGGCTAAGAACGATCTTTCGGGATTATATAATATTTGTATTTTTAATTAATTACTTAATTAAAATTCTACTTTGGTTAGGTGTAGAATACAAACAAATTGTTTTCCAATGAATTGGCATTCTATATAGCAAATGGAATAATATACGAATACCTCTTATGTAATAAACGAAGAGGCTAAACATATGTCCTTTGGACAAATGTTTAGCCTCTTTTATAATGTTTAAATTAATAAAACTGGGTTGCTTCCACCATACTAATTGTATTGGATGGATGGTAATTACATCATGCCGCCCATTCCGCCCATGCCACTCATATCTGGCATTGCAGAAGCTGGTTCAGGGATGTCTGCAACTACTGCTTCAGTTGTTAAGAATAAAGCAGCTACTGATGCAGCGTTTTGAAGTGCTGAACGAGTTACTTTAGCAGGGTCTACATGGGTTTAAATCTATTTTCCGTTCACAATTATTGGGCAACTACCTCTTCCCAATAAGTTCTAACATTTATTATTATAAAGTAGTAGTAGCCTTTTGAGAATATAATTATACAGGTAATCATTGGTAATCCTCTTTTTACTTAATACAGTAAAAATTACATGGATAAGTCTTTTGGCTAATTTATCTATTTGGGAACATAATTAAAATATATAATTATTTAAATATATATTCTTTTATTAATTTTGAATATGTTCCTATGGTCTTATTCAGATATTACGTTTAAATGTATTCATCAAAAAATGCAATCATGCAGTAATTACATACATGAATTATCAATTAATAAATATGACTTTGCAACAGCATTAATGCCAATTATCATATAAATATAGAACCATAATTACTTCAACAATCTATCTCTGTATTCCCACTCAATTTTCGCTGGTGGCTTAGAAGAAATCTAATACCTTATTCTACAGAAGCTACCGTACCCTTATAGTAATCTAAATCCCACTTATGGTCTCCGACTAATCCATTTTTTGATATATAATCTAATAACTTCACTTCAAGCTCTTCGATTGTTGAATACTCCAATGCACATTCACTAACCGCTGGGTCTCCGTAGGCATAATATAAAAATTTCACA
>DATMFE010000305.1:0-3316 GCA_035556295.1 Ureibacillus sp.
TGCAACTAGTGCACAGTCTCAGCTGACTTCATCAGCTCCCCCTGTGGGTAATACATCTAATTTTATGTTCGAACACTTTTATTCTAGCAGATTATTACTTTTTTTCAACTACCATTTGTAAAATCTAACCTTTTACTAGTGCAACATTACTTTACTTCACTTGCTAATTTAATAATAAGGCTTGGTAACCAATTATTTAGTGGAAGAAATTCATAGCCTGCATCAGTTGCCTTTTTCGGGTCCATGAACCAATCTTCTGGTACCCCAAATGGAGATCTACTTTCATCATCTCCAACAAGAGTAATTTTCGCTTTTTTTCCAGTTGCTTCTTCAATTAAATGAATAAGCTCCTGCATTGATAAGGAACCTGTTGAAGTTGCATTGTATGGACCCTCAATGGATGAAAATCCTGCAAATTTGAGGAATCCGGCCGCATCGTCTGACAAAATATATGACATTCTAGCATCCATATTTAAAAAACCAATTGCTTTTTCTTTTGCAACGCGTTCAATATGAAAATGTAGTCTTCTTGTATAATCATCTTCTCCGAGTACTATTGGGAACCTTACTGCAACTACAGGAAATGTTGCTTTTTGAAAGAACACTGCTTCAGCTTGACGTTTCCCTTCACCATAAGAAAAGTCCTCTACATTACCATATCTAATTTCATAATCGTATGGATTGAAGGCTTCTTCTAAAATATCAGCTCCTAATTGCTGATCAATAGTCGACAACGTCGAAGTTAATATATACTTTTTAGTCTTCCCTTCAAATATTTCACATGACGCTAATGCTTCATTCGATGAGAAACAAATATTATCGTAAATAATATCCCATTGTTCTTCCCCAACAGCCAGTCTCAATGACTCTGTATCCTTGCGATCCACAATTACTTGTTTTACATTTGAACCAAAGGAATGTTGAACATTCCCTCTTGTTGCAATTGTTACATCATGCCCATCTTGAATTAAGAGTTGAACTAATTTCTTCCCAAAAAAACGTGTTCCACCTAGCACTAAAATTTTCATGAAAATCCCCCTGTTATGCCTCTTGCATACTATTAGTCGTGACAATTATACGACCCGAATCTGTTTTTAAACGGATTGGAACATTTCCTTCACCAAAAACAAAGTTCTTCCCTTTTTCCCCATAAACAGAAGTTCTTCCAAAGTCAGACTTTACAGTTACAGTTGCATTGTCAATCTTTTCATCTGTTTTCAATGTAAGACTTCCGTTATCTGATTTAAAATTAATAGGTTTGGTAATAGTCGGAATGTATCCCTCAATTCGACCATTATCAGTTGTAGCGTAAATTTCACCTAACACTTCATTTAATTCTATTCTTCCGTTATCAGTTGAGAACTCAAATTTCTCAGATTTAGAACTTTTCGCAATAATTCTTCCATTATCTGTGGAGAAACTTGCATTTGTGAAATGTGACTTTTCTATTTCAATGCGACCATTATCTGTTTCAGCTTTGATTTCACTTGCTAATAATGATTTTAATATAATTTTTCCGTTATCTGTTTTCACGCTCATTCTTTTTGCTTGCTGGTTTGCCATCTGAACTTTCCCACTATCATTTCTGATTGCAATTCGTTCATACAATTCTTTTGGAAGCTGGATAATAACATGGACATCTGCTGAGAAATTAACGTTAATTTGAATAAAGAAAAACTTTTTCATTGTATTTTCACGACTTATTAAAATCTTTAACGTATCATTTACAACTTCCATTTTTGTAACCGTTTTTCCATCTTTATCTCTCACATTAATATAGGGCTTATCATCGTTAGAAGGTATAATCGTTAAATCTGCAGAATCAGCCTCAATTTCAACATTTTTAAAATGTGGCACATGTATCGGTTCCATTTCTAACGTTGGGTCTGTAGTCGGTTCAACATAAGCCTCCAACAATTCTGCTGTAAGTAGTCCTACCGGCCCAAGTGCTTCAATTATTTCTTCATCATTCTTTCCTTCAGCTCTTGCACTTGCAAAATGTTCTCGAAAATCTCGAATGATATCTTTTCTTTCCTCATTCGTTAATGAATTTAATCCTTGTTCTAGTTGTAGTAAAAATTTCTCCTCTGTCATGCTTTTTCCTCCTCATCAATCAACTCATTGACCCCTTTAATAAAATTCTTCCATTCTTTCCTTAGTTCCTTCAAATTCCGTCTTCCTAAATCTGTAATTTGATAATATTTACGTGGCGGTCCTTCAGTTGACTCCTTTAAATAAGTAGTAAAATAACCTTCACTAGTAAGACGCCTTAACAGCGGATAGACAGATCCCTCAGAAATTTCAATTTGGTTTGATATAGCCTGAACTAATTCATAACCATACATGTCTTGACGATCTAATAAAGCTAGCACACACAAATTTAGTACACCCTTCTTAAATTGAACGTTCAAGTACCACACCTTCCTTACTATTGTTTTATATACAGTAGTGTATCATATAGGTATTATATATTGCAAGGTACTGGATTTTTAAAATACCCTTTTTATTGAAAACATTTCCTACTCATATGTTACAGTTGAGGTGAATTAATTAATGAATTGGGAGGATTTCAATGAATCAATTCCTAAACAAAGTTGTAATTGTTACAGGTGCAGCACAAGGCATTGGCAAAGAGATTGCAAAACAATATGTAAAACATGGCGCAAAAGTAGTTTTAGCGGATATTAATGTTGAACTTGGTCAAATAACCTGTGACACTATCTGTAATGAATTAAAAACAAAATCAGCAATATTTATAGCTACTGACGTTTGTAAAGAACTTGATGTTATCAGTCTCATGAAAAAATCAGTTGAAACCTTTGGTAAGCTAGATATTTTAATTAATAATGCAGGTAGCTTTAAACCAAAATCTCCCTACGATCTATCAATAGAGGAATGGGATAATATTATCAACACGAACTTAAGAAGTGTATTTTTATGTTCTCGCGAGGCAGCTAAATATATGCGGTTAAATTCAAATGGTGGATCAATCGTTTCGATGGCATCTACCCGCGCATTTATGTCAGAGCCAAACACAGAGTCATATGCGGCAACTAAAGGAGGAATTATTTCTCTTACCCACGCACTCGCGAGTTCATTAGCTCCTGACCACATTAGAGTGAATTGCATATCACCAGGATGGATTGAAACAGGAGATTACGAACAATTAAGAGAAATAGATCATCAGCAACATTTCTCAGGACGTGTTGGACGACCAGAAGATATTGCGAAAGCTTGCTTATATCTAACAGATGAACAAAATGACTTTGTCACAGGGACTAATCTAACTGTAGATGGTGGAATGACGAAAAAAATG
>DATMFE010000306.1:0-2548 GCA_035556295.1 Ureibacillus sp.
AGAAGGAAAGGAGGGGGGAGAAGTTTGTCAGAGTATAGAAAAAAGGAAATTGCAGACTGGTATGATCAGCATAGTAAATCAATTTTAAGTTTTATTTTATTAATGGTGAAGGATTACCAGCAGGCAGAAGATTTAACCCACGATACTTTTATTAAAGCGTACTTATATTATGATTCATTTAAATACCATTCTAGTGAAAAAACATGGCTATTTAGCATCGCTCATAATCTAACAATTGATTTTTTAAGAAAGCGAAAACCTGGCCTCTTCATTAAAGAAATATTTCTATTACAAAAAGACAATACACCCTTGCCAGAAGAAATAATTCAAATGAAAGAGGAATCATATGAAATTTATAAAGCGTTAAGCAAACTTAAAGATACATACAGGCAGGTAATCATTCTAAGAAAAATCAAAGGATTTTCCATTGAGGATACAGCGAAGATATTAAATTGGTCTGAGAGTAAAGTAAAATCGATGCTTTTCAGAGCCATGCCCGCGCTAAAAAAACGTTTAATAAAGGAGGGGTATTGGGGTGAGAAAACCGTTTGATGATAGGGATCTTGAGAATTCTTTAGACAGGCTTAACTCCAACCTAATGTGGAAAACAACGCAACAACAAGAATTAAAGAAACGAATCATAAATGATATTGATTCATTGGAAGCCAAAGAGAAAAGTAAAAACTATATTCTATTAACCCGGATGAAAAAAGGAAGTGTAATTCGGAAGTTAACCTATTCCGGAATTACGTTGGTGATATTGTTTGGTTTATTTATCGGTTCAGCCTTTATTTCTCCTGCAATGGCAGAGGTGGTTTCAAAAATACCCTATTTAAGTAAAATATTTCATTCAGAACCTGTAAATCGAATGATTTGGAAGGAATTAGAGGAAGAAGGGTATCGTATCTCCGGACTAAGCGGGAATGCTAGTCATATCTTGATAACGGTAGATGGTTCCGAGGAGTATTTTCAAGATGTTCGTGAAGAAGTAGAGGAAATTGCAGCTAATCTATTGGAAGCAAAAGAATATGATGGGTACATGATTGAAGTCGAAAGACAAATTGATCGACCAGTTCCATCGATTCCTGAGCGTGATCAGGCAATTAACGAAGCATTGGAAAAAAGTTATGCCCATTTAATAAACTTAGAATTTAATGTGCTTTCTTACGGGTATCAATCTCTTTCTGCTAACTCCGATCAAGTGATCATCACCATCGATATTCCTAAAACCGAAAAGAGAATCGAAGAAATAAAGGAAATCATCAACGAAAGATTAAGGGCGGAAAAGATTGACTCATACGCCATTAAGTTCAATAAAATAGACCTTGCTCAAAGAGAAAAAGAAGCCAAATGGAATGAAATCTTCCCTGTGATTATAGAAGGACTGACGGCAAAAAAAGAATATAATGTGACTGGATTTGCTTATTCCTTCGATCCGGCGCCTCTTCAAATAATTATAAAGACATCCATAAATGCCTCTGATAAAGACGCAGATCAAAAGGTTCGTATTATAGAAGATACCATCAATGAATTCTTACATTCAGAGGAAATTCAAAACAAGATTGCTGGGGAATCCTATAAAATTATTATTAGAGGTAAAGATAAACAAAAAATTAATTAGGGTACATTGTTTTCACAGGGCGCTTTCCAGGCTGTTACTAAGATCCCCATTAGACCAAGTGCTATCGGACCTGCTGCGTCTTCCCTAAGGACGCTTTGGGGAACCATATATTTACCATTTATGTCTATATAAAAAAGGAAGTAAAATGGAGGCATCATTATGTGGCTAATAATAGGTCTGATTGCAATAGCAGCAACTTTTATAAATCTTTATATGTATACAACCGGTAAAGATTACAAGTTTGCCATGGCGATGGGATTATCATTTACAGCATTAACACTTTGTGCTGAATACAGTCTTGTATCGGAGTGGGTAAAAAAAGAAGATTGGTCACTTTTAGGGGAAATACCTAATTATGAAAGAGCATTATGGTTTTTGACAATTGTTTCTATTTTACTAAATCTAGCACCTATACTTTTAGAACGAATAGGTAAGAAATAAGTGCTTATTGCTGTTCAATCCTATCGTGTCAATAATAATGTCATCGGAAAGAGCTTGTGCGATTGTATTCTAATTGTAAGCAAATAGCCCCCAACTTCTATAGATGGGGGCTATCATTTTGATAACATAGTAAAAGGATACACGTAATAGGTAATGTTGTCGACTTTTACGGAACTAAGCGGAATAGTAAATAAAATGAAGTAAGCCATGTATTCGATTTATAAAAGGTGCGCTTATTTTTTATAATTCCGGCTTACATCAATCTAGCTCATTGCCGCTTCTTAGTTTTCTTATTATTATGTCTTTCTGCCGGTGTCAAGGGTTCGTTTGCAAGTTCATGGTCAAACTCCCTTGATAAATTCTTCCTTACTGCTTGCTCATCACTAGTGTTCCCGCTTAAATTGTTCTTCTGGCTGTTACTCATTATATACACCTCCATGATTTTAGTTTGCCACGTGATGTCCTTAGTATGCATTTTTGATAAAT
>DATMFE010000307.1:0-4677 GCA_035556295.1 Ureibacillus sp.
TACGCAACCAGCGAAGAAAGTAGTGTTTTTAGGAACCTTCACTGCAGGTGGACTGGATGTTGAAATTACTAATGGAAGATTAAAAATCATTTCAGAAGGTAAGCACCGCAAATTCTTAAAAAATGTAAAACAAATCACATTTAGTGGAAAATATGCGAGGGAGCACAACCAGCTTGTATATTATGTTACCGAACGTGCTGTCTTCAAACTTAGTCAAGAAGGTGTGGAGTTAATCGAATATGCACCTGGAATTGATATAGAAAGAGACATTCTAAGCAACATGGACTTTATGCCAATCATTTCTCCAAATTTAAAAGAAATGCCTAAAGAATTATTTCATCATTCTGTGATGAATATTAGTAATGCATTTAATGGTCAAAAGTCTGCTGTAATGTCATAGGTTAACGATACCTCAATCATAAGTTGAGATCTAACAAAAAAAGGGGGATCTTATGGCAAATTTAATAGATGCAACGGAACTTGCAAAAAAAATTCCAGACAACAGTACGATTGGGCTAGTTGGGTTTGGTGGGATTGGTCAGTGTGATAAAATTCTCCGGTCAATCGGGGAAAATTTTAAAAAAACTGGCCATCCAAAAAATTTAACAGTGTTCCATACTGCGGGACAATCTGATACTACAAATGGTATTGAACATATCGCAGAGGAAGGTTTAATTAGCCGTATTATTGGAGGGCATTGGGGATTAGCTCCAAAGGCTAGAAAACTAATCCAAGAAAATAAAGTAGATTGTTACTGCTGGCCACAAGGTCAACTGACACATCTATTGCGTGCAATGGCCAATAAACTGCCAGGACAAATTTCGCCAGTTGGGTTAGGGACTTTTGTGGATCCGAGAATTGAAGGCGGTAAATTTAATGAGAGAACAAAAGCTTTAGATAATCTTGTTCAGGTGATTCATATCAATGACGAGGAATTTTTACTCTATCCATCGATTCCATTAAATTATGTCTTTATCCGTGGAACAAGTATCGATGAAGCTGGAAACCTTACAACAGATGAAGAGCCACTAAAGTTAGAAATATTGTCTGCTGCACAGGCAGCGAAAGCTTATGGTGGAAAAGTAATCGCTCAAGTGAAATACGTTGCGCAAAAAGAATCTTTCCATCCAAAGCAAGTCGTTGTTCCAAGTTATTTAATCGATGAGTATGTATTAGTGGAAGATCCAGCAAAAGACCATCGACAAACATTTAGTGAAGTCTTTTCTCCAGTATTCGCAGGCGATATCCGTACACCAAAGGTATCCATTAAACCAATTCCACTCGATATTCGAAAAGTAATTGGACGTCGAGCGATTAAAGAATTGCAGAAAAATAATGTGGTGAACCTAGGCATTGGGATTCCAGGCGATGTTATCGGAAATATCGCAAACGAAGAAGGTATTGGTCAAGATATTGTCTTAACCATGGAATCTGGAGTTGTCGGTGGTAGTTCTGTAGGGAAAAATGAGTTTGGTGTTGCTACGAATGCAGATGCAATCCTTGAGCACGAATATTTATTTGATTATTATCATGGAACTGGCATTGACGTAACCTATATGGGGGCAGCCGAAGTGGATGCGTTTGGAAATGTAAATGTATCGAACTTTGGTGGAAGAGCCGTTGGTTGTGGAGGATTTATTGATATAACTCAAACGGCTAAAAAGGTGGTATTCCTTACGACATTCACAGCGGATGGGCTAAAAGTTTCAGTTGAAAATGGTCGTTTACAAATTCTACAAGAAGGTAGAGTTGCTAAATTTACGAATCATGTACAACAGATTACATTTAGCGGGAAATACGCTTCTGCCCATTCTAAGAATGTCATTTATGTAACAGAAAGAGCTGTCTTTACGTTAACGAAGGATGGCCTAGAACTTACTGAAATTGCACCTGGTATTGATCTTCAAAAGGATATATTAGACCAAATGAAGTTTAAACCAATCATTTCAAAAGATTTGAAAATTATGGATATCGATATTTTCAGTAATCAACTGTTAGGGATTTCAGATAATTGGAATAGAGAAGTTGAAACGGTTATTAGCTAACTTTTACATTGACTTCATTATCAAATTAAGGGAATCATGATTGATTCCCTTTTTAAGTGAGGAAAACGACATGAGTATTGAAACAGCAAACCAGGATTTGATAGAGATGCAATTAGATGAATTTTCTGTAAGGTTCTTACCTTTACTAGATGTAATTCATAGTTTAGTAAAAAACAGTGAATCCTCACTCATACTAGCACTAGAAGGGCGATGTGGAAGTGGGAAAAGTACACTTTCAACTATTCTGAAAGAAAAGTTTGATTGTAATGTCATTCAAATGGATGATTTTTTCTTACCACCAAAATTCAGGACTGCTGAGAGATTAAATGAGCCCGGGGGAAATATTCATTATGAGAGATTTATAGAAGAAATAGTGAATCCTTTAAAGAAGGGTTTGCCTATTTCCTATAATGCATTTCAATGCTCAACTAATTCGTATAGTAATGTGGATTTGCAACCTAGTAAGCTCACAATAATAGAAGGAGTCTACAGCCTTCATCCTAAATTACAATCGATTTACGATTATAAGGTTTTTCTAAAGATGAGTTCAGAAGAGCAAATAAGACGATTATCTATTCGAAATGAAAATAAACTAGAGATGTTTATTGACACATGGATACCATTGGAAGAAAAATACTACTCTACTTTCCAGGTAGAAGCGTGTTGTGACCTCGTTTTTAATACAGAAACTATGACTGGTATCTTAAACTCTGATGCTCACATTTTTTAAAGGAGATGAGTCAATTGAATAATGTCATTCGAAATATCGTTTTTACTGCATTATGTATTGCAATAGGACTTCTTTTACCTCAAGTCATAAAAGTGATCCCTGTAATGAATATTGGTGCGGTTTTATTACCAATGCATATTCCTGTACTGATTTGTGGAATGCTTTGCGGATGGCGATTTGGGGCTATATGTGGTGCCATCTTACCATTGTTAGCTTTCGTATTAACCGGAACACCTCCAATTTTCCCAATCGGTATTTCCATGGTGTTTGAACTTGCTACATATGGATTGCTGACTGGCCTATTATATGAACTTACAAAAGGGAAAATCTATCTTTCTCTAATAGGGGCTATGATTGGTGGACGCATTGTTTTGGGTATTGCAAATACTATTTTATTTAACTTTGCGGGGAATTCTTTTGGCTGGATGGCCTTCATCTCGGGCGCATTCATCACAGCTTTACCAGGAATAATTATTCAATTAATCATCATCCCTGTTATCATTTTGACTTTACAAAAGAATCTTGTTTGGAAGCGTCAAGATACATTACACCAGCATTAGGAAATTAAATAATTTATTCATTTGAAAACTTGCTCGATTACATTTTGAGCATTGATAGAAGAATATATTTTCATTGATCCTATTGACGGCTTAAATGAAACTTGTTATTATTCTACTATTATTTTTTTAATATAATAAATTAATAGACCTTGTATAAATTCAAGAATATGGCTTGAAAGTTTCTACCAGCTACCGATAATAGCTGACTACAAGGAATGGAAAATGAATATTTATTTTTATTCCGTTTTGTAGAGTGCTTTGGCCATATGATGGTCAAAGCTTTTTTTATATTCAGAATTAAATAAATTCATAGATTTTAATACGAACATTAAGATCAATCTAGCAACTAGGAGAGTACATCATGAAAAACTTTTTTAAATTTGCCGAACGAGGTACTTCTTATAAAACGGAGACACTCGCAGGGATTACGACCTTCTTATCGATCGCCTATATATTAGTCGTCAATCCACTTATTTTAAGTCAATCTGGCATGGATCAGGGTGCAGTATTTACTGCAACAGCGCTAACGGCAATTTTGGGCACATTGCTGATGGGCTTACTTGCGAACTTCCCTATCGCTATTGCCCCTAGTATGGGACTGAATTCATTTTTCACATTTTCAGTATGTATTGGTATGGGGATTGATTGGCAAGTAACATTAACTGGCGTATTTGTTGCCAGCATTATTTTTGTATTATTAAGTTTATTTAAAATTCGTGAGAAGATTATTAACATTATTCCAATGGATTTAAAATTTGCCATCGCTTCTGGAATTGGATTCTTCATCACATTTATCGGGTTAAAAAATGGGGGCATTATCGCTGGCAATCCCGATACATTTGTTTCGATTGGCGATTTAACTTCACCAAAGACATTACTAGCCATTATCGGTCTTGTATTGACGATCATTATGTTAGTAAGGGGAATTAATGGTGGTATTTTCTACGCAATGGTCATTACGACAGTGATTGGGATGGTTTTCGGGCTAATCGAAGTACCTTCTTCAGTTGTAGGAAGTATCCCGAGTCTTAAACCAACATTTGGCGTAGTATTCGGTCATTTATATGAAATTTTCACACCAGAAGTTTTGACGGTGATTTTCACATTTTTAATCGTCGCGTTTTTTGATACAGCTGGTGCATTAATTGGACTAACGAGCCAAGCTGGGATGATGAAAGAAAATAAAATTCCGAATATCGGTAAAGGATTACTTGCCGATTCTGCTGCTGGTGTAATTGGTGCAGTTTTAGGTACATCAACACCTGCTACAAGTGTTGAATCCTCAGCTGGTATCGCAGTTGGAGGAAAAACTGGTTTCACATCGGTTGTGATTGCAGCTTGT
>DATMFE010000308.1:0-2364 GCA_035556295.1 Ureibacillus sp.
TTCTGATAAGCTGTCGAAGTGGATTAATCGTTACTTGCCCGATGCCTTTGTTATTGCAGTATTGATGACATTACTTGTTTTCATACTTGGTTATATTAGCACGCCGAAAAACCCTCTTGATCTTATTCGCTCCTATGGTGATGGTTTTTGGGTTTATTTAGCTTTCACGATGCAAATGGTGCTGTTATTGATGACAGGGATGGTACTTGCTTCTGTTCCGTTTATTAGAAAAGGGCTAGAGGCATTATCGGCAAGAGCCAATACAGCGAATAAAGCCTACCTTCTTACATTTTTGATATCAGCGGCTGCGTATTATATTAATTGGGGATTAGCTGTTGTCGTGGGAGCCATTGTAGCGAGGGAGGTAGGGAAACGAAATAAACAAGCACATTTTCCATTATTGGTCGCTTGTGCTTATGCGCCGACCGCTTTGTACACAGCGGGTTTATCCAGCTCTATCGGACTTACAGTAGCTACCAAAGGACATTTTTTAGAAGATGCAATGGGTATTATTCCGACATCTGAAACAATCTTTCATTCAGGAACGATTATCATTTTCCTTGCTTTATTAATAACGATGCCTCTCTTTATTTTACTTATGGCTCCTAAACAGAATATTATATCGTATTCACCTCCTACCAGAGAAAAAAGTGATCAGGAGAAAAGTTCTGAGATAGAAGAGTCCACTCCGGCTATTTATTTAGAGAAAACGAAAGTGTTAGGCATTTTAATTGGATTGATTGGAATTATATATGTTATCGTGAAGTTTTCAAGTGAGAAAGATTTAAATCTAGATATTATTAATATGTTCTTCCTATCCCTAGGCTTACTATTTCATGGTTCTTTACGGAATTATGGTGAAGCATTTAAGGAAGCAGCTAAATCTATATCCCCTATTATTTTGCAATTCCCTTTTTATGCTGGAATTATTGCTGTATTAGGAAGTTCAGGGTTAGCGGAGAATATTATTCAGGCCATGGTTTCTATTTCAAATAAAGAAACTTTCGCTGTATTTACTTATTGGACAGCAGGATTAGTGAATATGTTGGCCCCGTCAGGCGGAGGGCAGTGGGCTTTACAAGGACCTTTGCAAATACCGGCTGGCTTGGATTTAGGCGTGGATCCAGCAATTGTAGCCATGTCTGTTGGTTGGGGAGATGCTTGGACCAATTTAATACAACCATTTTGGGCATTGCCTATACTCAGCATTGTAGGCTTGCATATACGACATATCATGGGGTATTGTTTTTTACTCTGTATTTGGGTAGGAGTGGTAACGACAATATTGCTATATTTTGTTTATTAGGTAAGACACCTGTCACTCCCCATGATTTATTGGAGAGTAATAAATTTAGAAGGAAGGCTCGGTGGAGGGGAAATTTTATCCGCCGAGCTTTTCTTTTAATTAAAGAAGTACATTGCCCTTTATTTATGAATTCAGTATGCGTGATTTTTCCAAATGTGAAGGGATGCTGAGGGTATAATTCTTAATTTTAGAAGTTGAACAATGCCCTGTTAAAACATTTGCGTTCACAATGAAGCAATGAAGTCTTAATATTTAGAGGTTAGTGTAAAGTAAGGGAAGTGGTTTCTGCACATTGCAGTAACGATACATAAATTCTGCACAAAAAATGGTTAGCCTAGCATGTGGTTAATCATTTTTATGTTTAATATTTAGAAGAAGTTTTCGTTTGAACGAGTAGCTGTTATGTCTCGATAGGGCATGATGACTTTTTCTGCCTGTTCGTAATCAATTGTTCTTCTTCAATATATAGGGGGGCTTCTTCAGGGGAACCGTAATCACGGAGCAATTATTTTATATTCTCCATTAATTAAATCTTCGTTAGTTTTTATTTTTTTAGTGATACAAATGCTCTCTTTTATCTTGTTGTTTTAAACGAATGCATGTGAAAAAATTCTTCCGTTAAGTTTTTTGTGTCAACTTAAAATATCTTGTTTTATTTCAGTGTGGTTTTTAAAAGTTGTTGACTTCTTTATACTAAGACAGTAATATTGTAACTCCCACGAAGTAGATGATTTCTTTTTGGGAAGCTTTGAAAAAAGTTAACGAAAGTGAAAGTTGATTTCGAAAATCCTTTCTTTCGATAAAAAATATTCCAAAAAAGTTGTTGACTAATTTTAAAAAGATATGGTATATTAATTGAGCGTCATTAAGACATAGTTCTTTGAAAACTAAACAAAACAGAAACGCCAACGTTTTTTTAAAAAGTGAGCACACACTATTAAAAAAGTGCAACATGAGCAAGTCAAATTCTATCGGAGAGTTTGATCCTGGCTCAGGACGAACGCTGGCGGCGTGCCTAATACATGCAAGTCGAGCGAATCAATGGGAGCTTGCTCCCT
>DATMFE010000309.1:0-2756 GCA_035556295.1 Ureibacillus sp.
TTCAAAACTTTGGGCAAATTTTCTTTGGTTTTGGTGCTTTATTTTTTGGATTAGAATTAATGAGCGGCGGGATGAAGCCGTTACGCGAGCTGGAAACTTTCCACGACTTAACAGTTTCGCTTAGTTCAAGCCCAATTCTCGGTGTTATAGCTGGAACAGTCTTTACAGTTATTGTTCAAAGTTCAAGTGCTACAATCGGTATTCTTCAAGGCTTATACTCCGAGTCATTAGTAGATATATATGCCGCTTTACCTATCCTATTTGGAGATAATATCGGAACAACGATTACAGCTGTATTAGCATCAATTGGAGCTTCTGTAGCAGCGAGACGTGCAGCAGCTACTCATGTATTGTTTAATTTAATTGGTACAACCATCTTTTTAATTGCATTAAAGCCGTTTACAACATTAATTTTATGGTTTCAATCATCCTTAGGTTTAAACCCTGAAATGACAATTGCATTTGCACATGGTACTTTTAATGTGACAAACACATTGATTCAATTGCCATTTGTTGCCGTATTAGCTTGGATTGTTACAAAACTAATTCCTGGTCAAGATACTGTCTTCGATTATAAACCGAAGCATCTCGATCCAGTTTTCATTAAACAATCTCCTTCTGTTGCACTTGGCCAAGCGAAACAAGAAGTGCTACGTATGGGTGAGTTTTCATTACGTGGATTAGAGGAATCCAATCAATTTTTACTGACTAAACAAAAGCAACATTCAGATAATGCCTATCAAATTGAAGAAGCGCTTAATAATCTTGATCGAAAAATTACAGATTATCTCGTTAAGCTTTCAGCAACATCCTTATCTTTACACGAATCTGAAGAACAGAATATCTTAATGGATACCGTTCGAGATATCGAAAGAATTGGTGACCATTTCGAAAATATTCTTGAACTTGTGGAGTATCAACAAAAAAATAAGGTAAAAATTTCTGAATCAGCAATGGCAGATTTACAAGAAATGTTTAATCTAACTGTCTCCACTGTAAAGACTTCACTAGCAGCTCTTGAAAAGAATGATGTAACATCAGCACAAAATGCTGTAGAAAAGGAAAATCAACTTGATTCTCTAGAACGCCAATTCCGCAAAAAACATATACAGCGACTAACTGAAGGAAAATGCAGCGCACAAGCCGGTATCGTCTTTGTAGACATTATTAGCAACCTTGAAAGAGTCGGTGACCACGCTGTTAATATTTCGGAAGCTGTTTTAGGGCAAAAAAAGCTAGGGGCTTAAATCAACACTAGTTTTCTTCATAACAAAAACCAGGCTGTCTCCTAAGAGACAACCTGGTTTTTGTTATGTAATGATTTATTTCTCCTTCTTACCTTTTTTATATTTAGAATAATACGCATAACTCATCCAAGCATATAATACTGTCGCTATACTAAAAATTATTTTCATACCTGTTAAAGGATATATAATAGCCGATAGTAAGGCTAATATTGTTGCAAGTACATAAAGCCCTAGAACGATTGTATCTTTCATTTGAATCTCTCCTTCTTCTGTTGATACCACGCTGCTTTTCTCTAATGATTGTGGTTTATATGTATAAACGGCTTACAATAAGCTTCATTATATAAATTATCATTGCTGCTATCACTTCATTTTACATATAAATTCTAACTTAAACAATGATAGATATGCATTTATCTAATCCTACTCTTTTATTATCTAATAAAAGAAAAGCCCTGTAGAGATTTCAAGCCTCCACAGAACCAGAATGGGTTTACTAACTAAAGTCAAGGGCAGATATAATTGAATTGAACAGCAATACAGATTGATTTACTTGTTTTGTTCCCATTCATACACTTCTATCCAATGATGTATCGCGACAATTACTTCTTTTAATGCTACACCACTAGGAGTTAGTGTATACTCCACTTTTTTTGTAGAGGAATCAAGATACTGCTTGTTTACGATATTAGCGTCAACTAATTCATTTAGTCGTTTGGTTAAAAGCCGATCTGAAATTCCTGGAACCGCTGAAAGAATTTCATGATATCGCTTTGGTCCGGACATTAAAGTATAAATGACGATTCCCATCCACTTTCTTCCGATAAATTCTATCGTACTATGGTAGTTACTACAAACATCCACTTTAGTTTCACAGTTAGAATTCTTCAATACGCTCCCCCATTTAACCTTCATTTATCTATTTTTATCTTATCATATATGTATATTTATTGACGTATAAAACTTACTAATGGTAAGCTATACGCTGTAAACTTACTAATAGTAAGTTTTAATAAAGGAGGAATATCGGTGACTACAACAATTGATTCAAATATATATTCAATCATGAAAGCTAGAAAGTCTGTCCGCGTATATGATCCAACATTCAGTATTCCAAAAGAAGAAATTGAAGAAATAATTCAGATGGCAGCATCCGCTCCATCTTCTAGTAATCTTCAACCTTGGCGCTTTCTTGTGATTCAAGATCAAGAAGTAAAAAAAGAATTAAGAACCATTGCGAATAATCAAGAACAAGTAGAAACAAGCTCTGCTGTTATCGCTGTATTAGGTGACCACGAAATGTATCAAAAAGTAGAGCAAATTTATAACCAAAACTTTGCTGAAGGTCATATGAACGAAGCAATTACGAAGCAAATGATTGATAGTACTAGACGTGTATATCCACAAATCTCAACAGAAGCTAGAAAAAATATTGCTTCTTTTGATGCAGGACTCATTTCTATGCAATTCATGTTACTTGCTAAAGAAAAAGGCTATGATACTGTTACA
>DATMFE010000310.1:0-4460 GCA_035556295.1 Ureibacillus sp.
AAAAGGCTGATTCTCTTAGAATGTACTACGGACAACCCGGAAGCACCCTTAACCAATATAAAGAGCTTCAAGGAATTCAACCTTCTATGATTCATGACGTTAATGTACATTGGAAAAGTGAGCAAAATGTCATCATCAATATCATGAAAACGAATCTACAACATAAAAACAAGATATACAAGCGCTTTAACTATAACCTTACTTAAAGCCTTTTTCAAAAGAGCAATGTTATATATTCAATAACCCTATTATTTCTATTCTTTTACATTTCAAAAAGGAGAAACTTATATGAAAAAATCAACACCTTGTCCAGGGTGTCAAAAGCCTATTACAATTGAGCATTTCGAAGATTTTTCAAGTCCTTTTACAATGAAATGTCCGCATTGTCGAGAAAAACTGAAGGAAACCAAGATGACCCCGTGGTTATTGTTATTAGCTGTTATTATCATTCCTTTATTGATTTACCTAGGAATTACGGTTAAGAGTTTCTTGTCCGGCCATTTTCCTGTTGTTGAAAAGGTACCAACTATGATTGTATTTATGGCTTTTTGTTACCCTTTGTATGCCTTATATGAAGCTTATAATGCCGTTATTATCTTTAATAAGGGAAATTTACAACTTAAAAAATCTAATTAATCTTTTATCTCTTTTCTATGAACAAGTCTTTAGTAATATCAATACTAGAGACATATATTTTACTATTAGTGGGTAAATTTAAAATATTTTATATTTTTTACCTTCCTCTTTAATCATGTTATCATCATCTGAGGAGCTATTTAGATAGATAAAGTGTTAATTTACAAGAAGGGGAGAAATATAAAGTGGATCAAGTAACAAAACCAGCAGGATTTTGGATACGCCTATTAGGAAATCTGTTAGATGGCATTATTGTAAGTATTCCTTTGGGGCTTATTGGTTTTCTTATCACAGGAGACTTTGATCGTGAAGATCCCATTACATCACTCATAGGTTTCATCTATGCGGTTGCTGTACCTATTTTATGGTATGGATACACTATAGGGAAACGAATTGTTGGAGTTAGAATTGTCAAAGTCAATGGAAAGAAACTTGGGGTTGGAGCAATGCTATTAAGAGTTCTTGTAGCCGGCATTGTTTATGGTATTACATTAGGTATTGCGTTAATTGTAAGTGTGTTCATGGTGGTTTTCCGTAAGGATAAAAGAAGTCTTCATGACATGATGGCAGGCACGTATGTTACATATGCAAAACCAGGTGAAATAGAGGATAAACAAGCATTTATAGATTAATACCCAATCTACAATAGAATAAATTGTAACTTATTACCTTTTGTTATTCCTGATACAGGTAGCAAATTGGGATGGTTGCCATATTCAATAGGAAAGATACTTTTGATAGAATAATATGGAAAGTTAAACTTTCATTTCATTTGCAATACCGTATACCCTCTGTTTCTAATCTAATATTCGGGACTATTTAAAAATCCTACACCTCAGTGTGTAGGATTTTTTCTGTGTGTCACCTGCCCTGTATAGGTAGTTCTACGCTATATATAAGAAAATTTTTAAAAAGGTGAAGAGGATAACTGTAAATTATTGAACATACTTATTACTTTCTTCTTTGGTTATCCATACAAGTAGTTCTTTTTCCTTGGCATTTAAATGTCGATCTAACCGTTTTTCAAAATCAGAGACTAATTCTGCGAAACGAGGACTATTTTCCATTTACATACCTCCTGTGTCATTTTTATTATAAAATATATAAGGATATATTTTATATGAATCTTTATGCTTGTTTTTCGTTACCTAAACTCTTTCCACTCCCCAAAATTTTTTAATCATATTTACAACAAAGACCGCCCATTATGCATCAGTTTATAAGGCGGTCTTAACTGTATTCATGCTATATATTTATGACCAAAATATCGACATTATTCTAAAAAGACGTCAGCTAAAAAAGGCTATTGCTAAAATAGCTGCGACACAAGCTAAATAGACACTCCCACTCCAATCCCTCTTTTCTTTTTCATTCACTGCATAGCTATTATAAGAACCTTCAATCGGTTCTATTTTAAGTTTTCGTTGTAAGGCTACTTCTTTACCTGAAATCAAGTCTAATTCCTCCATTGTTGGATAGTCGTAAGGTAGGAACCGTCCTTGTTCGTCTCTCAATCTGTTGCTGACGTCTCGTAATCCGTGCTGTCTTTTCAGTGGTAGAAGGCTGTCGGTCGGATTGAATAGCTGCCCCTGACATAGATTGGCCATCTGTTGATGTTCCAAGTAACGTAAAAGCGCTTGTAGGCGTTCCTTTTCGCTCAAGGTCATCATGTTTGCCTCCTCCTTTCTCTTCGATGTTTGGCTCTTGTTCCATCCATAACGGGTGGGAAGAAGGTTGCCATGGAGAGGAGGGGAGAGGGGCGTCACTTACTTTATACTGATTCATTAATGCTAAGAAAACAGGATTGTTCGCTGCTGTAAAGAGTGCACACCTTATAATTTGATTTCGGTCTAACTCGGTAGCATGAAATAGACTGTCTACATATGTACGATAAATGGAATGGTACCGCACAGTTGGTCGATAGGTGTCTACGTGATTTTTCAGCTTCTTATTTTTCTTCATATGCGGTTTTCTCTTTTAAAATGATCTCTAACATCTGTTTACCTTCTGACGTTAAATAGACGTCTTTTCGATTTAATAACGAGATTGCTAATTCTTTTGTCATACTACTCTCTCCAGTCCTAATGATTTAAGGTGACGTCTCTTTTTGACGTCTTAATAAATGATATGAGCTGATGCTTGTCCAGTATGTGCAAAAGAATGAAATAAAGTGCAAAAGAATGTATATCTTGTTTTTTAAATGGGCAGTATGATAACAAAAACAGGAGTGGTAAAGTTGTGGTGGAAAAATCCAAAGAGGAGCAAATTCGGAAAATTTCTAGATCGGGAAGGTATCACCCAAAATGAATTTGCTAGCGAGAGTAAAATATCTAAACGAACAATTTCTACTTTGTGTAATGATTCTACATACGAACCTAGCCCTAAAACACTAAAGAAAATTATGTTAGGTGTAAAGAAAATAGATAAAAGTAAACAGCCTCATGATTTTTTTGATATATAAGTAGAAAATGCCCTAATAATCTTGGTAACCATACGTAAATGTTTTATAGAATTTAAAGTAGCATAAAGAAACCACTTGTTATATACAAGTGGTTTCTTTAAATTTTAGAATAACTTCTACTGCTTTTTTATATCCTCCAGCTTCTCTTAAAGACTTTCCAACTAAAGAACTCTTATCCTTAAATGAAGCGTTTGATAGCACTTGTTCTGTTGTGTTTCGTAATGTAGAAGCATCTAGCTTCAAACGATTAAGTTGTAAACCAGCTCCTAATTTTTCAATTTGATTAGCAACTATTGGTTGATCCCCCATAACAGGAATGACCACAAGAGGAACTCCAAAGTAAAGGGCTTCACTAGAACTATTCATTCCACCGTGAGTAATAAAAACATCTGCTTGTTCTAGTATTTCTAATTGAGGTACATATTGATGCACTCTAAAATTGGAGGGAATATCGTCAAACTGATGAATATCCGTCTGCTTTCCTACTGCTAGTATAACGATATAGGGACTTTTCCTAAATGCTTCAAAACAGGTTGTATATAATTCAGGCTGCTGATTAAATACGGTTCCCATTGAGATAAAGATAAGCTTAGTGTCATGCTGTACTTTAAATGGAATGTACTCTATATTGTGACGTTTTGCAATAGATGGCCCAACAAAAATAAAAGATTCATCAAATTCTTCAGCACTAGGTTGATAGAACTTCGACGTGTATACAAGGGTGATATCGCCGGGGCATGTCATGAGATTTTTTTTATTAGTAAGAATTACGCCGTATTTATCTTTCCATTTTGTTGTAATCTCTTCAATCTCTTGATACTTTGGGGAGTTTTTATCCATTTCTCCTCTATTTTGCATAAAAGTGGAGAAGATTTCTTGATTAATCGCAAATGTTGTACAAGAAGAAATTTTAGGTAGATTTAAAACGTCAGCAATAATCCACCCTGCAGCAAAGTTATTGTCATAAATTACGTAATCGTATTTCTCATCTCTTACTTCTTTTAAAACCTTTTCTACGGTTGCATCCATTGCTTGCCCCATATACAACAGCATTTCAAGAGGGTCTATCTTTTGGTTCACTCTTTTTGCGATATGACTAGGTGTTAAAAAATTTTTGTAAGGTCGAAACAATGCACCCGTTTTTTCTATTTTAGTTTTATATTCTTCTACACAATAATACACGACCTGCTCACCTTGTTTTATCAATTCTTCTACCAATGGAATTGTAGGATTAATATGACCTTCTCCAGGAAAATTAAAGAACAAAACTTTTCCCATCTAATTACCTCCTTGTTCAGGTGATGTTTATTACCTTTAAATTTTACTATATGCGTAGTTCTCCCTTAGTTTAAAGGCAGAATGA
>DATMFE010000311.1:0-7328 GCA_035556295.1 Ureibacillus sp.
GATCAAACTCTCCATAAAATGGTGAATTTGAGTTTAGCTCAAAATTCATACTGGCATCAAAATTGATGTCCAAAATTGTGTTTCTATATTATAGAAACGTTTAATTCATTAACGTTTTGTTGTTCAGTTTTCAAGGTTCATGTATCGTCATCTTTCGACAACAACTTTTATATCTTAACATCTATCCTTATAGATGTCAACAACTTTTTTATTTCATTATCACCTTATCAGCGGCGACTTTTCTATATTAACACCGTTTATTCATGAAAGTCAACATGATTTCATAAGTTTTTTATGGGGACATCTTATTTTGTTTTAAAATCCATATAAAAAGGAGTTAATAAATGATTCGTAAATTAGTGTTAGCATTTGTCGTCGCACTAGTATTCATTTTATTTGTCTTTCCTCAGAAGAATTCAATTATGTCAGTTTTTCAATTTTCTAATGAGCCCGTTATCATTTCAAAAGGGAATTATGGACAATCTATCATTGTAGAAGTAACTTTTTCACACGATGGGTTTATTGAATGGTTAAATACGTTGAAACAGCCATACCCATTATTAATGGTAGATGCTGAATGGATCAAACGCTCCTCCAAGTATATTGAGGTGATAAAAGATAGAAATATTCCGATTGGGTTACTTGGCGGAGAAGGTGCTAAAGATTATACAATAGAGCTATTTAATAAGGATGTTGCTATTTATGAAAAGCACTTTCAAAATAAGCCCTTATGGTTTATGACCTCAGATTACAATTATTCAGATGAACTAAAGCAAGCGATATTTAATGAACATATAAATATGTTAGCTCCTACTTCTATCTACAAAGAGGGTGAGGATTATAAAAATGATAAAGGTGCAATCATTTCAATCCCATTACATGAAGAATCGCCTTCCAATTTTGAAAGCCTTACAAAATTTTTAGGTTCACAGAAGTTCATGACGATTGAAGAAAATATTTTTGGTTATACAATTAAATCTAAAAAGTTACCTGAATAAGAACAGGCTAGTACACTCATGATTAGTTGAGTTGTACTAGCCTGTTCTTTTGTATCTATGCTTTCGCCTTTTGTCCAGCTTCTAATTTACGTGCTTTTCTACGCGCTTCTAATCTTTTACGATCTTCTTCCGATTTTGCATTATACTTTGGTAACGCCAATAATTGGTACGCATTTACTGCAATAAGTGGGAATAATAACAGTGCAACATATGTATCAATATTACCTTGTCGGCCCATTAATGCAATAATCCATTCTAATGAAGTTACGACAATCATAAAAAACAAAGATGATACAAGGATGTATTTTTTGTTTGTTAATTGGACTTTTTTAACAGCAGTCGCTATTGCCGCCGCTATTAAAAGGATAAGTAGTGCGCCATAGAATAGCCAATCTTGTACACTTTGTGCACTTGGTTGGAATCGAAATACAATTAAATCAAAAATCACAAAGGCAATTAATAAAACTTGAACCCAGTTCCATAAAGTTAGTGTTCTAAATACACCAACACCTACTTGGTGTAACGTTAAATAAGCAAAAAATCCTGCTTGTGCAATGACGCTCATTGTTATACCTAATAAGATCATCCAACCAAAAGCAGCGATAAATTCAAGGATTTCACCTTTAGCTAAATATGGTTGAAAGAAATTCCATCTTATAAAAATACCGGCAACACCAGTTACGATACCACCAATGATTATGCACACGAAGAAAAACTTAATCCAATTTCGTATAGTCACGGTAAACTGTCCCCTTTTTCAAGTTATCCTTGTATATTTTATCAACGGTTTGTAAAAAAAGCTAATTCATCTAACAAACGTATACATATTATGCCCTAAAATGTGAACAATAAATGAAAGAGAGCCTTTAAGAGAAAGGACTGAAAAAATACATGTTCAAACGATCACTATCCCTTTTATCCCTTTTATTTGCACTGATGATGCTTGCGAGCTGTTCTGATTCGCCTGGACCTTCCATGTCATATGATGAAGTAAAAAAAATTATGATTGATTCAATTCAAACAGAGGACGGCAAAAAGGCTCTACGTCAACTTCTAGAAGATCCAAGTATTCGAGAATTGATTGTCCTTGACCATAATGAAGTTGAAACTGCTATTAAGGATACGCTTTTATCTGAAGAAGCTCAGGAATTCTGGAAAAAGCAATTTAACGATCCAGCTTTTAAAGAAGCAATGGCCAAAAGTATGAAGGAACAGCAAACAGATATTATGACTCAGCTAATTAAAAATGCAACATTCCAAGAAGATTTAGTATCATTCTTCGGCCAACCTGAAATGCAAAAACAATTAGAAACCATTTTAAAGAGCGCAACACTTCGTAAACAAATGGAGGAGGTTGTGAAAGAAACAATTGATGATCCACTATTGCAAACAAAATGGCAAGAATTAATTAGAAAATCAGGTGAAGGGTCTTCTAGTAGCAGTAAAGAAGGTGGCAAAGAATCCGAAGGCGGCGGATCAGGCGGTGAAGGCGATGGCAGCTCCGGTGGTTCTGGTGATAAATAAAAACAATTCAACAAAAAAGTTAAGCGGATTGCACTTTTAAATGCAATCCGCTTTATTAATTATTTTTCTAATTGTTGAACAACCTTTTGGGCAATCTCTAAATAAATTTTACCAGTTGTATGTTCTACGTCATAGATAGATGGAGCAAAATCTTCACTTGACCAATCTGGTTGACCTAGTGGTACTTGTCCTAGTAATTCTGTACGTAATTCATCCGCAAGTTTTGGACCTCCACCTTTACCGAAAACATACTCTTTTTCGCCAGTGACTTTTGATTCGAACCATGCCATATTTTCAATTACACCAAGAATATCATGGTTTGTTTGTAAAGCCATCGCACCAGCACGTGCAGCAACAAATGCAGCTGTTGGGTGTGGAGTAGTCACAATAATTTCTTTAGATGTAGGTAATGCTTGGTGGATATCTAGCGCTACATCTCCTGTACCTGGTGGTAAATCAAGTAATAAGAAATCTAGATCTCCCCATTCAACATCACGGAAGAACTGATCTAATACTTTCCCTAACATTGGTCCACGCCAAACAATCGGAGCATTATTTTCCACAAAGAATCCCATAGAGATTACTTTTACCCCCATGCGATCAACTGGATAAATGCGATCTTCTTTCACAACAGGCATTTCTTGAATTCCCATCATATCAGGTACACTAAAACCATATATGTCTGCATCGATTAGTCCAACTTTTTTACCTAATCGTGCAAGGGCAACAGCTAAGTTTACAGATACAGTAGATTTACCAACCCCACCTTTACCAGAAGCAATGGCTATTACTTGAACAGTAGATAATGGAGAAAGGATATCATGTGTTTCAGCAACCGTTGCTTTACCACGGAAACTTTCTAACACTTCAGGAGATAATTCTTCAAAACGAATTCCAACAGTGGATGCTCCTGCTTCTTTTAACGTTTCTACAACCTTCATTTGTAATTGCATTTGCTCAGGTGTATTTGTTTTCGCAATGGCAATTTTTACACTTACATGGTTCTTTTCTTCTTTTATCGATACATTTAGAACTCCATTTGTTTGTTCTAAAGTTTTATGTAAAAATGGATCTTCTAGTTTACCGAGTACTTCTCTAACTTGTAGTTCGTTTATCAAGTCCAACACCCCTATATTCTATTCTGATTCTAGTATAGCATATGAATTATGAAATTCTTATTTATATGATTGCGTTTACAACTGGAAAAATTACATATAAAAAAAGTAAAAAACCATTCACATTAAATTTGCGAATGGTTTTCTATTTTTTTATTCAAATTCCATGTTTACATAGTTTTCAATTCCATTAACAATAGCATTAGCCATTTTTTCTTGATAACTTTCATCCGCTAGAAGCTCACGTTCTTCATTATTACTTAAGAACCCAGTTTCAATTAAAACTGCTGGTACTTCTGCCTTTTTCAATAAATAGATTTGCTTTATCGCTAAAGCTTCACGATCTGTGTTTTGTAAAGTACCCTTAATTGAATCTTGAACAGATTTTGCTAGCAATTCACTATTAGGATGGCCAGATTGGTGATAGAAAACTTGTGCACCTCTCCATTTTTCTTCAGGAATTGCATTTGCATGAATAGTGATGAAAATATCTGGCTGATTGGATTTGACGAGTTCTTCACGTAAAAAGATATCTTGTTTTTTACGTTCCCTTAATGTAGCAAAATCCTCACTTGGTTTATGCTCGTCCAATACATCTCCATCTGTCGTTCTTGTCATAATGACTTCTGCACCCATACGTTTTAATTGATGCTCAACCTTTTTTGCAATTGCTAAGGTAATCTTACTTTCAATTACCGCTTGAGATGAAGCACCACCATCTACACCACCATGCCCTGCATCAACCACAATTTTCACTCCACCCAATGGTTCAGGTAGGAAGAAACTTCTGTCTGATGCGCTTGTCTCATATACAACCACCGCTAAGCAAACTAATAAAATAACAATTAGTGCAATCCAACGCTTCAATACTTGTACACCGCCTTTTGCAACCTTTTGCACTACTATACGCTCAGAATGAGGCTTGTATGCGTAAACTTTCGACTATGAATTAATAGAAAAAATATTCATATAGATTAATTAAATATTTCCACTAAGATTCATTTTTTTCTAGAAAGTAAAAAGCCGTCCATCTAATATAGTTGGACAGCTTCAAAGTTATTCTTGAAGTTGAAGTTGATGTTGTAAGTTAGAGTAAAACCCTTGTTTTTTCATTAACAATTCATGATTTCCTTGTTCAATAATTGAACCATCTTTAATGACTAGAATATTGTCAGCATTCTCGATTGTCTTTAAACGATGGGCAATGACAAAACTTGTTCGTCCTTGCATTAGGTTATTTAGTCCTTTTTGAATATGAATCTCTGTCATAGTATCTACACTTGAGGTAGCTTCATCTAATATTAAAATATCAGGATTTTCTAGGATGGCTCTAGCAATCGCGATTAATTGACGTTGGCCCTGACTTAAATTAGTCCCTCCAGAGACCAATACTGTCTCATATCTTTTAGGTAAATATTTAATAAAGTTGTGTGCATAAGCAATTTTAGCTGCCTGTTCAACTTCCTCATCGGTCGCATCAAGTTTTCCATAACGGATATTTTCTCTCACTGTACCAGAGAACAAATAAGTATCTTGTAGAACAACTCCAATATGGTCTCTTAAATTATCTAGCTTATAATGTTTTATATTTTCTCCATCGATTAATATTTCACCATTTGTAACGTCATAAAACCGATTTAGCAATTGGATAATGGTTGTTTTCCCAGATCCGGTTGGTCCTACTAACGCAATTGTTTCTCCCGTTTTCGCTTCAAACGAAATATTACGAAGTACAGTTTTTTCTTGGTTGTATTTGAAATTCACATGATTAAACACGACATGCCCTTCAAATTTATCTTTCGAAATGGCATTTTGTATATCTTTCGGTTCTTCACGCTCATCAATAATTTCAAAAACTCTCTCTGCCCCCGCTACAGCTGATTGGAAAGTATTAAAAAGATTAGATAATTGATTGATTGGACGTAAAAATTGTCTAGAGTAAGTGATAAAAGATGCAATAATACCGATTGAGACCAAGTTACTTATCGACAATAGAGCACCTACACCGACCACAACTCCAATACCTAACGTATTAATAAAGTTGTTTGTTGGACCCATTAATCCCGTAACTATTTCTGCACGCATTGCGGAATCTCTTAACTTTTCATTGGCAATATTAAATTGCGCTATCGTTTGCTCTTCTTTTCCAAACAATGTAGTGATATCTGAATTCGAAATCGTTTCTGCGATGAACCCATTTAAATTTCCTAGGTCTCTTTGCTTCGCCTTATAATTTTTGCTACTACGTTTAATAATTTGGTTGGCCGACCACAGGATACAAGGGATGATTAGCATAGTAACAATTGCAAGGATCCAATTTAAATAAAACATCGCAATTGCAGATCCAATAACAGTTAATATAGTTGAGATAATTTGTATTACACTTTGGGAAAGTGCTGCATTTAAATTTTCAATATCATTTGTCATTCGGCTCATCAAATCGCCTTGTGAACGTTTATCAAAGGATGTTAACGGTAGCAATTGAAACTTTTCAAATAACTGTTGCCGAAGTTGCCAAATTGTCTTTTGCGACACATAAATCATGACAAATGTTTGCAACCAAGTTAAGAATGCACCCACTACATAGATAGCGGTTAATAATAGGACCATTCTGAACGTTCCATCAATATCTTTCACAAGAATATATTGATCGATAATGTACCCAATAAGTAAAGGTCCTAATAAACTTAAAAGAGAAGATAGAATAACAAAAACAATGGCACTCACTAAACCGAGTCTTTGATTCTTTAGGTAGGACCAAATCCGTTTTATCGTTCCTTTTTGGTCTTTCGCCTTCTCAGCTGGTCCATTAAACCTTCCACCAGGATGTTTTAATGGAGAACGTTGTACAGGTGGTCTGTTATTTTGAGCTATAGGAGGTTGAATGGCATTACTCACTTAACGTTCCTCCTTTTACTAGTTGAGTTTCCACAATTTCCCGATATGGTTTATTGCCTTTCAGAAGTTCCTCGTGGGTTCCATGCCCAACGATAAAACCGTCCTCAATTACTAAGATTTGATTAGCATGTTGGATTGATGAAACTTTCGATGAAACGATAAACTTCGTACTTTCATTGAATTTTTCAAGAATTGCCTTTTGTATTTTCTTTTCAGAAATACTATCAACAGCAGATGTTGTATCATCCAATATTAAGATAGCTGGTTTCCTTACAAATGCACGTGCCATGGCAAGACGTTGCTTTTGTCCACCAGATAAATTAGTAGCCCCCTGTGTAATAGGATAGTTTTCTTTTTCTGCAAACTTCTCCACAAATTCCAATGCTTGAGAAGCTTGCAACGCATCGTAAATTTCCTCTATTGAAGCATCTTCTTTACCGTATCTCACATTCTCTTCTATTGATTTTGAGAACAGAGTTGCCTTTTGCGGTGCAAAGGCGATGGCACTACGCAAAGTTTGAATTTCTAATTGTTTAATGGGAACACCATCAATTCGAATTTCACCCTGCGTCACATCAAATAATCTAGGAATCAATTTTATTATGGTAGATTTGCCGCTACCTGTGGCACCAATTATTCCAACAGTATCTCCAAGTTCAGCTTTGAATGATATATTTTTCAATACTGGCTCATTATCTTCAATATAAGTAAAGCTTACCTTATCAAATTCAACTTCACCTTTAATAGACGGAGTTAATGCTGAAACATCCGATTTAATATCAGGTGTTTCCTC
>DATMFE010000312.1:0-3362 GCA_035556295.1 Ureibacillus sp.
ACTCATGACTCTATATGCAGGTCGTATGCAAATGAAGCAAACTGTATTGTAGTGTCTGTTGATTACCGTCTTGCTCCCGAAGATAAATTTCCCGCTGCAGTAAACGATGCCTATGACGCCCTGGATTGGATTTCAGCTCATGCGTCTCAATTAAATATCAATTCAAATAAAATTGCCGTCGGTGGCGACAGTGCCGGTGGCAACCTTGCTGCGGTTGTGAGCATTTTAGCAAAAGAAAGACAGGGTCCGTCTATTGTTCATCAGCTGCTTATTTATCCATCTGTAGGATTTAAAAATCAGCACCCTGCCTCTATGAAAGAAAATGGGGAAGGATATTTTCTTTCAAAAGATCTTATGGATTGGTTTCGTCTTCACTACTTAAACAATAAAGAAGAAGAACAGCATCCCTATAACGCTCCGGTATTACTAGAAGATTTATCGAGTCTACCGAGCGCTACCATTATTACAGCACAGTATGATCCTCTAAGAGATAGCGGAAAAGACTACGCGGACGCATTAAAAAATCACGGTGTTCCCGTCACCTATGAAAATTATGAAACGATGATTCACGGATTTTTAGGGTTTCATGAATTTGTCCCACTCGCTCAGCAGGCGATCAATAAAAGCGCAGCTCAACTGCGTCAAGTATTTGATTCTATTTAAGTTGCAAAGATATATAGTGTTATAAATTATATGAACTTGGGGGAAGCAGCACATGGATGTGCTGTTTTTTCTGTATTTGAAGGGAGAAAAGGTTAAAAAGAGTTTCAAAAAAATAGCCTATTATCTCTTTTAAAGTTATTTCAATGTTATAAATAAAGACAATGTTATAGAAGTTATTGAGAATGATGCTTCACAATAAAAGAAAAGATTTCATATCTTAATGAAGGTTTTTTACAAGTTGAAACAAAGTAGGTGATTAAATGTTCTATTCTAATTTTTATACTCCTTTTAACTATGCTTTCTACCCTTATTTCATGCCTTCTTTTGGACGTCCTACTGGATATGTACTGAATTCTAGTGGTGAAGTTGACAGCTGGTGGGGAAATTATCCGTTAGGGTATCCTGCGAAAGCTCCAAAATTTTTGGGTGGGGGGCAGACGCCTATTTCAGGACCTGCAATACCATTCAGTTTCAGGGGTTATTATTGAACTGATTACAAGGGTTACTGCCGTAAAAGGTAAGAAAGATACCTACAAAATTAAAGCAGTATTTAAAGCGACTGAAAGAGATGATATTTAATTCAGTCGAGAAAGTCAATCATAGGGTCGACTTTTTATTTTAGGTAATTAACAAGTTTGATTTGGTTAATGAAGAGAAAATAATAAGTAACTAAAAGGAGGTGGAGTTATGGATTATAAACAAAAAGATTATTATATCAGTGCAAAAGAAAATGAGTATTATAAAGTAATAAATGTAGTAGATCATATGTTAGAGGAAGCACAAAGTAATAATAAATATCCAGTATGGGGCGAAAAACTAAGAACTGAGCTAAAAGAAAGTGCTGGTAAAAACCTTACTCCATGGCATTTTAATATGATAATATCCACACTTTTAGATTATGTACCTGAAGAAGTAAAAAATAAATCTAATGCTAAGTCACTCTGAAGAGTGGCTTTTTATTATATCTATAGTATGCAAATTAAAATATGTGCTAAATAATAAATGGTAAAAAAGGTGGCTAAACAACATGCCTAAGAAGCCATCTAAGATATGTAACACAGAGGAATGACGTCAATTAGCTTATGATACATATTGTGACAAGTGCAAAAAAGATAATCATTAAGAGTACAAGGAACAGAGAGTAGATAAGGAAGGGAAAGCCTTTTAATCTAGTAACCCATGAATTAAATTATGCAATAGGAAGAAGAGATTACTTTGGTGTAGATGGTAAGAAGTACACGAAGATTAAGAAGATAAGAGAACCTATTAGAGAATGCTTATTTACAGAAAAGCAAGTAAAAGAATTATTAAAAGTTATAGAAAGTATAATGATGGATTACATTAATTATAGGGAAGAAAATGCAAAGAATAAGAATGATTCAAAAAGAAAATTATCGAAAAACTGAGAAGAAAAATAATTGAGGAGATAACAAAAATAACCTTTTTCATGATATTATTTACTCATTAAGGGGGCTGTGTGTTTTGAATGAACAATTAAAACCTGAGGAAATTAGCACAGAAGTTAAACTTGAGCTTCTAAAGATATGTAATGACGTAATGAACAATATATGGACCCCTAAAGAATTAATTAAGGACTTAGAAAAATTAGTTAGTCAAATCAGTTTATCAGTTTAATGTAACACTCCATACAGAGAAAAGTTAAGGGGAGAATGCTGTGAAAAAGTTGTTAGTTGGTAGCATTTTGTTGTCTTTGAGTTTCACTATGGGAGCATGTGACCAAGGGGAAGAGAAGAACGCTGAGAATTCTAAGGAAGAAACTGCTGTAAAGCCAGAAAAAAAGACTAATGAAAGAGAATTAAATACGAAATCTGAATCTCAACAAATTCAAGATGAACAGAAAGATTTACGTGCCTACGCTACAAAAGTTGAAGTAGAAAAAAAGGCTAAGGAATTAGCAGAACAAAAAGTAAAAGAAGAAGCGGAAGCTAAACGACAAGTAGAAATAGCCGAACAACAAAGACAACAAAAGATTGCTGAACAACAACGTATCGCAGCTAAACAAGCAGAGAAAAAGAAGGAAGCGGAATCTCCAGTTAGTCAAGAAACAATCGATAATTATGAAGCAAATCAAGCTGAAACATGGGCTGAAGAAGCTGAAATTGAGGAAGAATTAAATGCTGAGGCTGCACAAGAAGATACTCAATCAGAAGAATACTATAGGAAACGTGCAGAAGAGGAAAAAGCTAGTCTTAAAGAAGGTGAAACACCTAAATGGACTGGTGATCCGTGGGTGGATAGTCAAACTGAGTGGGCTGAGATGACACCAGAAGAACAGAAACACTGGCAAGAGGAGAATCTAGAAGATTTGGATGAAGATATTCAGTATGATGATAATGGGGAGATTATAGAGTAATTCAAATATAATTTGACGAATTTACTTTGGAATAATTTTGCTTTAGTCTATTGATAAAAAAACCACCTAAATGGTACAATAGACTTATAAAAACATAATGGAACGTTGTTTTCACAGAGTTTATTGACGACATTAAGTAAGGTGATTTTTTGAATGATAAAAAACAAGTAGGTCAGCTGATTCGAGATCTGCGAAAGATTGCGGAAATGACAACTGTCGAGTTATCAGAAGGAATTTGTACAGAAGAAGAGCTACATCGATTTGAACAAGGTGAAATTCATGCAAGCAGTGAAGTTCTCTATCATTTATCGAAACGCTTAGGGGT
>DATMFE010000313.1:0-7726 GCA_035556295.1 Ureibacillus sp.
AAGTGCTTTGCTTGCATTTGGCTTTGGTACGTATATGTCTAGCGCTCAAGCTATTGCAGCGAAAGTTGCTCCGCCGAAAAACATTGGACTTGCGATTTCAACCTTTTATATTGGACTTGATTTTGGAATTGGTATCGGTCCATTTTTACTAGGCTTCGTTATTCCTTTAGTGGGGTTCCGCACGCTATACGCATTATTAGGGATTCTTGTCCTAATTTTACTTGGTGCCTACTTTGTGCTCCATGGGAGTAAAGTAAAACAATTATATAGTAATTAAATAAAGAGAGGTGAACTATAAATTGGTTCACCTCTTCAGTATGTAGAGAAATTTTTTATTCTTAAATGAATGATACTATTTAATTATGTTTTAATAGCAGGTACCATCAATTTCTAGACGGTGCCTGTCACTTATTGTTTGTTATCTTAAAGGGTTAGTTTAAAATTTTTACATCAACGGATACGTCCAATCGCTGCCCGCCTAAACCCTGATAAACACCTTTGACAGGGACGATATCTTGATAATTGCGACCGTGGCCAATTTTAATATAGCGCCAATCGATTTTACCGTTATTAGTTGGGTCAAAACCAATCCATCCGACTTTAGGAACATAAGCTTCGACCCATGCATGAGAGGCGTGCTGAATGTCGGCTTGATTATTGTGAATATCCCCAATGAATTGGTATCCACTTACATATCTAGATGGAATATTAGACAAACGGCAAAGTGTAATCATTAAATGGGCATAGTCTTGACAGACACCTCGTTTTAAACGTAATGTCTCTTCGACTGTCGTGTGAACATTAGTCGCTCCGGTATCATAGATTAAGCTTGTATGTAGTAGATTTGAAATTTCCTCAAGAAGTTGATAAACACTTTTAACTTGATATGTACGAACGGTTTCATCATAAAATGTCTGTAACTCAGGCGTTACACGTGTATAATTTGTTTCCATTAAAAATTCTGCAAAGTTATTTTGAAAGGTTTCACTTGTTAATATGTTGCATTCAGTCTCAAAAGGAACGTGGTTTGTAACTTGTCTATCATCGATATCTTTTATTTCAACGATAGAATGTGATTTGATTAAAAGTTCCTGATGAGATGTTGGGGTTGTGAAATAATGGACAGTATTACCAAAATAGTCTTTATACGAAAATAATGAAACTTTTGGTTTAATTAAAATATTTTGTTCGCAGTATATCTGGCGTTCATCTTTTCTAGGTGTGAGACGAACTTCATTAATACTGTCGACTACTGGGTCTTGATAGGTATACCTTGTAAGATGGTTAATTTCGTATTTCACGCTTCAACATACTCCTCTTGAAAGAAAGTTTTTGAGATTGTATCACCAAGCTGATGGCATGACTGTAACATCTGACGTAGCAAATCTAATTCATAAAGCTCTTCTCGAACACCTTCACGAATTTCTTTCATTTTTCCTGTAAGTTCAACCTCTTGATTTGATAGAAAGGAGAAATTATAATCTTTCTGTTTAATACTTTGTAAATTTGCTTCTAAAGAAGTTAACGCAAAATGAACGGATCTTGGAAAAGTTGAATTAAGGATTAAAAATTCAATTACGTTTTCGAATGTAACATTATTTGCATAAAATTTACGGAAGCCTTCATAACCACCAACCGATTTTAATAGAGCAAGCATACGATTGTAATTGTTATTATCTTGTGATAGACACCCATCCTCTATAAAATTAAGATGAATGGTATTAAGGGTTTTAAGAATATTTTCAGCTCGTTCCAAATTTTTTCCGGCTTGAATGAAGTTCCATTCTTGATTGCGGACCATTGTAGAATCTACAGTGCCGTTAAAAATAGTCAATCGTTCTCTGATCTGTTGATAGAAAAGGTAAGGAGACTGCCTCATAACGGAATCTATATCTCGTTCTTTTAACCAAAGGTAAAGGGAGTTTATAATATCCCATAACTCATTTGGGAGGTATTGTCGAAGAACCCGTATGTTGGTTCTAGTTTGTTGTACACAGGAGAAAATAGAGTTTTGATTTGTTTTGTCAAATGTTAAGAAGTGAAGGATTGTTTTTTCGTTAATCGTTTCATACTTGCTCTTAAATATGTCAACATGGCCAATTGCGCCGACAAGTCGTTCCCAGTTATAGTCTTGTTCCGTTGCATTTCTTTTTAATTCATGACGAAGATGATAGTTTACATCTATTAACCTTGTATGATTTTCAATTCTTTCTAGATAGCGTCCTACCCAAAACATTAATTCAGCACAACGATTCATCATTTCAAACACCTCATCGATAAAATTTTGTTTAATTTAAAGAGGGTTATAAAACCCATGTATCTTTTGTACCGCCGCCTTGCGATGAATTAACCACTAGTGAACCTTCCCTTAATGCGACTCGTGTAAGCCCTCCGGGAACAAGTTGAATATCTTCCCCCATAAAAACAAATGCACGTAAATCAATATGACGAGGAGCGATGTTTTTATGATTCGTTAAAGTAGGTGAGCAAGAGAGTTTGATTGTCGGTTGCGCGATAAAGCGTTCAGGATGTTGCTTAATTTTTTGTGCAAATTCCATAATCTCTGTTTCAGAAGCCGTCGGTCCAATTAACATGCCGTAACCTCCAGAGAGTGTCCGTTCTTTTACAACCATAGTTGAAAGATTATCAAGAACGAATTCTTTTTCTTCTTGATTTGTAAGGATATATGTAGGTACATTTTGAATAATAGGTTCTTCATTCAAATAATAACGAATCATCTTAGGAACATACGCATATACAGCTTTATCATCAGCTATACCTGTACCAGGTGCATTTGTAAGGGCTACAGTTCCAGCACGGTAAGCATTCATAAGTCCAGGCACACCAAGTAAAGAATCCGGACGAAAAGCAAGCGGGTCTAGGAAATCATCATCAATTCGTCGATAGATAACATCCACTTGACGAAGTCCTTCAACGCTTTTTAGATACACTTTTTGATCAATGACCGTCAAGTCTCTTCCTTCGACGAGCTCAATTCCCATCTCTTGGGCAAGAAAGACATGGTCATAGTAAGCTGAGTTATGGACACCAGGTGTTAATAAGACAACTAGAGGATCCTGTTTATTATTAGGTGCTAAACTACGTAAGCTGCTAAGTAAATCATTTAAACCTTGGTGAATGTCGCGAACCTGGTATTCAAAGAATAATTCAGGGAAGCGCTGCATCATTAAATCACGATTTTTATATACGTAAGACAATCCTGATGGATTTCGCAAATTATCTTCTAACACATAAAATTCTCCTGTTTCACTCCGTATTAAATCAATTCCTGAAAGGGGGATATAATTGTCGTTTGGGATGTTCAGACCAACCATATCTGGTTGAAAGTATGGATTTGTGATAATCATTTTTCTTGGAATAAGATTATCTTTAAAAATATTTTGCTCGTGGTATACATCTTTAATAAACATATTTAGGGCGCGAACTCTTTGTTTCAGCCCCTCTTCTAGTAGTTGCCATTCATTCGATGTAATAATTCTCGGGATAAGGTCAAATGGAATTGTTCGTTCGGAATCTGCATCCGTATCGTTCGTGTCATATAGTGTAAATGTGATTCCTTGTTTCAGCATTTGCGACTGCATCAATGAGTTTCTGACTGATAACTCATCAATTCCCATTTTTGAAAACTGATGAAAAAGCTTTGCATAAGATGCTTTAATTTTTCCGTCAGGAGTAAACATCTCATCATGAAAATAATTTATAGAATAATCAGAAAAAATTTGTTTGTTTTTTAGTTGAGTCACCGTCACTTTATCTTCCTCCAAAGTTTATCTGTTTTTAGTTTGACTTTGTTATAGAATGCTGCTGACAACAAGATGGTTTAGCACAGCCTTTCATTTGAAATGTGATTTTTTGTTACATGTAATTCCTGTGAATAAGTATATGATAAATAATTTATATATGTATGTCGAAATAAGTCTGTATAATTGTGTATATTTTGTGTCGAAATCAAGGGGGGGTTGGTGAGAATTATAAAATACAAGATATATATAATGATTATAGTTTTGAAACTATTAAAGTTTTTAGTGAATACGTTATAAATGATTACATCAAGTGTTGAAAAGTGAGTTATAATTTTATTTAAAGATACGGGAGATAAGTCTTGGATAATTAGTATTAGAATGAGGTTAATAGAAAAGGAGAGGGAAGATTAAGTGAGGTTAACAATAAGTAAAAAATTGATTATCGGTTTTCTTTCTGTTTCTCTTTTTTCTGGAGGAACAATAGGAGTTATTTTCTATTACATAAATAAGGCAGATAGTTCTTATGTGAAAATCGAGAATCAACAGATAACGATTTTAAATAACGTGAAATCTATACAAGTATTATCTTATCAACAGACCAATAGTTTACGAGGTTATCTTCTAACAGGAAATTCTGAGTTTAAGGAAAATCTAGAGAATGAAAATAACGACATGAAGCATTTAATTGATGAAACCAATAAACTGATTGTTGAATCTGAAAGTGAAGCAGACATTATCAAATTAGGCGAACTTAATCAAGAGTTTCAAACGAGATACGAAGAAATATTAAGTATATTTGAAGAAGATGTTGATCAAGAACAGGCTTCTGAATATTTTGTCAATAAACTGTTTCCGATTGGGAATGAGCTATCCTTGCTAACGACGTCACTTGCTGAACGCCAACAGGTAATGATGGATGTGTCCAGGGAGGAATATTCAAAAAAAGAAAGACGAATGAAACACATGCTAATCATATTCAGTGTACTTGCTGTACTGTTAAATATGATTATCGGACTACTAATTTCTAGGAATCTAACAAAAAATCTTTCTAAAATCACAAATGTGATTAAAAAAATGACAGAAAATTCTAGCAATGAAATAGAAATACCTAAGATTGAAGTTAATTCCCGAGACGAAGTTGAAGATATCGCAACGGCATTTAATAAAATGGCATATTCGATAAAGGAAAAAAGCTGGTTGGAAACAAATATTGTCGAAATGGCTACGATGTATCAAGGAATTCATGATCTTAAAACGTTAGGTCAACAATTTATTAATAAAATTACTTCCATGATTGATGCAAACTATGGTGTTTTTTATGTTAAACAAGGAACAGGGGAAGCGAGATTTCATAGCATTGCATCCTATGCATTTAATGGGCAAAATAACGGTCAATTTAGTTTCGGGTATGGAGAAGGAATTGTAGGACAAGCAGCGCTTGAAAAGCGAACGATTTATTTAACAGATCTCCCGAAAGATTACATTAAAATCACTTCTGGTGTTGGATCAGCATCGCCGGCGAATCTTATGATGATACCGGTTGAATATGAAGGAGAGGTTATAGTTGTTATCGAACTAGCAAAGTTTAAAGAATTCACACCGATCCAACAAACATTGATAACCCAAGTAGCTAACCAAATAGGGGTTACAGTAAAGAGTGTTAGTGGGCGAATGCAGATTGAAAATCTTTTGAAAGCATCGAAAGATTTAACAGAAGAGTTACAAAGTCAGTCTGAAGAGTTGCAGCTACACCATAATGAGCTAGTTTGTATGAACGCAAAGCTTGAGGAACAGGCCAAACAATTGGAGCTTACTTCAAATTATAAGTCAGAATTTCTTGCTAATATGTCCCATGAGTTACGTTCACCGCTGAATAGCTTACTTGTTCTTGCTAATCTGCTTGCTGAAAATACAAAAGGAAATCTTACAGAGCAACAAGTGATTTTTGCTGATACGATTTATAAATCTGGGAATGATTTATTGCAGCTTATAAATGAAGTATTAGATTTATCGAAAATAGAATCGGGAAAAATAGACATCATTCCTAGTGAAGTCCTATTAAAGAATATATGTGTATTTGTTGAACGTCAATTTTTGCCACTTGCTAGGCAAAAGGGACTTCATTTATCTATTCAATTGGAAGAAAATCTTCCGGAAACAATATGGACTGACCAGTATCGATTACAACAAATTATAAGAAATTTACTTTCAAATGCCATTAAATTTACAGCAGAAGGTATGGTTACGCTATATGTTCATCAAGTACATATGAATAAAACAATAGCCTTTTCAATAAAAGATACCGGTATTGGGATACCAAAGGAGAAACAACAGTTAATATTTCAAGCCTTTCAGCAAGGGGATGGAACGACTAGTCGGAAGTATGGAGGTACTGGGTTAGGTCTCTCCATTAGTCAGGATCTTGCTAGTTTGTTAGGCGGTAATATAAAAGTAGAAAGTGATTCAGGGAAGGGGAGTATTTTTACATTATATTTACCGATATATGAAACTAGTAATGTAAAAGAAGCAGCTGCTGCTATTGAGGTTATAGATGAAAATGAACGGAAGACAGTAGCTTTAGACCAAGAGGATGCTCTGTTTATAGGGAAAAAAATTCTTGTTATTGATGATGATATGAGAAACATATTTGCCATTACTTCCGCGCTAGAAAACAAGCAAATGAAAATAGTCTTTGCTCAGAATGGGAAGGATGGAATAGATGTCTTAAAGGAAAATTCTGATGTGGATTTAATTCTTATGGATATTATGATGCCTGAAATGAATGGGTATGAAACGATATATGCAATTCGGGAAATGACGGAGTACAGGAAGCTCCCAATTATTGCATTGACGGCAAAAGCTATGGCACATGATAAAGAAAAATGTATAGAAGTGGGTGCATCTGATTATATAAGTAAACCTGTTTATATAGATCAGCTTCTATCTTTAATGCGGGTATGGCTATATAAATAGTTGAATTCGTTTTACATACTACTTTGATAGAAAAGTCAGTTTTTAAACTTAATAGACAATGCACAGGGGGCGTTTTAAATGAAAAACTATATCGACATATGGAGGAAAGATGAAAAGAAAGTAAATATATTATTAGTAGATGACCGTCCTGAAAATTTATTGGCACTTGAGAGCATACTTACCTTATCAGACTATCATTTAATTAGTGTCAATTCGGGAGAAGAGGCATTGAAGCGTGTGTTAATAGAAGATATTGCTGTTATTTTGCTTGATGTACAAATGCCGGGGTTAGATGGGTTTGAAACAGCAAAATTGATAAAATCTCGTGAAAAATCAAAACATATTCCGATTATCTTTCTAACTGCTATTAGTCAGGCTATAGAGTATGTTAAGGAGGGTTATCATGCAGGAGCGATTGATTACATATTTAAACCGTTTCACCCAGAAACATTGAAGATGAAAGTGGAAGCCTTCGTAAAAATCTATCAATATCAAGAACAGATAAAATTTCAAAATGAAGCGCTGAAGGTTATTAATCAAACATTGATAGATACTCTTGTCACATTTGATAACACAGGAAAAATTTTAACAATTAACCCTGCTATCACAAAGATGTTTGGGTATACAGAAGAAGAATTGAGTGGAGAGCCGATTGATTTGCTTGTTCCTAGTATAACTAGTTATTATTCAGACCCCCATAAACTAGGTAGGATTATTGAAACGTTTGCTATCTGTAAGAATACAGATGTTTTTCCAGCTGACATTCAACTTGGTGAGGCGAAAATTGGAGGGCAACATGTTTATGTTTGTTCGATTCGGGATGTTACGGAACGACATCTACTGGAGGAAGAGAGATTTCGCAAAATATTTGAGTCAACCTCGTGTCTTGTTTCATTGCAAGCGGTAAAAGATTGGCATTATATTAATGTAAATAAAACCTGGCTGACAAGCTTTGGCTATAATCACTATGATAAGGTTGTTAATCGATC
>DATMFE010000314.1:0-6530 GCA_035556295.1 Ureibacillus sp.
ACCGTATATATATCTAGTCAACATAATGTACCTTTATCGGAAAGTCTAACGGAAATACATTTTTTCTTTTTATCGTAATATAAATAGTGAAAATGTATAGGAGGATTTACATTGATAAAAAATTTACCCTTACTAATTTCCATTTTAATAATAGGAGTTAGTTCTTCTACGATAAGTTTGAATAGACACTTACCTACGTTCTTTGAATGGACATTACCAATTATGAGTATTATTTTAAATATCATCGCAGTTATAGGGTTATCTTTACACGTATTTGTATATAAGCCTATGAAAAAAGCAAAAGATAGCCTTAATGGAGCTATTAAGTAAAAATGAAAAAAGAGCTATAGATAGCTCTTTTTTCATTCTTATAATATATACGGTATAAAGAACTAGTTAACATAAAACCAATTATAGGAATTCATTAATTAGTACTCTTGAAATCGCCTTTAAATTATTTCCTTCAAAAGATAACTTGTAGATATCGGGCATCTGTAGGTTCTTCCAGAAATCAAAGTCGTATCTTGCATCAAAATAATTCATAATAAGCACTATAATATTACCATGTGTTCCGATTACAATATTTTTTCCTTTATGCTTCTCTAGAATTTTAAAGATACATGCTATTCCTCTTTGTTGAGCTATCCTATTGGACTCTCCTCCCTTTAAACAAAAGGAGGGATCTTCCCAAACTTTTGTAATAGCCGTCTTAAAATCATCTATCGGATAGGAACTAAGTTTTCTTTCCCTTAGTTCAAATTCTATTTGAATTTCTAAATTAAAGTGATTAGACACCCCTTCAATTGTTTGAAAGGCTCGTTTATATGGACTTGAAATAGCAATATGTATATCTTCATTTTCAAGTAGATTAGTAATATAATTAGCATCTAAAAACCCTTTTTTTGATAAAGGCCTTCCCATTTCATCTGGTGTGTAAATTGAATGAGCATGACGAACCAAATATAAGTTTGTCATATACTTTATCCCCCCTTAGCTTGTATATATCATACATTATTAGTTACCATAATCACGGGTTTAGGAAGGAACAAAAAACACCTAACTAAATAATTAGGTGTTTTTATATATTTTTATCAAATTAATTATACCAACCTATGCTATTGAGTATTATTACTCCTATAAAAACTACTAATACACCGGTTGTTAGGCTTATAAGGAGTGTGCTCCAACTTTTAATCTGAAACCAAATATTCAAAGCTAAAAGGGTTATAAAAATCAGTCCTAACAATAGTGCAGCATAAGGGTTTGTTGGAGTAATCCAATCATACCAACTTAAAAAGTGCATAGGCTCGCTCCTCCTTAGGTCTAAATTAATTTCTTCCTAATTCGTTCATTTGAAAAATCATCTGTATCTCTTCTCCGACCATTTGATAAGCAGAAGCTTCACCTTGCAAATATCCACTTCTATAATCAGTCTTATCAAGCTCAAATTTTTCTTTAAGCATGTCCGCCATTCTTTGATAATTTACGGATAACCTCTCTGTATAGCTCAACTTATCAGCGTCTTCTGATTTAAGAATCAATTCTAGATCAATCATTATTTTTTCATATGCAATAGACATACCTTCAAAAAGACCTTTTTGTAATTCTACAGGTATTTTTTTAATTTCTTCTTTTGCTTCATCAGGGATTTCATCATAAAATCCACCCGTTAAAAAATCCTTTTCCTTAAAATTACTTTTTTCTTTTGCATCTAAGGATCTTTTTTCTAATGACTCTATTAACTCTGTTAATTTTATATCCATGGCGACTCCCCCTTTAGAATAATCGAATTCTCTTACTAAACGATTTACAATCATACGGTAAGCTTTACTCATGCCAGATAATAATATTTCTCATCGCCTGTAGTTACCTTTATAGACTTGGTGAGCTCTTTTTCCATATCAATAAAATCCAAAATACAATCTTCGATTTTTGCTCCTCGGAACATTCTTTTTCTATAATTAGACATATAATACATCTCCTTACAAAAATAATACTTTATCTGTAAACAAATGTAAACATTTATTGTTTACATTTGTTTACAAAGCTTGTCTTTAGAGATGGTTGCCCTATACAGCTTTAGTTACCATAATGTTTTTTATCGGTAGGAAAAGTACTTGAATTAATTCAAGTACTTTACAAATAGAACCTTATCTTGATTGTCTTTATTCCCCTGTTCAATTTCAAAACCCATTTTAGTATGATAAGCAATTGAAGCTTTATTCACAGGAGAAGTCACACAGCGAACAATATTGCGGCCACTTTGTTTAATTACATCGAAAAATTGATTATATAGTTGTCTCCCAATACCTTTTCCCCTGTACTGCGGATGGATTCCAACAAAATGAATGTATGCTTCATTCGAATAAGATTGAGATAAGAATCCAATTAAAAAGCCTATGATTTCACCTTCTTCTTCAACAATAAAGCTAGTATTTTTAAAATGATCAAAAAAAAGCTTTGGCAACAAGTCAGACATTTGCCTTCCATTCCACCAGTCGTTGATTAACGGAGATATTACATAATAATCTGATCCTTTTACTAAACGAACTATCATTTTGATCTCTCCCTAATTTATTTATGAATTTACTTAAATTGATGCTATCACAGGAAGAAAATGCTATGTTATTCTTTCTTATTTTTTACTAATGAATGCTAATATGAAAAGTGAATAGAATATACAAAATCAGTTAACATAATGTCTCTTTCCGGAAGACACTACAAAAAGAACCCCTTGCGACGCAAGAGGTTTAGAAAGGATTCCTATTATAACTTATGCAGCTTTTTATACATCTTTGATTTATCAGTGTTTGGCCTCGGGCTGAGTGACAAATAGATGCATAAAAAGCGCACCTTTTATTCATATGCTCGTCCAGAAAAATATAGTCCATAAGGAGAAAAACACCTATATAGACTAGCAACTTGGTGTGCGTAACAAATAAACAGTAGCTCATCTTTCTTTTGTAAAGAACGCAAATACAGTTTAAAAACAAACCTAAAAAAGGGGGGGGAATTACTTTATGCTACTGGATATAAACATGGATGCATCTTGATTCATAAAAATACCAGTACCATAATGAAATGTTTTGATTTCAGTTGATTTAAATCCAACCTCTAATAATCTTTTTTTCAGTTCTTTATGTGAAAAACCGTTATGAACTTTTGGATGATTCACCTTATCATGTTTATCAAAATCAATTATAAGTAGCTTGCCATTTTTATTTAAAATGGTATATAGTTCTTGTAAAATTTTTGTCGTATCTGGAATATGAAGAAGTACTAGCGACATTAAAACTATATCTGCCTGAAGATTAGGAGTTCTTTCTGTAAAATCTGAATAAAGCACTTTTGAGTTGGTGATACCTCTGCGAGAAATTTTTGCTGTCGCAACCTCTAACATTTGTCTTGATGAATCAATCAACAAAATAGAATCTACTAAGTCTGATAATTCCAAACTAATTAGACCAGTACCACTGCCATAATCTATTAGAGATTTTGATGTACTATTTTGTAACTCTTGTCTTACTTCCTTAATTATAATTTTAGCTAATTTCATTCTTTCTTCTGTATCATATCTTCTTGCCATCTGTTCAAAAATATTATTTTCCATACTAAGCTCCAATTCCTTATTTATTAAAAATAGAACATACCCAAAAGTGAAAATATATACGACTTTCTGAACACTCATTGTATGAATAAACGCCTTGCTCTGTCTTTTGTATGTTTAGTCGAGAAATTCTTCATCCGTCAATTCCTTCATTACTCCTATGGCTGCTTTACTCCCTTCACTCGCAGCTATGATAAGTTGGGAGGGAGCAATAATAGAAGTATCACCTGCAGCGAATACTCCTGGGATGTTAGTTTGACCGGTTATATTTGTTTTGACAGCTCCTTTTTCGTCGGTTTCACAACCTAAAATATCTTGTAGTTGAGAAGCATGCGTCCACTCTACATCGACAAAACCACCTTGTCGGGACAAAGATTCTCTGTTATGGAATGTGATGGCATTCATTTTTCTGTCATCCCCTTCAATGGCAGTAATTATATTTTCCAACACTTGTATCCCTTTTTTCTGTAACAGATATAGCTGTTCTGTTGAAAGGTCACTATCTCCATTTGTACATATGATAAGATCCTGGGACCAGTTATATACCATTTTTGCTAAATGAAAAGCTCTATCTCCCTTTGCTAAAATCACGAGTTGTTTATCCCGTAATTCCCACCCATCACAAAATGGGCATACGAATAGGCTTTTCCCATAATATTGATGAATATTAGGGATAGGTGGCAATGTTTCCTTTAAACCTGTCGCTAGGATGATTTTCTTAGTAATTACAGTTTCTCCTTTACGAGTCTGAAGTAAAAATCCTTTCTCATCTCGTTGAATCGTATCTACTCTGTCTTGTTTATGCATTACAGAAGGATATCCTAGTACCTCCTCATATGCTATGGCTCTAAATTCTTGTGGCGTGATACCATCTCTCGTTAAGAAACCATGTGATTCTTGTGTAACAGCATTTCTCGGCTTACCTTCATCAACTAATAACGTGTTTCTCTTTGCTCTTCCTAATACAAGAGCTGCATTCAAGCCAGCTGGTCCGCCACCAATAATTGTACAATCATATATCAACATTATGTTCACCTCATTAAAACCATTATGGAGTTATTTTGTCTATTATAGTTTTAAAAAATTTTATATGTTTTTTGTTATATGTTTTTCTTCACTATGATCCACTTTCATTGCAATATCTTGAATCGTTTTCGTGGTCAGAAAATGCTTAAGTGTGTGTTCAGCATCATCCATTACCTGTTGAATCAGGCAGTCGGAACTTTCAGTATGGTGATTAATATCACACTGAAACATAGTACGCTTTCCTTCAATTAGCTCTATTACATGAAGAAACGTAATCTCGTTAGCTCCTTTTTGCAATTTGTATCCACCATCTACACCTGGACTTGATTCAATTAAATTTCCTTTTACTAATGTAGCCAATATTTTAGACAAATAAGCTTGTGATAATCCCTGTGACTCAGCCAAGGGTTTTACACCCATTGCTTTTCCTTTCGGAACTGCTGCTAAATGAACAAGCGTATGCAATGCATAATTGGTAGCTTTTGAAAATTTCATAATACCCTCCATCGAAACTATTATAGAGTCATTTTGACCATGATTATATATAATAAAGATATTACAAATAGTATGCAACTCTTTTCTCTCTCAAATAAAAGGTAATATATGCAAAATCACTGTTTGAACAAAATAAAATAAAGATAAAAGTCCGTAAAAGTATACGTTTACGGACTATGAGTTTGTATAAAAAATTTATCATTCTCAACGTTCGTTTAGATTTGAAAACATTTTACGAACGTCCTTTAAAATACATGTAGTTTTACGAACGTTTTTAACAAGGTAATAGGTTGAAAAGTCTACTTCCTATAATCAAACTTATGGTGCGACAAGAAGTCGCTTTCTTACAGTGTAGCTAACGCTACTCATCTAGACGCAGAGATGATCTCCATCCGAAACGGCATTCTTGGTAACGAGCATGTCGGTTGCATGAGGAAATGCGGAAACAGAGGGTAAATGTATGGCCCAGAATACTGCTAGGAGAAGATAGGTATGGTAAACGAGAGTGAAGGTTTGTAAGCTTCGTAAAGATTAGCTCAAGATAATGCATAGACTGGCTTGGGTCTTGGCAAGAGGAAAAGTAGAATCATAAGGCTACTGTGATGCGTCCCGCATCTTGCCCGGAGTAAAGAACCTACCTACCCCTATTGCATCTGTAGAATGTGGAACTTGGTAAGCCCTATGTCATCTGCATAAGCAGTAGGATGACTGTAAAGTCAAACGAAGTGACAGAGGGTATGGGACGTGAGAAAAAGCGAAAGCCGTTATCTCGAAAGAGAACAGGAAAACAAGAATATTGTATAACTGGACGGATACTGTCGTCGTTATAGATAAAGGCAGGCTCGAAAGAGCGCCCACTTCTCACTGGTCTTCAACACGAAAATAAATTTGTGGCTATCTTCTAACGAAAAGGAGCGTGCTGTTATGAATACCTCTCTACGAGCGTCGGCGCACGTCTCGCATAAAGATTGGCACTCTATTGATTGGAGTATTATACAAAAATATGTAGCGAAGTTACGACAAAGAATTTATCGTGCCGAACAACAAAATCAACAAAGAAAAGTAAGGAAACTTCAACGTTTACTCCTCCGGAGTAAAGCAAATCTACTGCTTTCCATTCGCAGAGTAACACAACAAAATAACGGTAAGCGAACACCTGGTGTAGATGGCTATACGGTCTCAAAACCAAGCGAACGTATCAAACTTTATAAACAACTAGTTAAATGCAATGTCTTTCGACATCGTCCAAAGCCAGCAAAACGAACATTTATCCCGAAGAAAAATGGAAAGATGAGACCTCTCGGTATCCCCACGATACGAGATCGAGTGTATCAAAACGTAGTAAAAAACGCACTCGAACCACAATGGGAGGTCAAGTTCGAACCAACTTCTTACGGTTTTC
>DATMFE010000315.1:0-3742 GCA_035556295.1 Ureibacillus sp.
GTAAACAAAGCAGAAAAGACCGTAACCAAGCATAAGGTTAAAGATGTTTCCAAGGGCGAATCGAAAGCTGTGGAGAAAGTGGAAAAGCCTGGTGGTAAGGCGGATGTTGAAGGAGCTCATGATCAGGCGGCTGTTTCTAAGGGTACGGGTAAAGATATTACTTTTAAGCAAGGTTATGATAAACATTTAATAGAAGTAGAAGATATAGTTAGAAAGAAAAATAAAGGAATTGTCGGTGGGCATAATATGGAGAATTTTGAGAATGCATTTATTGAAAATGGATGGGATTTACAAAGTTGTATTATATCCAAGAGACAACACTCTACAATCGAAGGTATTTACGAAATTGAATATGGATTACCTGCGTTAAATAGAGAGGGGAATATTATACCTGGAGAACTTAAAAAAGTTCGAACACCGAAAACGGTTTATGATCCGAAGATAATTTCAGATGAACAAATTTTAAAGTGGGGTGAAGAAGCGATGAAAAATGGTGAAATAGTTGGAAGGAAAATTACGGGAATCTCTAAAAATGGTGTTAAATTTGAAGGTTATATTGATGAAACAACAGGGAAAATAACAAATTTCTTCCCAACTTTAAATGATTAGATAATATGGGGTGATAAAATGGAAGATAAAAATAAGAAACTAGTTAATTACTATTTTCAAGTTCTAGGAGATGACAGATTTTTAAAAGTATTGGAAAAACTAGCTGGTGGAGAAGGGTATGGAATAGAGCATGTTTGGTGTGTATTTGCTGAAGACTATGAAGAATGGGAAGAGGATTACTTTGGAGATGAAGGGATAGCCTTTTATTTCGATTATCCTGCAGTAGAAGAGGATGAAGAAGTAATAATAGACTATGAAACTTTATTTATATATTTAAAAGAAATAACTGGTGATTATATAGCGAGACATCCAGAAAATGAGTCAGAGATAGAAAAATATATGAATAAAATTAAAGAGAGATATCAGATAAAGAAATAAAAGAAAACTGTATTTATTTTGAAGGATTTTATGCCTTTCAAGGCTTTGCCTTTATAAAAAATACTAAACTTGATGAAGGACGGATGCTTAGGTAATTGAAGAGTATCAATTATATGTTTTGAATCGAGAGCTTATTAAGGCTGTACTATTATGTTATTTTAATACTGGAATAACGAGAAAAGAACGAGAATTTAGCGAGATGACATTTTATATGCTAGGGGTAGTTACGACATCGTATAGTTAACAAGCAAACGAGAATGACAAAGCTCGTGGTGATAAACAAGGATGCAATGTGAGATGCTCATTTTTAACTTGTGTACAGTTGAAAATATTCTCGAATTCACATTAATAACTCATGAAGGTTATACCTTCAAGGAGTATTAGCATTGTTTTAATACTAAGGCAATAAGAACGAGAATATGGGGGATGACATTTTACTAGACAGGACCATCATGGGTATCATAAGTAAAAAACTAACGAGATTGAACAGGCTCATGGGTTTAAACGTGACACTTGTCAAGAAATAAAAAAGATGTCATACTGTCAATATAAAAACATGAAACTTACAAACTTATGAAAACTTAAAGATATTAATAAATTTAGAAAAGATATGAACTTAAAGCACTTGATTGTCTATTATAGGCGATGAGTGCTTTTTTGCATTTTCACTGATTATTTAATTAGTGTACTAAGTATTAAATTTTATACAAGTGCTAGCATACAAGGGGAAGAACATGCGATGGAAATAGAGGTTTCGATAGATAAGTTCATTCAAAGAGGGGTTGAATGAACGAGGGGGAAAATTGTTTGATTCACCGTATGACTTTGTCAATCACGCAATGATGGGACTCTTAGATGAAGGACAGCAAGCACTTAATCCGGAAAAACCTCTTTCAAAAGAGCACTGGGAAAACAGCATGTTTCTGTTTGCGAGCGTCATTGGAGGAGCGAAACCCGCAGGAGCCGTAAAATCCGTTCCAAAAGTAACAAACGTTCCGCGTGTACCTGCCCATAAAGCGACCAAAACACTAAGCGATATGCGAAATGTCGTCAGCCCAAAAGCAGCAAGCAATTGGTCGAAGAAGGTGTATGAACCTGTTCAAAAGAAGCTTCAACCTTTATTAGATGCTGAGATACCTACTTTACGTCCTCGACCTCAACTGGTAGGGATAGGAGAGGATTTACCTGGAAAGACCTTTGGTGAAGCGTTACATGGGTTAACGACGTATAAGATGGGGAATGTTTCGAAAGGTCAGTCCAAAGCATTGGAGAAAGTGAAAGAGCCTGGTGGTAAGAGCAAGAGGGATGTTGAGGAGATCAATAATCAAAGGGCAGTGGTTAAGGGTAGAGGAAATGGTGAAAAAGATGATTACTTTATAGGAACGTTAAAAGGAGAGAAAATTCATTTAAATGGTGTAAAGGTAGAAGAAATCATTTATACTAAAAGACTTCCTGAAGAAACAGCTAAGCTTAGGAAGAAATTTAATAGTTCTATTAGGAAAAATTTCCTTAAAGAATTTGCTAATGACTCTGTAAGAGTTAAATATCTTAGAGAAGCTGGTCTGGGTGAAGGTGATATTGCTAGAATGAAAGATGGACTTAATCCTAAAGGATGGCAAGTGCATCACAATTTACCTTTAGATGATGGTGGTACAAATGCTTTTACTAACTTAGTATTAATAAAGAATGATCCTTATCATAAAGCGGTTACTAATCAACAAAACTCTTTAACAAGAGGTTTGGCACCAAAACAAAGTAAAACTATAGATTGGCCAATGTTTGAGGATGATGTTTATCCCCTAAAACCTTTTAAAAGAAGGGAAGAGTAGATATGCCCGAGTGGAAAGATTTGTTGAGGGAAATAGAAAAGGTTGAAGAAAAATACGGCAGTTCACTTAGAAGTCCAGCATCAGATAGAGAGATTATGAAATTAAATCATAATATTCAAGAGAAATTAGGGAGTATGACATTACCCGAGTCATATATTGAATTTTTGAAAAATGTAAATGGATTAGATTTTAATGGTTTGGTAATATATGGTGTTGATAAAGCTTTACTAGATAAGGAAGTAGATGAAGACATTTATGGTTTTATTGAAGCAAACGAGCTTTGGTACGAAAATGGTTGGCAAAAGCAATATATATTTTTGGGGGATTCTGATGCAGCATGGTACTGTTATGATTTAACAGAGAGTTTATATGTGGAACTCGATAAACCTTCAGGAACTTTAATTCAGTCATTTGAAAATTTTGATTCCCTGTTAGGTTATGCATTTGAAACAGTTCTTTTGTGATGAAATCCTTAGTATGATTTTTTATAGTTCCGTATTATTGATTGAACTTACTGGACTGAAATCGCATCAGACTTTTACATGATGAATTTATAGAAACAAAAAATGATTTTTAAATTATTCCTTGATTGGCTATAGGCCTTTCAAGGTTTATTTGTTTTTTTATAAGTTTTTTTAAAATTTCTTTGTCATAAAAGTTAGCTGCATCACTTAAATCCCATATATAGTGAAATTAAAATTAAATAAGCATCTATTATAGATATATACGAATGATAAAAAGCCTGAAATTGCAAGAAGTGTATATGAGGAGGAAGCCAAAAAGCAACAACAGGATGGTCTAGCAGCTGTTTCTTTTGTAGCGGATATGGTGCCTGTGGTTTCCAATGTAAAAGGTGAATGGGAAGCAAGTGTAGGATACGATCCTATTACGGGGAATGAACTATCTAGTTTTGACCGTTCTGTTTC
>DATMFE010000316.1:0-5677 GCA_035556295.1 Ureibacillus sp.
TTGATTTCATAAAATTACCTCCATCCAAAATTATTAATTTATTAATCTATCAACTTAAATTTAAGTCTTAATATCTCACTATTCAACACCGTTATTTTACAATTTTATGAAATTTAGGAATTCCTAATAAGATTATAAGACCAATGATTTAGCCCCGATCGTTCAGTAACTACTCCCCATCTTAATTGCTTCCTATCTCCCTTGAAATAAAGTAGCATAAAGTGGAAATTACCATGAAATTAGTGTTAATACTCATGATAAGATAAATCTAATAAAAATCTTAAGAAATTCTTCAGAATTCCCCTAACTGTGTTTTAAGATTCTGTGGTTAATATAGCATTATAAGAAATAGTAGTGAGGTGAGACGGTTGGAGAAATTAACTGTGCTCGTTACGGATGATGATAAAGATATCCGGGATGGGATTGAAATTTATCTAAAAAACGAAGGGTACCATGTATTAAAAGCGAGTGATGGTGTAGAAGCGCTGGAGCTACTAAAAGAAAATGAGGTCCATCTAATTATCCTTGATATTATGATGCCGAATATGGATGGGATTACTGCTACCTTCAAAATACGTGCAGAACGAAATATTCCTATCATCATGCTTAGCGCTAAAGTGGAGGATACAGATAAAATTCACGGACTATCAGTTGGTGCAGATGACTACATCACTAAGCCTTTCCATCCGCTTGAATTAATTGCCCGGGTGAAGTCACAGTTAAGACGCTATGTCCAACTTGGTACGTACAACGGACAAACTACATCCACAATCGATGTAAACGGGCTATCACTGGATTCGGATGCAAAAGAAGTGAAACTCAATGGTGAGCCAGTAAAACTCACACCAATTGAGTACAAAATAACAGAGCTCTTATTAAAAAATGCAGGTAGAGTATTTTCAATTAATGAAATCTATGAGCTTGTATGGAATGAAGAAGCTTACAATGCTGAAAATGTAGTAGCCGTTCATATTCGAAAAATACGTGAAAAGATTGAAGCGGATCCTAAAAATCCTAGATATTTAAAGGTGGTGTGGGGAATTGGTTACAAAATTGAGAAATAAAATTGAAGCCCTCGCCACAGGAACAGTCGTAATATCTACTATTATTGGGCTGATATTGATAAGCATTTATACGTTCCATTTTGTAAGTGAAAGATTTATCTCTACATTAAATATGTTAACAAGATTATTATGAGGAGGATAACAATGAAAACTAAAGGAAAATTACTCCTCACACTTTTTCTTATTACGTGGGTGGCATTTGCCTTCACCGTATTAAAGAATGAAGGAAGTAGGATCATTGGAAAATCGTATTTCGAGTCCGATGAATTTCAATCAACCTTTGAGATTTATAAAGAACAACTTGGCCAATATGTACTAATGCCATTTAATGAAGAAAAGGCTAAAGAAGCTGTCACAGTAACAAATGGAGAAATCGAACAATATCGCAATTACTATGGCTCAATGACAGAACAGATTGAAAGTATACAAAATCAATACAGTGACCGTATCGCTACTGCGGAATCTGAAAGTAATGAAACGTTGAAAGAACAACTCATTATCGAGCGAGATCAATTAATTTCTGATATAAAGCAAAATTTTAAAAGTGACGAATATGTCGAAGAAAAAATAATTAGTGATCGTAAAAAGCAGATTGAACGCTATGCTAAAGAACAACAAGGGTTAGAAAAGAGTTTCCAAAATGAATTCTCCTATTTTACTTACAGCTTCACTAATGTGGAAACAGGTGAAAAGATAGAATCGCCAAATTATAAAAATGAATCGTTAGCTTTTTCAAAAACCTTTGGGAAACAAAATTCACTACTATTCGTCGATAGTTCTGTAGAGCTATATGCTGAAAATAATAATTACTCTATTCCGGAATCAATTACTTCGTTTCGTGTTCCCGGTGAAGTTGGACATTTTGAAGGGGTTATCTATTTACCAAAGAGTTTAATCGCATCATCCCCACTTCATAAAGAGTATGTATCATTCTATTTCGAGAAGTATGTACTTTATTTTATTTGGATTACTGGCATCGTGGCTGCAGTAGCTTTATTCTCATTTGCAAAACCTACCTTAAGGGAATTTGATGGTTTCGGAAAAGTAGAAAAGGTATTTTCAACTTGGCCAATTGATATCCGAGTAGTAATTGTAATTATATTAGTCACAATTTCATTTGCGGCAATGGATGCCTTTGGAAGGCAATTTGGTTATTTTTATTACATCCAAAATACGTACGCATTTTTATTTGAACTATTATTCGATGGAATTGTAATGTTGATTGCCACTTCAGCAACGATATTGGGATTTGTTTGGACTTGGAAATCTATTAAAAATGAAGAAGAACTAAAAAGTGTAATCAAAAATTCTTATACGTATCGATTAGGAACGGGTATTAAGGATTTATTATTAAATCGATCCATTGCTATTCATACCTTATTTGTTCTAGGTACGGCATTTTTTGCGGGAATTGGTTTAGTTGGCGCTACAGTTAGTGGTGATCTAGCAGCTATATATGCATTTCTCTTTGTATTTGTAGCTATTCCAACAGTGCTATCATTTCTTCGGAAAATGGGTTACTTAAATCGAATTATTAAACAAACAGAAGATATGGCAGAAGGACGTTTAACTTCTGAAATTAAGGTGAAAGGGAAATCACCTTTAGCAACTCATGCTAAAAACTTAAATAGTTTACGTGAAGGTGTTAGGAAGTCTGTGACAGAACAGGCGAAAAGTGAACGTCTTAAAACAGAGCTTATTACAAACGTTAGTCACGATTTACGTACGCCACTTACTTCAATTATTACGTATACAGATTTACTGAAAAAAACAGATTTAACTGAAGAAGAACGGAATCAATATATTGATGTGCTAGATAAGAAGTCTGCGCGGCTAAAAACGTTGATTGAGGATTTGTTTGAGGTATCGAAAATGGCGAGTGGAAATATTGAATTGTTTAAACAAAGATTGGATTTAACTCAATTATTTCAACAAGCAATCGGAGAACATGATGAGTCATTTAAAGAAGCAGGATTAGATATGAAGGTTATCACACCTGAACAACCTGTAATGGCTTATGTGGATGGTCAAAAGATCTGGAGAGTGCTTGATAATTTAGTCATAAACGCACTAAAGTATTCATTGAAAGGTACTAGAGTTTACTTAACCTTAACCCAGAATGGTCGTTATGCAGAATTTACAGTAAAGAATATATCGAACTATGAATTAGGAGATAATGTTGAAGAATTAACGGAACGATTTAAACGTGCAGATGCTTCACGCCATACTGAAGGATCTGGTTTAGGCCTTGCTATTGCCCAATCAATTGTCGATTTACATAATGGACTTATGAAAGTCGAAGTTGATGGAGATTTATTTAAGGTTATCGTATCAATACCTACAGATTATTAATAGTGCTGGGGCATCAACGAATTTGTTGTTGCCCCCTCATGCATTCTTGAAAATTGAAAATGATAATTTATCATATGCGTGATATACTTGAAAACGTATATTTCCGATTAGTTTTTTCGCATGTGATGATTGCAACAACCATTACATATTGTATTAATTAGTACAAGTTAGGTCATGCACCAAGTGGAATACACGAACTTGTTTAGAACAAATAAAATATATAGGAGAAGTTCAATTTTATGGAATTATTTGATTTAATAAAAGCTGTCATTCTTGGACTTGTTGAAGGGCTGACAGAATTTGCACCTGTATCATCAACAGGGCATCTTATTATAGTAGATGATATGTGGTTAAAAACCATGGAGTTTTTAGGTAGTGAATCTGCGAATACATTTAAAATTGTGATTCAACTTGGTTCGATATTAGCGGTAGTTGTTGTTATGTGGAAACGTATGCTCAGCTTAGTTGGGCTATACAAGATTCCAGGACAAACTAGTTCTAGAAAGTTCAATTTAGGACATGTTATTGTAGGAATTATTCCTGCTGGTATTTTAGGTGTTTTATTTGAAGACTTTATCGATGAAAACTTATTCCGTACAGAAACTGTTATTGTTGGGTTAATAATTGGGGCAATTTGGATGATTGTTGCCGACAAATTTGGTCCAAGAAGACCAAAAATTAATTCCTTAGATGACCTTTCCTATGGGACTGCTTTCAAAGTGGGTATTGTTCAATGTTTATCGTTATGGCCAGGTTTTTCACGTTCAGGAGCAACAATTTCAGGTGGGGTAATGCTCGGGTTAGACCATCGAACAGCTTCTGACTTTACGTTCATTATGGCTGTACCAATTATGGCAGGTGCAAGTGGACTGTCGTTAATTAAACACTGGGAAGAAATCAACTTTGATCATCTTTGGTTTTATATTATAGGATTTGTTAGTGCTTTTGTATTTGCATTAGTTGCGATTAAATTCTTCTTAAAATTAATTTCAAGAGTTAAATTAGTGCCATTTGCAATTTATCGCCTAGTATTAGCTGCAGTGTTAATCGTTGTTTTGTATCTATAATTATAGAATCCCTTCTCTTATTTGAGAGGGGATTTTTATTTATATGTAAGTTATTAAAGAGTAACAAAATATACAAATTTTAGAAAGTGATGATGTTGTAAAATAAGGATTGAGTACGGTTTAGGTCGAAACTGGTTGTTTGGGAGGAGGAATGAATATGTTATTTAGAACAAAATCTGACAAAGAAACTAAAGCTGCTGATATCTTTAATGAAAAGTATACAAACGTTGGTATTCAATTGAAAGAATCTGAACAATTATTACAATTGGCAATCTTAGAATTAACAGAAGAAGATTTACAGATTGCTCGTGCACTGAAACCATATATCGAAAATGCTGTAAGCGAAATTGTTTTATCGTACTACAGATTAATTGAGAGTATTCCTCAGTTTAAAGATATGATTAACCGACATAGTACATCTGAACGACTACATCAAACATTACAAAAGCATGTAGTTGAAATGTTTGATGGAAGAATCGATGAACAGTATCTTGAAAATCGGAGACGTATTTCTAAGATGCATGTGAAAATTGGCTTAACAACAAAATGGTATTTAGCAGCATTTGAAAAGCTAGCAATTGAAATCTATCAAGTTGTTCACGGGTTAAACCTGAATGCTGATGAAACAAGAAAGGCAATAATTGCAGTCAGTAAAATCTTTAATTTTGAACAACAAATTGTGCTAGAAGAATATGAGAAAGTATCAAATGAAATAGCAACAAAGAAGCAAGAAGAAGTTAGGTTTGAAGTAAAAGAGACTGTAGGTAGTATTTCAAAAGATCTCGATCAGCAATCTCAAGAAACGAATAGGGCAGTTGTTGAACTAATTGCAAGTACTCAGAACGTCAACGACTTATTAAAAAGTAGTATTCAAGATGCTCAAAAAACTAAAGATGCATCAAGTGAAGGTTATAAACAAATGGTACTTTTAAGTGAACAAACAAAAGAAATAAATAATAAAACTGTCGATATGACAAAGAATGTACAAGCTTTAAATCAATCTTCATCTGAAATTCAAGCAGTCGTTGAAATTGTTAAAAATATTGCTGGGCAGACAAATTTATTGGCATTAAACTCTGCAATTGAAGCAGCTAGAGCAGGTGAACACGGAAAAGGGTTTGCAGTGGTGGCAAACGAGGTAAGGAAACTTGCTGATCAAACGAAACAATCTGTTGAACAAATTGCAACTCTAAT
>DATMFE010000317.1:0-18764 GCA_035556295.1 Ureibacillus sp.
TTATGATAAAGGATTACAAATAAGAGCAACATGACCTTGATGTGTAACTTCTTCTACGTCTTGAGTCTTAGTTTAGTTTCACATAATTCTATTGGCATTAAAAAACTACACTTGCATAAGTAGCGAGTGTAGTTAAAAGAGTACGATCAGTTTTTTACATTTTCTAGTACATCCTCGATTGATTTAGCAACAGTATGAGGAATTGGTTTCCATTCCACTTTTTTAAACAATGCAACAATGGCGATTGGTATATACGTAAACATGAATATTGGAAATGTAAATGAATACATAATCTTTTTCCAGCTAGAGCTATGAATTCGATTCCATTCGGTTATGGTTGTCATAATCCCTAATATTAATAGAATGCAGTAATACCAAAGAAAGGCTTTTATGATCGACATTGTTGTAACAAATATTATTTCTTTTTCATCAATCATTCCTAGTATCGCTGCTAAATAGAAACTACTATTCACGGCAATACTAAAACAAGTAATTAACATGGCAGGCAAAAGTGTCATTGCCATATCGTAGCATGAAAATCTATTGCCCTTTTTAGATAGAATCCCACCAATCAGTCGTTTACCATAATTACTGAATACCTGATAAAATCCTTTTGCCCAACGTAATCTCTGATGCCAGGATTGTTTGAATGTAATTGGCTGTTCATCATATAATACTGCATTTCGACAATACCCTATCTTTTCACCTTTAAGAATTTGGGCAACAGAAAATTCGATATCCTCCGTCAACAAATGATGGACCCATCCGCCATTCTCCTTAAAAATATCAGACTTTACTAAGAATCCTGTCCCTGATATGGCACAACTATTTTTGAGCTTCATTCTTGGTAAATTTAAATATTCTGCCTCATGTAAAAACCAAAGTCCATAACCAGCAGATATCCAGTTTTGATCATAATTTTTAGAATTCCGGTAACTTGTAATTACGCGATAACCATCATTAAACGTTTTATTCATTTCTAAAATGTAGTTCCTATCTAGTAAGTTATCAGCATCGAGAACAAGAAAACCGTCATAGGTTTTATGTGAAAATTCTTTATCAATAAATTTCAACATGAAATCTAGTGCATATCCTTTACCAACTTGTTCAGTGTTAAACCTTTCATTAACTATAGCCCCTGCGTTTTTTGCAACAAGTGCTGTTTGGTCCGTACAATTATCTGCAACAACAAAGATATCAATTAATTCTTTTGGATAATTTTGTGCATTAATACTGTTGATTAATTGACCAATGACCACCTCTTCGTTTCTGGCAGCAATAATGACGCCGAATTTATTTAAATGACTATTCTTAGTTTCAACTTCACGAGTTCTCTTTGCCTTAAAAGCAATGACCATATAAACCATTTGGTATAAGTATAGGATTGCAAAGAGTAAAAACATAAAGAAATTAAAGTGTTCTATAAAAGTTGTTATCTGAGAATTCAAGTTTATGCCTCCACATAAAACATAATGAAAAAATTAACCCGTTTGTCTATTTTCAATGAGACTACACTGATTTTTAGACGTAGGTACTGTATGAACGATTATGGTTGGAAATTGTAAATAATATTTAATTGGCACTAAATTGGTCAATTCCTCAATTTTTGCCTCAATATGTTAGTTATATCCCTTTTAACTGGTAAAAATGCATATTATGTAATTATTTGTTGAAAATGATTAATTATACTTACAATAAAAATGAAGAGAGCTGTTTCTATAGACTAAATGTCTATAAAAACAGCTCTCTTCATTTTATCGTTCTTTATTTTCTGCTTCCCATTTTGCTATTTCTTCACGTACAATTGGGGCCACTTCTTTCCCTAATAATTCAATTGAACGCATGACATCTTCATGTGGCATTGAGCCGACTGGGCAATGGAGCATAAAGCGAGTTACACCTACATTTTTACGTAGGTAAATGATTTTTTCCGCAACAGTTTTAACGTCCCCTACATACAATGCCCCTTCTAAGCTACGTGCATGATCGAATGTCTCACGCGTGTATTGCCCCCATCCGCGTTCCCTACCTAGTACATTCATAGCATATTGTGTAGGCGGGAAGAATTTATCTACAGCTTCATCAATCGTATTCGCTACAAATCCATGGGAATGCGATGCAACTGTAAGCTTTGTAATATCATGTCCTGCCTGCTCTGCCGCACGATAATATAATTTTACAAGCGCTCCAAATTGGATTGGGCTTCCGCCAATTATTGCTAATGCAAGAGGGAGACCTAATACACCAGCACGAACTACCGATTGAGGGGTTCCCCCACTAGCAATCCAAATTGGTAATCGATCTTGAACTGGTCGAGGATACACACCTCTATTATTAATAGAAGCACGATGTTTTCCTTCCCAATGAACGATTTCATTTTCACGAATGTTCAGGAGTAAATCTAACTTTTCATCAAACAACTCATCGTAGTCCTTTAAATCATAGCCAAATAACGGGAACGACTCTATAAAGGATCCACGTCCTGCCATAATTTCAGCACGTCCATTTGAAATGGCATCTACTGTTGAAAATTCTTGAAAAACACGTACTGGATCGTCAGATGATAAGACAGTTACAGCACTAGATAAACGAATATTTTTAGTTCTTGCAGCTGCAGCTGCTAATAAAACTGCAGGTGTTGAGCAAGCATAATCTTTTCTATGGTGCTCTCCTACACCATAAATATCTAAACCAACTTCATCTGCTAAAACAATTTCCTCTACGACCTCACGTAAGCGTTCTGCATGACTCTTCACATTACCCGTTTTAACATCAGGCGTTGTTTCAACAAATGTTGTTAAACCTATTTCCATGATCGTTCCCCCAAACATTCCAATATGAATTTTTACAATATTTTCATTCCGGTTTCATCATACATTACAACTTGTAAGCCTTTCAATTTTCCTGTTTTCTTTAAAAATTAAGAAATAATCTTCTTATATTTCTACTAATTTGGAAGAGACTATGTATAGGACATAAGTAATTACGATGTTACTTATGAAATAGTGCTTCGTTCGGAGGGAAAATTAGTGAATCTATTGCAAGTTCGAAAAGGACAATTTGTTTATTACAATAACGAGTTACACAAAGTTTACTCTGTTAAAACAATGTTCAAACAATCGGTACATCTTATTCGTTTACGGGATATGTCACAACATTTATGTATTGCAAAAGAAATCGAAAGATACCAACCAAAAGAATTTGACAGTTTTTTATTTAATAAAAAACGATACACACTTAGCAAAGATCGAATTGCACAGGTTGGTGACTACATTTTAATAACAAACCCTGACCCTGATTATTTAGATCATTATTCATTAAATGAAATTGAAGTTGTAGCAAGAGTTGAGCCAAAAGGCGTCATTACAAAAAACTCTAATGGTATTAAACATAGTGAGTATTTGCTAATGGTTCCTGGCCGTTTTGACTATAGTAACCCTATTGATTATAAGGATAAATCCGACTCAGCTGATGATGAATTAAATGACAGTTATTCATTGGAAGATGACGATGAAATGAATCCTTCTATTGGTGATGTATATAAGAAAGTAGACAATCAAATGGAAGCAATGGTCATTGCTATTCAAGGAAGAACGATATTTCTAGGTGGCGGTTTCCAACTACCAAAAGAGGTATTAATGGATAACAATAATTGGGAATTTCTTTATAACATACTCGATCAATAATATATGAAGAAAGTTTAGTAAATAATAGCAAACAACTAGAATCACATCGGAGGCACTAAATGAATGGAACTAAATTAAGAGAAAGAAGCGTCTTTATCATTTCCATTATACTTACCCTAATATTTATCGTTTGGGGTGTATTTTTTACAGAAAATCTAACAAATGTAACCGATTTAATTTATAACAGTTCGATCGATTATCTTGGTTGGTTATATATTGGAGCCACTTTTTTCTTTGTCGTATTCTCAATCTATTTATTATTTTCAAAATATGGCCATATTCGATTAGGAAGAGCTACTGACCGCCCTGACTTTAAAACCTCTTCCTGGTTGGCGATGTTATTTGGTGCGGGAATGGGAATTGGGATAGTGTATTGGGCAGTTGCAGAGCCAGTTACACATTTTACCAACCCGCCTTTTGGAGAGGGATATACTGTGGACGCTGCCAATACAGCCATGCAATACACATTTTTCCACTGGGGAATGCATCCATGGGCTATTTATACAGTAATTGGATTAGCTTTAGCTTTCTTTCAATATAATAGAAATTTACCCGCTGCAATCAGTTCATTGTTTTATCCATTAATTAAAGATCGGATTTACGGTCCACTTGGTAAAACAATCGATATATTATCAGTATTTGCCACAGTCTTTGGAACTGCTACTTCCCTTGGACTTGGAGCACTGCAAGTAACTGCAGGAATGCATTCTATTTTTGCAGCTCCAAATACGATACTCATTCAAATTACCGTAATTGTCGTTGCAACTGTAATATTTCTAATTTCCATTAATACTGGTCTAGAAAAAGGAATTCAATATCTATCCAACGCTGCAATGATTTTATCTTTGCTTATGTTACTTCTGATATTCATTTTTGGTCCTACAATAACCATTATTAAAGTATTCTTTAATACAACCGGGCTTTATATTGATGACTTTATCCATATGAGTCTGAGAATGAGACCATTTAGTGAAGGTGAATGGATTGCTTCATGGACATTATTTTATTGGGCATGGTGGATTGCCTGGGCTCCATTCGTAGGAATGTTCATAGCACGAATTTCAAGAGGGCGAACTATAAAAGAGTTTGTTATTGGTGTATTAATCGTACCGACTTTAGGTACTTGTATTTGGATGGCAATTTTTGGAGGCTCTGCATTGGATTTAGTCGTTAAATCTGATAATCACGATTTAGCAACTTATATTGCAGATAATGTATCACTAGCAATTTTCACATTCTTTGATTATTTACCATTAAGTAGTGTACTAAGTATTATAGGGTTTGCTCTAGTTGCCATTTACTATGTAACTGTTGCTGATACGGCTACGTTTGTATTAGGTATGTTGAGTGAAGGTGGGACATTAAATCCTTCAAATAAAATTAAAATGACATGGGGCATTATTCAATCTGCAGTTGCAGCTGTTTTACTAATCTCTGGTGGTTTAGATGTATTACAAACAGCTTCTATCGCCGCTGCCGTGCCATTTGCAATTATCATGTTATTCATGTGTTATTCCTTACTTAAGGGATTAAAAGGTGAAATTGAGGTACAAAGAAGAAAGCCGCGTGTAAAGGATACTAAGTAAACTTCGGCATGAACGAATAATCTCGGTAATATTAAGACATGAATAAGGGGCAATTTTGATTTAAACAGTCAAAATTGCCCCTTATCTATTTAGTGAACTAATCCACCTCTAAGTTCGTTGATGCCAAATTCTAAATAGCCCTTTAAACATGTTAACATGTAAACCCAACCTTCTTTATTATCAATCAGTTGGGCAATTAAGTCTTCTTCGGATACTACAAAACCTTCTTCAACAACTTCAACTAACGTTGAGTTTTGTTCTTGAGGATTAAAAGTAATAGAAACAGTGTGTTCTTTTCCCCATTTAAATACGATCTTTTGATCCTGGATTAGTTCAATTACTTGTATTTCTCCTTCAGCATTGTATTCTTCATATCTCAAACGTATTGTTTTTCCTTCTTGCCATCGTTCAGAACTTGAAGAAAACCAAAAATTTCCGATCTTTTTGGGATCTATAAATGCTTCAAAAGCTTCATGTGCAGTCGTTTTGATTTGCATCTTTGTAATAGTTTTCATGATATATTTCCCTTCATCATTATTTATGATTAAATATATCATGTTATTGCCAAATATTTCTTACTTTTGATGTTGAGTCTTTACTTCATTCATCAGATAGTCAACAAACTCTTCATCTCTTACTAGCCATGCTTCATAAGACCGCTTTAAAAAAATTTCCGCTTCATTGAAACTTGTAAATGTTTCTTTCATTGTTTTTTTATTTAGATCAATTTGCCATTTATTATTCTTTGGATAGATGAAGAATCGATCTTGTTCTCGATTTCTGTACATTGCACCAAAGTTAGATTCTTTCAAATTATAACGATTACGCTTCGCATCCTCTTGTAATGGATCCAGTGGAAACGTCTCTAATACGTAAAGTTTATAAGCATCATCAACTAAATTACATCCCGAAGCTTTTTGATGTCCTCCACCGCCAAATTGCCCTGCAATTTCTGAAACGTCTACATGATCATGAATCGTTCGAAACGAAATACGCTTACCACCCATATTTAGTATCGTAATATAATCTAGATGAGGATGTTCCTTGCCTAAATCATTCCCTAGTTCGGAATGGTAAGATTCCGCATAAACGATACCCGCAAAGTAATTTCCTATTTTTGCTTGTACAATTTCTCTCCGTTTTCTTCGTATATAACGCTCAATTTTATCTTCTTCCATTGATAGGAGTCGTTTTTCAAAATCATCAAAATCAAATTGATCGCTCATTTGTAAACGTTCAATCATGGTTTCTTCAAACTCATCAATTGAAACTAAATAGAACAAGGAATTCAAGGAATGGGCTTTATGGTTCTCATTTTTTTCCCATTCCCATGTATCATATTGTCGAACAAGCTCTACAAATTCTTCAATAGCCCGATTCTCTTGTAAAAATTGATTGGTAATAAGATATTCATAAAAGAGCGACGTTGCACTCGTTAAATGTCCGCTTGCATCTTCTACTAATACATAACCCCACTTATAATCATTTAAATGGTTTGCTGTTTTATGATGGTCAATTAACTGGACATTTCCATGTTGCTCAAAAAACTGCTGAAGCCTTTTTTCATTTTCCTCATTTGGAGAAAGATCAGTGATAAATAAAAATGTATCAGGTTGATCATTTTCTAAAAAGAATTCAATTTCTCTATTAAGAGCGGAAACTGAGTTGTATCGAACTTTCACATCCTGACCAAAGGCAAGCTTTGCCAATATTCCACATCCAACACCATCTAGATCATTATGGGATAACATCTTATACATATTTCCACCTCAAACTGTTTTGGATCAATGAGCTAACTTTCTATCAACATTTCTAAGTATAATTCCACTATTCGGAATGCTTGGAAACTCATTCATTTCAAAAGAAAGATCTTGCTCAGGGACTTCGTATTCCATATGGTTTACTAAATAATCTAAACTCACCATCATCATTTCAATCGTTAACTGTTCTCCAGCGCAACGGTGACCTGTAATATATTCACCACCACCTTGAGGAATAAAACTAAAGCGATCGTTTCCTTGATCTGCAAAACGGTTAGGATTAAACTCTTCTGGATATAACCATAAATTTTCATCATGGTTTGTTCCATAAATATCTAAAAAGGCTAAAGAACCTTTCTCAACTTTATAATCTCTAAATGTAAAATCCTCTTTTACTTTTGCTGCGATAAATGGGAAGAATGGATAGAATCTTCGAACTTCATCGACAAACATATAAGCATATTTTTTATCCGCATTTTTTACTTTATCGATTTCATCTGGATGCTGAATAAGTGCATGAGCAACAAATGCCACGTAAACAGAAATGGCTACGATTGGTCTGTAAATATTTAACATCTCAACTACTACAATTGAAGTATCTAATAAATCCCCTTCTTTGTCTCTATACCATGCAAATTTATGCAATGCAGTATCTTCAGGTGGGATTAGTTTCCCATCACGAATTTTTTCTACTAGCTCTGCCATCCACTTTTCAACATTATTTTGAGCATTTCTTCCCTTCCAGTGATTTAGCCCAACCGTTCCTGCTCCTTCAAACATCTCACTTAGTTCTTTTGTTAACCATTTAATTTCATCTTCATCAACAAGTACTCCTGCCCAAGTGCATGCAATTTTACAAAGCATTTCTTTCACTTCATCATATAAAACAATATCTTCTTTCTTATTCCATTGATCAAGTGCTTTTTCCCAATATTGCACAGCGATGTCTTTAAATTTTTTTACACTCTCATCATTCATAATGGACATATGCATTTCTTTTCGATGTCTATGCGCTTCTCCATCAAGAGTTTGCACTCCATTTTCACCAAATAGCGTTTGGACTAATCGGTTAGGGGCAGCACCTTCCCTTTGAAATAAATGCGGGTCATAAAAAACTTGTGCTGCATCTCGCCCACTCATACAAACTGATTTTTTCCCCATAATACGGGTTTCAAATATATTGGAATTGAAATTTCTCTTTCTATTCATAATGAATTCATATCCCTCTTTTAAAAGGGGTAATGTATTGTCGATTCCTTCTTCGCGTGGTATTTGATTGTTTGACATAATTCCCTCTCCTTTTTCAATAAATATCTTTACTGGTTGTGCCTTTAGAATTTACACAATCTTCGTATCAAACATAATTTGTGCATATTTTGTCGATACTATTAAAAAATTATTAAGGGATGACATCTATGAATCGACATACGTCAAAAATAAAACAAGATAGAATCACTCAAGTGCTGTTACTTAGTATTTTAGGTTTTGGCTTAGTAATCACCTTCCTTGACCTACTTTCTATCGAACCAAATATAATGAATGGGTACTTTTATTTATTATTATTAATTGTGTTAGCTTTACTATATAGACCGATGGGAATATTCCTTATTAGCAAAATAATCTTTGTTAGAAAGAGAATAAACAAATCTTTAAAAGATTGGGTAGCTAGAAAAGTTTATAAGATTGATACAAAAAGGATTGACCAACTAAATTGTGTTGAAGTAATCCAGTTTCTTCAACCCATTTTTGAAAAACAAAATTATTTAACACAACTAACTGATGAATCCATGGATAAAAAAGCAGATTTAATCCTTAAAAAAGGCCCAAAAACTTATGTAGTTCAAGCAAATCGAGTAGATCATAAGGTTGGATCAGATCTAATACATGAAGTGATGGAAAGAGTAAAACAGTGCAATGCAAATGGAGCAATCATCATAATCAACCAATACTTCACTTCATCTTCGAAAAAGTTAGCAAGGAAGAAAAATATTAAACTTATTGACCGAGATGAACTATTAAAAATATTAAGAACTAACAACAATAAAAAATACCGACTCGCAACGGTGTTCTCTCTTCTTATCAAATAGTTGGTGCTAGGTGTTCAAACAATTCTGAATTGTTTGAGTGCCTAGCACTTTTCTTATGTTAAACTGGTAATGTACATATTCACTATGAAGAAAGGGTGCAATGAAATGGAGATTAAAACAGTATCAATCATCGGTCTAGGTGCATTAGGTATTATGTATGCGCATCACTTTTCTAAGAAAATGAAAATGGAAAATGTCAGAGTAATTGCAGATCAAGATCGAATTAATCGCTATTTAAAGGATGGAATTTATTGTAATGGCGAGCTATGTGATTTTAATTATATTTCACCAGAAGAATTAGTATCATCTCCTTCAGATTTAATTTTATTTACAGTCAAATTCGACGGCTTAGAGGACGCAATTCATGCAGTAAAGAATCATGTTGGACAAAATACCCTTTTTCTATCTGCATTAAATGGCATTATTAGTGAAGAATTGATTGGTCAACAATACGGATATGACAATGTGTTATATTGCGTAGCACAAGGAATGGATGCAGTAAAAGTAGGAAACCAATTAACTTTTGAGCATAAAGGCAAGCTTGTTATTGGAGACTTACAACCAGGTATTATTTCAGATAAAACGAAAGCTGTAGATAGATTCTTCACAGCCGTAGATCTACCTCATGAAGTGGATACAAATATGAAACATCGTATTTGGGGGAAATTCATGCTCAATGTTGGTGTAAATCAAACAGTTGCTGTACACAAAAGCAATTATGGAGAGGTTTTAAGAGAAGGCGAAGCGCGTGAAACAATGATTGCAGCAATGCGTGAAGTGATGGAAGTTTCGAAGAAGGAAGGCATTGGATTAACTGAAGCCGACTTAGATTATTGGTTAACCATACTAGGTACTTTAAGTCCTGAGGGAAAACCTTCGATGGCACAGGATGTTGATGCACAACGCTTTAGTGAAGTAGAACTTTTCTCAGGAACAGTACTAAAATATGCTGAAAAACATGGAATTGACGTTCCAGTAAATAAAATGTTATACGAAAAAATTATTTCCATTGAAAATGAATATGTTCAGTAATCTTTGGCGATAACTTTACTGAAAAAAGAAACAATAAAAAGAAAATTAAAAAGAGGCTGATTCAAATTCATGAACCAACCTCTTATCAAATAACCTATTCGCTAGGAGTTCTACCTCTCATTTGCGCTTCAGCCATTTGCACAAGGCGTTTGGTAATCTCTCCACCAACTGATCCATTAGCGCGTGAAGAATTATCTGCCGATAACTGAACACCAAACTCTTGTGCAATTTCATATTTCATTTGATCCACTGCAGCCTGTGCCCCAGGAAATACTAACTTATTTGAACTACCGTTATTAGAAGCCATTTCTTTCACCTCCTTGTGTCATTTAGAATGCACGAAGGAGGTTTTTTTAATACATTTTTATATAATTTTTAATTGTTATGATTAATAGTTTATCCATTCATGTTTGTCATTAGTTTTTTTCTTTAGTAGTTTTATTTCGCAAATACTTTACCTAGACGTTTAATACCTTCTTCAATTTGTTCTGGTGTACTTGAAGAAAAGTTAAGACGTAGATGTCGAATTCCATCATCGGGGTTTTTACAGAAATGAATGCCCGGTACAAAGGCTACCTTATATTCACTCGCTGCTTTTTTAAATAAATCCAAAACATCGGGTTCACCAGGTAATTCAACCCAAATAAACAATCCACCTTCAGGAACTGTATATTTTGTACCTTCAGGGAAATATTTTTTTATTGCATCTAACATTGTATTTAGACGAACTTCATACATAGGTCGTATTTTTTGAAGATGTCCTGGTAATAATCCGCGATTTAAAAATTCTGCACAAATTTCTTGCGATAAATTGGACGTATGAGTATCTGCACCTTGTTTAGCTACTGTTAACTTTTGAATAATTTCAGGTTCTGCTAGAACAGTACCTACACGTAAACCTGGAGAAATAATTTTTGCAAAACTATTCAATAACACAACATTTCCTGTCTTATCAAATGTTTTAATATTGGGAACATCTTCACCTTTATATCTTAAATCACAGTAAGGATCATCTTCTAATACGATGAAATTATATTTACTTGCAAGTTCTGCAACCTTTTTACGACGTTCAACTGGTAGTGTACGTCCAGTTGGATTTTGGAAAGTTGGGATTGTATAAAGCATTTTAGGTTTATGTTCTTTAATTTTTGCTTCTAAATCCTCTATGATTAAACCATCTTCATCCATAGCAACTGGAATAGAATTTGCGAAGTATTTATTAAATACAGAGAATACTCCTAGAAATGTTGGAGACTCTACTAATACAACATCACCAGGATTTACAAAAACATCTGCTAAAAGCTGAATTCCCTGAGTAGCACCTGTTGTAACAATCACATTGTCTACAGAAGCTTCAATTCCTTTTGGTCTTGCATAATGCTCCACGTATGCTTGTCTTAATGCAGGCCAACCTTCTGTAATTCCATATTGTAAAACTTTCGGACCTTTTTCTGTTAGTGCTTGATCTGTAATTTCTTTTATCACATCAATTGGAAATGATTCGTTAGCAGGACTTCCCCCACCAAAAGAAATGATTTCTGGATCTGCCATAGCTTTGAAAATTTCACGTATTGCGCTTGCTGAAACTTGGCCCATTCGGTCTGCAAATTGATACATAAGTTTTCCTCCTTCATTACTTATCACTTTAGAATTGGATAAAGTCTATTTTCACAACATCTATTTCTAATACTAAATAAAATGAATATAAATAATAAGTAAAAATTATACTTTTAATTGTATATACGTATAAATAGTATTTATCATTATATTTTACAATACTTTTAAATTCTCAAAAGCCCTCCATAATACAACAATCTCTTAGATATAGCAAAAATATTCTTTTTCTTTATTTACTTCCTTAATTTTTGCGTTTTAAAATTCTACTTCCCATCATACATTTAAATACCATTATATATCGAGCAGTATGAGGGGAGAGGACCTTTTGGCTAAAAAATCACAGGATAGTTTTGATTTAATCCTTTATTCAGTTGGACTAGCCTTTACATTTATGGTATTTCTATTATCAAAATGGTTATCGCAGCCATTAATGACAGAGGTTGAATCGGGAGCTTCATTAGTAGATATTGTTTTTGATGGAAACGATCAAGTTAGTTTTTTGTGGAATTTAATTTTACCTACATTCTTAATGTTTCTTGGAATTGTCATCTTGGTTGGCTTGTTATACCAAATGGTGAAATCAATTTTGTTAAAACAGGATACAAAATTAAATAAATTACTACTTATTTTGATCATTCATGTCATACTTATTGATTTGATCCTAACATTTAAAAACGGATGGCAACTACTAGTATTGAACTTTCAATACCTCATTATGGTAATAGTCGGGTTAGTAGTAATTGGATTAATTCTTCAATATTTTCTCAAAGCAATAAATAAACGAACAACTAAAGATACATAAAGATTGTACATCATGAAAGTCATCCTTCTTGTCATGTAATAAATATCACGCTTTTAGACAATTGCGAAAATAACTGGAAACGACTATTGCATTTCACATTTAAAAGGTGTATTATTTTGATAATTAAATATTTACTTATTTCAATGTATTGAAGTAAGGATAGAGGCGCAAAAACCATCAGTACACAATTAGAGGAAAATGAGATCCGTTGAAAATTGTGGAAAGGGGAATTTGCCGAAGTTTCATGAAAACTCATTTTTCTTGAAGCTGGTTCTGTATTGAACAAATGCAGGATTGTCATGTAGGAAACTATGTGGAGGGCTATCTTACGCGATGGAAATGAACTTTATTTCTAAGCAACAACGAGCCCTCGTTGTTGCTTTTTTGCGTTTACCTTAACGCCCTTCTCCCTCTATTTTTTTCATAAAAAATTATAAGGATGTGGAGAAGAAATGAATTTTGGAAGAATTTTAACGGCAATGGTGACACCTTTTGACAACTGTGGTGAAATCGATTGGACGGCTACTGAAAACTTAATTAACTATTTAATCGCAAACGGTACGGATGGTTTAGTTGTATCTGGAACAACTGGAGAATCTCCAACGTTATCAGATGAAGAAAAAGTGCAATTATTTAAATTTGCTGTAAAAGTGGTAGATGGTCGTATTCCTGTTATTGCAGGTACTGGCTCTTATAACACAAAAGCATCAATCGAACTTACAAAACAAGCTGAAAATGCTGGTGTTGATGGCATTATGCTTGTTACACCTTACTATAACAAACCTTCACAAGAAGGAATGTACGAACATTTTAAAGCAATCGCTTTAGAAACGACATTACCAATCATTCTATACAATGTTCCAGGTAGAAGTGTTGTAAATTTATCTGTTGAAACGGTAGTAAAACTATCACAAATTAAAAATATCGTTGCCATTAAAGAAGCTAGTGGTAATTTAGGTGCAATGGCTGAAATGATTGAAAATACTGCAGATGATTTTTCTTTATACAGCGGTGATGACGGCTTAACAATTCCTGTTTTATCAATTGGTGGTACAGGTGTAATCTCTGTTGCATCTCATATCATTGGTAATGAAATGCAATCGATGATTAAAAAATTCCAACTTGGTAGCATTCAAGAAGCAGCGCGCGATCATCGTCGACTGTTACCAATTATGAAAATATTATTCGCTACACCAAACCCAACTTCTGTGAAAGCAGCTTTAAATTTAAACGGGATTCCTGTTGGTGGTGTACGCCTACCAATGACACCATTAAACGAAGAACAATTTAATACGTTACAAAATGTATTAGACCAATTTTTAAAAGACGGAATTTTATCATAATGTCCTATTAATGAGTGGGTGTGCTTATTCCCCACTCTTTTGTTTTTGTATTTACTTTAATATAATTAGCCTAAATGGTTCCGAAGAGGTGTTCTTGATGAAAACATACAAAATTGCAGTTATTCCTGGTGATGGTATTGGAAAAGAAGTAGTTCCAGCAGCCATTGAAGTACTAGATAAAGTGGCAGAGCTTAATGGGGGCTTTCAATTTGAATGGACTTACTTCCCTTGGGGTTGTGATTATTATTTAGAGCATGGTGAAATGATGCCAGCGGATGGAATCGAAACACTTAAAGCATTTGATCAAATCTTTTTAGGTGCCGTTGGAATGCCAGAGTTAGTTCCAGATCACATTTCTCTATGGGGATTATTAATTAAAATTCGTCGTGAAATGATGCAGTCTATTAATGTACGACCAGCGAAATTATTAGCTGGATTAGAGTCACCATTGAAAAACCCAATGGACTTTGATATTACTGTCGTACGTGAAAATTCAGAAGGTGAATATTCTGATAGTGGCGGTCGCATCCATAGTGGAGCTGATGAGATCGCTATTCAAAATGCAGTGTTTACTAGAAAAGGTACTGAACGAGTGATGCGCTATGCTTTTGAACTAGCAAAAAACTCAAAAGGACATGTAACAAGTGCAACAAAATCAAATGGCTTAACCTATTCAATGCCATTCTGGGATGAAGTTTTTGATTTGGTGAAAAAAGATTATCCTGAAATTAAAACAACATCTAATCATATTGATGCTTTAGCTGCGTTTATGGTAATGAAACCTCAAACATTAGACGTTGTTGTCGCTTCTAATTTGTTTGGCGATATATTAACAGATTTAGGTGGAGCGATCATGGGCAGTATCGGTATAGCACCTGCAGCAAATCTTAATGTTGAACGTGAATACCCTTCAATGTTTGAACCTGTACATGGCTCTGCACCTGATATTGCTGGTAAAGGCATAGCTAATCCAATCGGCCAAATATGGACAGGTAAAATGATGTTAGACTTCTTAGGACATCAAGAGGCAGGGTCTCGCATATTAAATGCCATTGAAAAAACGCTCGCATCAGGGATTAAAACAGGTGATTTAGGTGGCACTTCTAAACTCGTGGATGTAAAAGATTCAATTATCAATTATTTGTAAGCTTTAAAATTGGGACTGGGGTAAATTAAATAATCAAACCAATTTGTTCGTTCATTGCCCTAGTCAAAAAGTCCACATTATAAAACAAAGCCATACGACACTATTTTCTGAGTGTTGTATGGCTTATTTTTTGGATAAAAATGCTTTTATAACTCTGAACTTGGAATACTAATTGTCGGGTGTCCTGCAGCATAAGGTGCTACATCATATTGTTGGAAGATTAAATCAATGCCACCTTCTGTAAAATAAAATTGTGTTTGATCATTTACCGCAAAATCTTCCCACATTTTTTCTTCAAAGAAAATGTCTTGATGTTGTCTCATATAGTTTTTAGCATATTCTGTTATGCTTGCGAACTTCGACTCACTTGAAACAATATCTTTTAGTGAGATTCGTTCACCTGTCTTCGCATTGAAATTATATGTTTGTAGTCCCTCAAGTCCATGTGCTCCACCAGAATAAGTTGCGTCATACATTACTATGCTTAACTTTCCATCCTGATTAAACTTTACATCATAACGAGTGATGTAGCTGTATTCACACGAATAAGGAAATTCCTTACAATGTTCCTTTTCTTCTTCTTTGAACTTCTCCATCTCAGCTTTTAACTGTAAATAACCTTTATAAGAAGATTCAATATGCTTCATAAAGACATCATTGATTTTCCTCTGAACTTCTTCGCTTTTCACTTTTACTTGAGGGTAAACTAAAAAGTCTTCTTTATACGTTTTCGACTCTACTGTTACTGTTGTATCAACTGCCTCACTAACCTCGACCATATCAGATGGCTTTTCATAATCAAGTAAAGGAAACAACGCATGAAAACTAATAAATAATTTCAGTAAATTGGTTACAATCACACTCTACACCTTCATTCCAATTTTTATTTATCATGAGCGTTATTACTTATTTCATACAATAAGTCAGGTAAATTCTCGGATAAGTCTAATTATTTACCATAATTCGTGAATAAACTTTTAGTAGTAGCTTACTAAAAGGAAGAAAGGTAGGCAAGAGATGGAAAGAAAATTCGTCAATGATAGTACCTTTCAAAATTTAAGTGAAAAAAGAATGTGCTTTGAACAAGTGTTTCGTTATATTGCTCAGTTTATGGAGAAAGATCCAACCGGAAATTTTCGTTTAATGTTTGGAACCGATTCACAAGTACATGGTAAATTAACAAAATTCATTACTGGTATAGTTATTCAACAAGAACGGAAAGGCGTTTGGGCATGTTTTCGTAAGGTAATCGTTCCTAGAAAAATGGCTAATTTACATGAACGCATTTCCTATGAAACCACCTTAACTGAAGAAGTAGTTGCGCTGTTTACTAAAGAGAAAAAAGAACAATTAATTTCGATTGTATTACCCCACCTATATAAAGGCGCAAGTTTTACAATTGAAGGTCATATTGACATTGGTTCCGGAAATCGAAACAAAACCCGCATTTTTGTAAATGAAATGATTTCTCGAATGAACTCCATAGGATTAGAAGCAAAAATCAAACCTCATTCCTTTGTAGCAAGCAGTTATGCCAATCGATTTACAAAATAACATTCTCCAATTCCTTTTAATTTAGTCTTTGCCTTAATGGCGGATACTCAAGAGAGTTCCGCTTTTTTGTATTTCACTGTTTATTTACTTCACTTTACCCTGCAAATTGATACCACTTACTGAAAAAAAAGCTTAAAATCTCCACTCGTCATATGATTAGTTCAAAAGAGGTTAAAGGAGGCACGCTTATATTTACGGAATTAAACTATAGTGATGAAAAAATCTAAGTGAAAAGAAGTGTCTACTATGAATCTATTTCTAAGGTTAGAGCAAACACTTTCAGAAGCAACGGTTTAGAAAACATTAGTACATTGTTTTTCAATCGTAGTGTGATACTATTAACTTATAAGTTAACCTCTAATCATATCAGGTTAACAAAAAAGTTGTAGGGGGGAATTCTATGATTCAATTAAGAGGACATCATCTCTTTTGCCTATTAGGTTACCGCGGTATGGGCTATTCAAAAGAGTATGTAGAAAACATGACGAAATTACACCAAACACTTAGAAACAATCCTGAAACTCTTGTACAGTTAGTTGAAGGACCTGATAACCTATGCGAAAAGTATCCTAATTCTGGAGAGTATCACTGTAAGGATCAAAATATATTTGTAAGAGACGCGACAATCCTTGAAAAATTAGGACTTAAGCTTGGAGAAACTGTGAAGTGGTTTGAGATTGAAGAACGGGTAAAGAATTTTGTTGTGCCCTCGGATATTCTAGTAATTTGCGAAACTTGTAATTGGAGAACCTATGGGGTTTGTGAAGAAGGCATCCAACATATTATTGAGGGCAAAGGGTTATCGGAAGTAAAATAACCCTTTGCTTTTTTATTATTACCTAAGTCTTGAAATTTCAACTAAATTACTGTTTTAGATTTTAATAATTAAATACAAACTATTTTTTACACCTAAAAATTTTTTGAATTTTTTATTTTATTATAATTTCCTGTTTCCCTATTAGAAGAATCGTGATAAACTATTCTCTATCAAACTGTCCTTCTAGACAGTACAAGTGTTCACTGTAAAAATATTCATCTATCAACTTTGGGGGTTACATAATGAAAAGCATCGTAGTGAAATGGACAGAATTTAGCTTAGTTGGAAGGATTCTAGTAGGGATTATTCTTGGGGTTACTTTTGCGGTTACGATTTCCGAGTACACTCAATGGGTTACGATTTTTGGCTCACTATTTGTAGGTGCGCTAAAGGCTGTTGCACCAATACTTGTTTTATTATTAGTTATGCATGCAATTTCAAACCACGCCAGTGGTAAAAAGACAAATATGAAGTCAATATTAGTTCTTTATTTAATTGGTACTTTAACTGCTGGAGTTGTTGGTGTTGTTGCGAGCTTTCTATTCCCTGTTACATTAACTTTTGCAGAAAGTGCGAGCGACGTTGCTCCGCCAGAAGGAATTTTAGAAGTATTTAAAACATTACTTTTTAATATAGTCGATAATCCGGTTAATGCTTTACTAAGTGCAAACTATCTAGGAATTCTTACATGGGCAATTGTCCTTGGATATCTATTAAAAAAGGCATCTGATACTACAAAAACGGTAATTGCAAACCTTTCTGAAGCGATTACAACGCTTGTAAAAGGGGTAATTGAATTAGCGCCATTTGGTATTATGGGACTTGTATACGATGCTATTTCTACGAATGGGATTGGAGCATTAGCAGAATATGGACAACTACTTGTTTTACTACTAGGCTGTATTTTCTTTGTAGCATTAGTTATTAATCCAATCATTGTGTTTATTTATATTCGTAAAAATCCATACCCGCTAGTTTGGAGAACAATTAGAGAAAGTGGAATAACTGCATTCTTTACAAGAAGTTCTGCAGCAAACATTCCTGTAAACTTAACATTATGTAAAAAATTAGGTTTGGATGAAAATACGTATTCTGTTTCTATCCCATTAGGGGCTACAATCAATATGGCTGGAGCAGCTATTACAATTTCTGTATTAACTCTAGCGGCAGCCCATACATTAGGTGTAGAAGTAGATATTTGGACTGCAATTATTCTAATGGTAGTTTCTGCAGTTTCTGCCGCTGGGGCTTCTGGAGTTGCTGGAGGATCATTATTACTTATCCCTCTTGCTTGTAGTTTATTAGGTATTCCAAATGATATTGCTATGCAAGT
>DATMFE010000318.1:0-1941 GCA_035556295.1 Ureibacillus sp.
GTTGCCATCTCTCCACTCTGCGATAGGATATTTCCCCATGCATCATATGAGTAAGACGCCACTACATTTCCACTCTCGTCAGTCATCGCTAAGACGTCACCACGATAATTCGTTAAATAATAATAAGTAACACCCTTATAACAAGGAATGTGTATCATACTGCCAATAATCTTCTAGTCCTAGTCTTGCTGGCGTTTTATAAGTAACAATAATTTTTGGATGAAATTGATTTCCTATAGTATGTTCGCTTGATACAAATTTTTTGTAGATCTCTGTATTTTCAGAATCACTTTTTAATAATAGACCATTATTATTTTGTGCATTGTTTATCCAATTACCAATTATCGACGTCGGAATATCCCATTTGATTTCAGCAATTGCTAAATCTGGAACTTCTGACAATCCAATATTTGTTGAGAGCGGGCTACTAGTATAATCTCCTCCTTTACTTGTCCACGGAGTTAATGGTGAGGTTTTAGCTGAATTCCAGTTAGCTTGATTCTCTGTCCAACCTTTCGTTACATTATGAATACTCACATTTATTGGATTTTTGTTATTTGTAGATGAGTACCATAGATTCATATTCGATGAAATTATAACTGAACCTGCAGGAATGGATGAAACATCGAACTTTAACAGTCCGCGAATGATATTGGTACCTGATCTGCCTGCCCCTAATTCAGTATCATTACCACCTGTTTGAGTAGGAAAGCCACTCCGAATATTAGTATCTTCAACGTAATTAGAACCCTGAAGCTTTACAAGGGTTGGATCGATTGTAATCGGATAAACACGGTTATCATCCTCTAACCACTCTTTATTTGGAATTACGTGTAAAAACAACTGATTATCAACCACTTCATGCTGAAGTTGGATATCATATGACATTGCTTCTTCTGGTACAGATTCAAATTCTTTTACTGATTGAAACCCATCAGGTATAAAAGAATCATACATATAAGGCATATCAAAATAGTAGAGTGGCTCATTTTTCTCATCGTCGTATAGATATAAGATTCCATCACTTTCTTTTACCGACATCCCATTTAGATTCATTTTATAAGTGAATTGCTCTGGGAACCCTTCGCTTGGCTTTTCGTTATAAATAATGTCTTCTTTTACACGATCATTGCCGATCGTGTATTTAATATCGATGTTTTGATAAACATTCGGATATGTTATCGATTCTCCTTCTACAACAGCTTCAGATTTGGCTGCCATTTCATCTGTATGTTCAAGTGGCTCCAATTCAAATTCTACAGTAGTTTGTTCATCTTCCAATTCCATAAAAGGACTGTCTGTTTTCTGTTCTTGATCAAATTTAACCTTAAAAGCATTGGCTTTATTTTCATAAACTTGTTCTTTTTGATTTTCTACTAACTCATTTTCAATCGGTTGCCATTCTTTTCGATTATTTTTAAAATGAATTGGTTTTTGACTTATTTCAGTTGTCAACGTTCCATCAGGATTTAGAAATGTTTTTGAAGTCTCTGTTCTTTTATCAACTAGTTCTTTCCTAGTTGATTCACTAACTTGATTTTGAGGGAGATTACTGGTTGATTGATCTATAGAATCTGTTGCATAAACAGTTGAGAAATGTGTAAGAGGTATAGTTGTAAATATCATTGCCAAAACTAAAGTAGACGATAACCATTTTGTTAGTTTTTTCTTCATGAAAACGACCTTTCTTATAATAATTTTGTTTGTGGTTGGCCAACAAGAACAAAGTTTATCATCTTTAATTCAAGAAAGATGCAAGTAAATAATGTATGAAGTGGTAAAGTATAATTTACTAAAACACTAGTAATATTTCGAAGTAAACCAATCGTTATTAGCTAATTCCAATACTTTAAAAACAAATCTTTCACTGCATTTTACAAAGCTTCATTCATCAAAAAAAGGAAATCCCATTTCAACAGGATTTCCTTTTTGATTTGTGTT
>DATMFE010000319.1:0-2079 GCA_035556295.1 Ureibacillus sp.
CAGTAGGTTGGGCAGGGATATTATTGAGTTGTACAGTTCCATCTTTATCAACAACATAATCAATCAGTTTGAGCATATGAGTTCTTTCTTCTTCTGATTGTAAACGCAACCAGTGTGCCATTCCTGTTAGGTTTAACCTGCCCATATACGCAGACATTGCAAGATATAGTGTGGTTGAAACATGTTCAATTTGAATTAAATTATTGATTAATTTTTGAAGTTCTTCATTCATGTTAATCCCCCTATATATTTCATACTCTAGTGTATAAAAAAGGAAAATAAATGTACCTTGTATATATAAGGTTTAACAAAGCTTTACTCATAACTTAATTTCTTCCTTACAGAATTAGCGGAGGAGATTATGGCAATTTTAAATATTGCCCAAAAGAACAAAGTCCCTATTAACATTGTTGAACTTTTGAGAAGAAGAATAGTGGATGAGCAAAATGGGGAAGTAACTGTATAAAATTTAGTATGTATCGTCTCTCGCATGTATGTTAAACCCGGAGTCACTTGAACAGTGGCTTTTTAAAATTTTAAAGAAGGGGGAATCTAGCCAAAAACAATTGTACAGAAGAATGGATTATTTCAATTTATTTTTTTGATATACGTTTAATAGACTATCTAACTCTTGACTGAATTTAATTGTATTAGGATGGTTAAGTCCTTTTGATTTTCCTATAGCAATCATATGGGTTCTTAACACGTCAATTCTATGCTCTAGATCTTGAAGGGATAAAATATTCATCTTTGTAACTTATCTCCTATTCTTTTTTAAAAACTACAATTATGTAAATTAATGTAGAATATTTTATACCAAATAAAAACAGTTTTGTTATTTAGTTCATTTTGTTCATAAATTAAGGTGATTCAAGAGAGTGAAGTAAAGATGCGGGTCTTCGTTGAAAAAGAAAGGGCATTAAATAGTCATCTAAAATATGTAGGGACCTTTTGTTTATTGTTTTTTTAAATCTAGGTTTTGGGAATAATTGACTGGTCAGGTGTTATGTTTGGTATCCGCTATAAAAATTCTTATCTAACTTTTGATATATAGTTCACATTCTATGGAGGAAAATTAGATTACTTATGTCCTATTGACCTACCTATCTTTCATATTTAACAATAACCTTTATGCAGCAACATCCTCAGACTAGAAGGTAGGAATAAAACGTGGGAAGAATGGAAAGAAGGAAGCAAAGAAAATCAGCTAATAGGATTTGGAGTAAGTTGAGCTCTAAAAGTATGAAGGTGAAGATTGTAATAGCAGGTTTAACAATGGCCTTATGTTGTTTTCTCATACTGAATATATTTATTTGGAGAAGTGATGTTAGTAAGCTAGAAAACCCGGCCCCACAGCCAACTATTATTTATGATCAAAATGGAGAAGTGGCTAGTAAGATTGCTGTTTCTAATATTGAAGGAGTTAGTATCAAACAGATTCCAAAAGACGTTATTCATGCTGTTATTGCAACAGAAGACCAGCGTTTTTATAAGCATGATGGAATTAATTATATAGCCATTATTCGTGCATTGGCTCGAAACACACTAAGCGGTGAAATTGTGGCAGGTGGAAGTACAATCACTCAGCAGTTAGCCAAAAATGCTTTTTTAACACAAGAACGTACGTATACACGAAAGTTTAAAGAACTCATTTTTACGAAAAAAATTGAACGAACCTATTCTAAAGATCAAATTATGGAACGGTACTTAAATCAGATTTATTTTGGTGAAGGAGCGTGGGGCATTCAGCGTGCTGCACAAACATACTTTGGCAAGGATGTTAGTGAACTAACGTTAGGCGAGTCGGCTATGCTCGCAGGGTTGATTAAGGCACCTTCTATTTTATCTCCATTTAAAGACATGGATAAATCCGTTGAACGGAGAGATCTTGTATTATCATTAATGGAAAAGGAAGGGTATATCAGTCAAAACGATGTAGAAAAGGCAAAGGCAAAGCCTATTGTCTTAGAGGGCAAAAAGATTGATGACTATAAGGGGAAATATCCTTATTATGTAGACCATATTATTGAGGAAGCTATAAAAAAATACGATCTTACAGAAAATGAGGTTCTTTCGGGT
>DATMFE010000320.1:0-8801 GCA_035556295.1 Ureibacillus sp.
TTTGAAAACTGAAGATAGGAGGTTGTGACAGGAAAAACGTCTGTCGCGTAAAATCTTCAACGTTCTAATCGCCTCCACACGCACCGAAGTAGCGAAAACCAAGCAGAGTAGGGCGTGTGGCGAGTTCAACGTACAAAATAGCAACACCGCGCAGGAGGCTAATAAGCCGTCTGTACTGCTAACTGTCGGTGCGATAGGGTTAGCCTGCTAAATAACTAGTGGATACACTGGTGTTCGCAGGAATCCCCCACTTCAAGCTTTAGCTAAGTAGGGGGTAGTTCAATGCTTTAAAATTAGTCAATTTAACATCTTAAGGTTCTACAGTTGAGCACATTTAAGGGTGACTTAGTACCTAAAATAGCCTTCCATATAATATCTACTTTACATGGTTGCACAGTTTACCAATATGCTCCACTTCAACTACTACTGTATCTCCCGATTTCATAGGACAACTCCCTGAAGGTGAGCCAGTAGCAATGACATCACCTGGCTCAAGTGTCATCACTTGTGAAATCCAACTGATAAGGAAAGGGATTGAAAATGACATCTGATTAGTATTCCCATCTTGTACAACTTGTCCATTTAAAGTGGTAACAATTCTTAAATTAGTTGGATCTATTCCTGTGACAATATACGGCCCCAAAGGACCAAAAGTATCAAAACCTTTACCTCGCGTAAACTGTGGATCGGTTTGAGTAAGGTCTCTTGCGGTTACATCATTAAAGATTGTACAACCAAAAACATAATCCAATGCCTCTGCTTCTTTTATATTTTTACCTCGTTTACCAATAACAAGTGCTACTTCCCCCTCCATTTCTACCTGGTTGGTTAATTCACTTGATGGAAGAATAATTTCACTCTGATCTGAAATCAAAGAAGACGTTGGTTTTAAAAACAGGAATGGCTCATTGCGATTAGCCTCTCCTCCAGTCTCTTCTGCATGTCCAGCGTATGTCCAGCCAAAATTAATGATTTTCGAAGGGGTCACTGGCTCCAAAATCTTTACATCACTATATTTAACTCTTACATTATCATATTTCAGTTGATTGTTTACAATTTCAGTAAAATCACTAGACAATTGTATAATTTCGTCATCCTCAACAATCCCATAAAATACTTTATCATGGTTTTGATAACGAACAATAGTTTGTACTTTTTGTAATGTCTTCATTTCTAAACGAACTCCTTCATTAACTCCTTTACTAACTAGCTTACCAATAAATCGTACCTACTTGCTAATTAATATTGTCTTTTTTCTTTTTATTAAACCCTACCTTATTTTTCTCAAAAAATGCCCGCAATTTTAATTAGCTGTTTGTTGCAACTGTTCTTCATTCTTTTCCTGTTGGACGTACCAAATGAATTTTCCTGTATACCCATAAATTATCGCAAGAATAATAGAAACAAAGCTTAACCACATAAATGGAGTATAAGAAAAGGTGGAAATGCCTAGAATCCCCGCCATGAAAATCCCATTGTCAGACCACGGGATCATACCAGAGGTTAATGTCCCCCCGACTTCAGAGTTTCGTGCTAATACTCTTCGATCAATATTTAATCTGTCATAGCTTTCTCCCATAATCTTAGGAGTTAAAATTAATGAAACATACATAGCACAGCCAAAAACATTAGCAAAGAATGCTACAATTAAAGTGGATAGGGTTACATTTCCAGCTGATGTTAAGTAAGCCTGAAACTTGGAAACAATCACTTTCAGTACTCCTAAATGTTCCAACAGACCACCAAATCCTAATCCAAATATAATTACAGCGACCGATCCAAGCATCCCTTCCATTCCACCACGATTAAGAAGGTTATCCATAAATTCAATACCAGTATTAATGGAGAAACCGCTGTAGGCAGTACCTACAGCATCGGTAACATTCATACCCTGGAACACTGCTGCCCAGATAGCTCCAAACAGTGCTCCCGAAGCAATGGTAGGAACAGAAGGTTTTTTCATAGCAAGCATGACAATAACAAATATAGCAGGAACCAACATCCAAATGTGAATATTAAATGTATTAAGTAGTGCTGACTTCAGAAACTCTACTTTTTCTAAATCAGCACCTTCTCCGCCATATATAAATCCTGCGCCAGTAAAAAGAATTGCAGTAATAAGGTAGGCAGGAATGTCTAAGTATAACATAGCACGCACGTGTGCAATAACTTCTACTTTTGAAAGGGATGCTGCAAGTACAGTACTATCAGAAAGCGGAGAGAGTTTATCTCCAAAGTATGCTCCAGAAAGAACGGCACCCGCTACAAGGGAAAGAGGCATATCTAGTCCTTCTCCAATTGCCATCATAGCGATTCCAGCCGTTCCGACCGTTCCCCATGATGTACCTGTCGCCAAAGATGTGATTGAGCAGATAACTAATGTAGCTAATAAGAAAATACTTGGATGAATAAATTCCAATCCGTAATAAATAAGCGTTGGCACTACTCCCCCTGCAATCCAGGTCCCAATAAGTGCACCAACTGCAATAAGTATCAATATTGCCTCAAGCCCATTTGAAATGCCTGTTGTAATGGCTTTCTGTAATTCTTCATAGCGAAATCCTAATCTCAATCCAAGTAAAATTACGATAAACCACGAAATAAAAAGCGCCAACTGGATTGGTAAATCAAAAAATGCAGTAAACGAGAAAACAATTACTAAAAACAATCCTAATGTACAAATGATTTCTAAAATAGATGGTAATCGTATATCCCTCACCCGTATTCCTCCAATAATAAAATGATTTTACAATATTTTAATCAAAAGATTTTTTTCTCGTTATCTATTAACTATGAATATACTAGATTAGTAGAAATACTAGTGTTACTTCCGATCAAAAAGAGAGTCCCCTGCAATTCCTGGATTAGTCATTTCGTAAGGGTTCAAAATCAAATCAAGTTCCTCCTCTGTCAGTACATCATACTGAAGACAAAGCTCTCTTACAGATTTACCTTTTAAAATGGCCTCTCTTGCTATTCGCGAGACTACTTCATATCCTAAATGAGGGTTGACGGCTGTAATAATTCCTACACTCTTTTCCACATATCTCCTCATTCTATCTTCATTTGCCTCGATACCCTTTAAACAATAATCTGTAAAGCTTCTGAAACCGTTATTCATAATACTAATGGATTGTAGTAAGTTAAAAACAAGCACAGGTTCCATTACATTTAATTCTAGCTGTCCAGCTTCAGATGCCAGGCAAATCGTATGATCATTTCCTATTACCTGAAAAGCAATTTGATTAATAAGCTCTCCCATGACTGGATTGACCTTTCCTGGCATAATGGAGGAACCAGGCTGACGCGCCGGTAAATGAATTTCTCCCAATCCCGCCCTTGGCCCGGATGCCATTAACCGAAGATCGTTTGCAATTTTGGACATATTAATCATACAGACCTTCAATGCAGCAGACACCTCTGTATAGGCATCCGTGTTTTGGGTTGCATCAACAAGATGCTCTGCACCAACAATAGGAAGTCCACTAATATCTGCTAAGTATTCTACAACATGTTTAATATATCGAGGTTCTGCATTTAATCCTGTTCCTACAGCTGTTGCTCCCATGTTGACCTCGTATAAATGCTGACATGTTTGTTCAATACGCTTAATATCACGTTCCAATACACGGCTATACGCTTCAAATTCTTGGCCAAGACGAATTGGTACAGCATCTTGGAGGTGAGTGCGTCCCATTTTTATAACATGATCAAATTGCTTGGCTTTACTTTTGAAAACATGCACCATGTCATTCATCGTATCAAGGAGCTTCCTTAGTAAATTAAGAGTTGAAATATGAATAGCTGTAGGAAACACATCATTTGTAGATTGGGACATATTTACATGAGTGTTTGGACTTAAACGTTGATATTCTCCTTTTTGATAACCAAGTAGTTCAAGAGCACGATTTGCAATAACTTCATTTGTATTCATGTTCATAGATGTACCAGCGCCACCCTGAATTGGATCAACAATAAAATACTCGTGCCACTTCCCTTCCAATATTTCATCTGAGGCTTGAATGATAACTGCACCGATTCCTTCATATAAACGTTTTACATCCATATTGGCTAATGCGGCTGCTTTTTTGATCATAGCTAGAGCTCTAATCATTTCTTCATGGATCCTGTATCCTGTAATAGGGAAATTTTCCACTGCCCGCAGCGTTTGAATTCCGTAATATACATTTTTCGGAACTTCCCTTTCACCAAGAAAATCACGCTCAATACGGTATGTTCGATCATTAACCTCTATGTTTTTCATCAAGTCCTCTCACTTTCATTCTGTATTTTTATTTTTACCATTTATAAAACTAAGCTATTGTTTTCCTGAATTTGCAGATCATTAGCTATAGGTGTCTCCATCCTTTTTTTCACTTGATCCAAGTCATTTGTTTTGCCTAATACCCACATCAGTTTCGTGACAATCGCTTCTGTGTTCATATTCCCTGAGGAAATAATAAGTTTTTTAGACAGCTTTCTCCCTACTTCATATCGTTGTAAATCAGTTCCCTCCTCAAGACATTGAGTGGTAATCACAACTGCAATCCCAGCTTCTATTAGTTCATGGATCTTTTGAAGTAGATTTCTCTTTTCAAATGGAATACCACCATTTCCGTAACTTTCTATTACAACACCTCGATAAGACTGTTTGATATAATCAAAAACCTCTGGTGTAATCCCTGGAAAAAGCTTTAAAACAAACACATTACTGCACATAGAAGTATCCAGTTTGACTACATTACTTTCATTTGCTGGGATATTTTCTAAGTAGTAAACTTCCGATCCCTCTATATGAGCGATGTAGGGGGAATTAATACTCATAAAGGCATTGTAACTCTTTGATCTTACTTTAACGACTCTAGTTCCACTAATCACCTTTCCATCAAAAACAACATAAACCCCGCAAACCTTCTCACAAGCAAACCTAATAGCATCCATCATATTCTTCTTCGCATCAGTTTCTTCAAAACTAATAGGAACCATAGATCCTGTTACGATAACCGGCTTTGCTAGATCTTGGAGCATATAGGAAAGTGCCGCTGAAGTATACCCTAAAGTATCCGTGCCGTGGGTGATAACAAAACCATCATACTCGTTATACTTGTTATAGATAGTTTGAGCAATTTCCACCCAGTATTCCGGTTGCATATTTGTACTATCAATATTCATTAAAATAACACTATGAAGCAATAATTCTTCCTTATATTCAGGCAAATAACCGACCAGGTCTTTATCTGTAATTCCAGGGGTAAGTCCATCTTCCCCTTGAACTGAAGCAATAGTACCGCCTGTTGTTAGTAAAAGTATTCTTTTCATAATTACTTCCTTCCTAATCTTTTCGTAAGTAATTTCTTTGCTTTCTAATCTGCGAAACTATAATGGATGTTTCTCATTTCTGAATTTAACGCGTACTTTTCTATTAAAAATCAGTTTATTAGTTCTCGATTCGCGAACACATATGCATAATTACCCATTTATTAACTACTTTTAAAAAAATATAATGAATTTTCAACCTTTTTTAAAAATAGAAAAATACACTTTATAAACCAAGAGGAAAGATTCCTCTTGTCATTTAGAGCTAGAAAAATAGTTTCACTGCCCTATATTTTTATCAGATTTCGGCAGTTTCATGTCATAGGCGATAGGTGTCGTCATAATCTTCTTCACCTTTTCAGAATCATTTGACTGGCCTAAAGCCCACATTAGTTTCGGAATAATTGCTTCTGTATTCATATCCCTTGTACGAACAATCATATTCTCTGACACTTTCCTACCAACTTCGTACAAGCCCAGGTCTTCACCTTCTTCAAGTACTTGCGTTGTAAAGACTACCGTTATCCCTGATTCGATAAGTTCATGTACTTTTTGAACTAAGCTTCTTTCTTGACAAGGGATTCCACCTGTTCCAAAGCTCTCAATAACGACTCCTTTATATAGTTTTTTTATATAATTAAATAGTTCAGGTTTAGTCCCAGGGTGAAGCTTTAATAAAAAGACATCCGGGCAAACCGATGCATTAAATTTAATTTTTTTATTTTTTGGTAAGGAAATCGGCCTCTGATATAACACTTCCGAATTATTGACACGAGCTATATATGGAAAATTAATGCTTTCAAAAGCATCATAACTTATCGTCCTTAATTTAACCACTCTTGTTCCGATTATTGCCACCCCACCAAAAACAGTAAAGACACCGCCTATATCTTCACATGCAAACCGAATGGCATCACTAATATTTTTCTTAGCATCAGTTCTCTTGTAATTAATCGGAATTTGAGATCCTGTTATCACAACAGGTTTGACAAGATTCTGCAGCATATAAGAAAGGGCTGCGGACGTATAAGCCATTGTATCTGTCCCGTGAGTTATAACAAATCCATCATACATATCATAATGCTCATAAACAGTTTCTGCTATTTTCACCCAGGATTCCGGTTGCATATTCGTACTGTCAATATTCATTAAAGTTTTACTTTCAACCTTATATCGATCATTTTGTTCAGGCAAATAATTAGCTATTTGCTCAGCGGAAATTTCTGGGTATAGCCCTTCTTTCCCTGGCACAGCTGCAATAGTACCTCCAGTAGTTAGCATAAGTATTTTTTTCATAAGGACTCTCCTCACTACATTTCATTACTCTTTTTTTATGAACTCACCTTTTTTAAAAAGAGCTAGACATTAAGTCCATTATTTTTTTGCATATGTAACTAGAACATTAAGCCCCCTACTTTACTATGGACTGTTTAGTTTTTTCATAATAGAATTTCCATATCGCTTGTTTTCCTATAGTGTTATACTCGTTTTCTCAAAAAAGTGCCTACTTAGTAACGAAACCTATAAAAATACTCATTAAGTTTAGGACAAATGAAATGTAAATTTGAGATTAACTGAATTCGCTTTCATTTAGAAACTCTAAAAATACGCATTTTGAGAACTTCTATTCACATTATAGGAAATAATCAGTAAAATAGCAAGATGGTTAATTCATAACGCGAACAAATTTATTTCCTGCACCTGCAACCATCAATAACCAATGTTATAATAAAGTATAAGTTCTAGGAGGTTATGAAAATGTTAAAGCGATTAACTGAACTAAGAAAAAGTAGAAAGTGGTCAATGCAATATATAGCGGATCAACTTGGAATTGCCAAAAGTACTTATGCAGGATATGAATCTGGTTATCGAGAACCTTCGCTGGAAACAATAAAAAATATCGCTGAACTATTTAAAACATCCGTTGACTATTTATTAGAACGAACAGATGATTCATACTTCAATCCGAAGGAAGAACCAGTTGAAGTCAATTATCCTGTTGATTTAACAGATAATAAACAATTAGTTAATATTAAACTAGCAATAGACAAAAAAATCATCACTTCTGAAGAGCTATATCATTTTATTGCATTTATACGTGCAAAACGGGAAATTGAGGAAAACGGACTTTAAATGATTCAATCTTCTTTCCTCCAGTTAGGAAGTTAATAGTATATAATTTGTTCCAAATATGCTTTATTAGTATTTCAATTCTGCTGTGACTGTCTTTCCTCTATTTGACGTCTCTTCTAGAGAGAAAACTACTAGTAAAAAACTTTTTAATTCCTTGATACTCCCCAACTATTATCTTTATAGCATCTTTACTTTTTCTAAATAAACAATCGATTCTTAGTAAATATTTAATCATTTAATCTCTTGTTACATACAATCACCAAAGTCAGCTAAATTCCATAACGTTATTTTAATAATGCCGTTATCTATTTTAAAATTATGAAAAATATTTATATCTACATAACGCAAGAAATGAAAAAAGGCTTCTCAAAAATTTGGTCTACTTATTTATTTCATTGGTCGTTGGAGCAGTGGAATGGTGGTTCAAGAATGAAATGCCTTTGCCAGCTCGTGTCATGGCAGAACAACCGGGAGCTTTGTTAGATAGGAATCTAGAATAAAAAACTGCACCCCAATTGTCAGTGTCTAACAATCGGGGTGCAGTTCAACTAATTATATCGTAGTTTTTTATCGGCTTTATCATGCAAAATTGCGTTTAAAATGAAGAGCAAGCATAAGAACATATTGTTGTCATAAAAGATAATACTATCTTCTCATTTATTTTTTTGAATGGGTAAATTCTTTTCCAACAGGAAGTTGTAAGCTGGATACCATGTTGTTAATGGCACTAAATAGAGCTTTTACTGAAGAAGTCATAATATCAGTGTCAATTCCGCATCCCCAATATACAGTACCATTCTCGGCTGTGATTCCTACATAAGATACAGCGTTTGATCCTGAGCCTATTTCTAACGCATGCTGCTTATAGACCAAATTTGTATAATCGATACCTAACTTCGTTTGAAGAGCATTGCTGATAGCATCCAGTCTTCCATTTCCCACACCCGAAAATTCATGTTCTTCATTATTCACCCGGATTGATACAATCGTTTCGTAATGGCCATTTTCCGTATATTTATAACGGATAAATTCGACAGGAGTGTTAATATTCACATATTCATTCATGAAAATGTCATAGATTTCTTTCGGCATAAGTTCCTTGTGCATATGATCTGAAACATTTTTCACACTATATCCGAAGCTCTCACGCATTTCGGAAGGTATATCAATTCCATACGTTTGCTGAAGGATATAACCGATTCCGCCCTTACCCGATTGACTGTTAATTCGGATGATATCTCCCTCATATTCTCTTCCAATATCCATCGGATCAATTAATAGATAAGGTACAGTCCAATACTGACGTTCTTCTTCCTCGCGCCATTTCATGCCTTTAGCAATGGCATCTTGAT
>DATMFE010000321.1:0-57165 GCA_035556295.1 Ureibacillus sp.
TTTAGTGGAAAAGCTATTCGTTAAACTATGCATTCGATAGCGCCAGCTTTTCAAATAGTCTTTGCATTTATTTACAGTAATTTTTGACAAATAGGTTTTTAGTGATGAGCGCTCTTCAAATTGCTCAAATTTTTGGTAAAAGGTAATGAATACATCCTGCACAATATCTTCTGCTGTCGGCCAGTCTTTTACATATAAATAAGCTAATTTCAACAAATAATCCGTATGCTCATGCATGATTTGTTGAAAGTCACGCTCATCCAAAACTTGATTCATCCCAATCCTCCTCCCTGCCTTTAATAAATAGACGAGGCAACCACCTCTTACGTTTTACATTTATGTAAAAAATTTATATTTTTATCATACACTGAAATTTAAAGGCTTTCTTTATAAGTTAGAATAGGAAGTAATGAGCCATAAGGAGTGTTTTATTAGAATAAATCGAAGAGTTATTAGAAAAATGAATAATAGTAATTAGAAAAAAAGAAGGATTTATTAGAAATTGGACAGCAATATAGCTGTAGTGCGAGCTTTATTAGAAAAAAACGCGAAGTTATTAGAAAATTGACTTTAGTTATTAGAAAAAATGAAGGACTTATTAGAATCTGCACAGCAATATAGCTGTAATGCGAGCTTTATTAGAAAAAAACGTGAAGTTATTAGAAAATTGACTTTAGTTATTAGAAAAAATGAAGGACTTATTAGAATCTGCACAGCAATATTCCTGTAGTGCGAGCTTTATTAGAAAAAAACGTGAAGTTATTAGAAAATTGACTTTAGTTATTAGAAAAAATGAAGAACTTATTAGAATCTGCACAGCAATATTGCTGTAGTGCGAGCTTTATTAGAAAAAAACGCAAAGTTATTAGAAAAATGATTATAGTTATTAGAAAAAATGAAGGACTTATTAGAATATATTCTTTATTGCTGCCCTAAGATAGAGGATATCACATTATTCCCACAAAAAAGGTCGGCAAAATTGCCGACCTACTACCTACTATTTATTCTATAACGGCCCAACTACGTAAGATCATTTCCAATTGTTCGCGAGTTTCCTCTATTGATCCATTATTATTAATGACCGCGTCTGCACCCTTTTCTTTTTCAGATAGAGGTAGCTGAGAGCTAATCCTAGCTCGTGCCTCTTCTTCACTTAGAGTATTTCTTTCCATTAGTCGCTTTAATTGAGTTTCTTCTGAAACTGTTACGACTAATATTTTCTCTACATAATGCTGGAGCTTGCTCTCAAACAATAATGGGATATCCATAATGACCGTTTTGGCACCATTGGCTATGTGCTCATCACGTTGTCTTAGCATTTCCGCGCGAATTGCAGGATGAATAATATTATTTAATACTTTTCTTTTTGAGTCATCATGGAAAATGATCGATCCAACTTTTGCTCGGTCCATCTCACCTTTTTCAGTAATAACATCTTGACCAAATGCTTCGGCAATTTTTGCTAAGGTTGGTGTTCCTGGCTCTACAACAATCCGTGCAACTAAATCAGCATCCACAATGGGTAATCCATATTCTTTTAGCATATTCGCTACAGTGCTTTTTCCACTAGCGATACTACCGGTTAATCCAATAATCATCTAAATTCACCTTCTAATGTTGACAATGTGGACAGTAAACAGAAGTCCTACCGCCAATCGTCAGCGATTTCGTAATTGAACCACATGTTGGACATTGTTTCTTTCCGTACATTTTTAAACGATGTTGCATGCCCCCAGCTTCACCGTTAATATTGCGGTAATCCGAAATGGTGGAACCACCATTTTCAATACTTTCATGTAATATATCTCGGATTGTTTCAAATAACTTTATTTTTCGTTCTTTACTTATTTTGCTTACTTTTCTTGCTGGATGGATACCCATTTTAAATAAAGCCTCAGTTGCATAGATATTTCCACAACCAGAAATGACTTGTCCATCCATAATTACTTCTTTCACTGGCTTATTTTGATATTTTGGTAATTCACATTTTGCTAGAAAAAAATTACATGCAGAAGACTCAAAAGGCTCCGGTGCCATTTCTAATAGAGGTGGATGCTCTTCTAAAGTAGACAATAGCCGCATCTCACCGAATCTTCTAATATCAGAAAAGACCAGTAACTCACCTGAATTTAAAGTGAATATTGCATGAACATGCTTACGAAATTTAGCTTCGTGAATTTCATCTAAACTTTGGACCACAAACCATGCTCCTGTCATGCCTAAATGATTCACAAATATAAAGGATTGATGATTTTTCTCAACATCAAAATAAATATATTTAGATCGACGCTTCACCTTTTTAATGAGCATTTCTTGCATTGCCTCTTCAAAATATGAAGGTTCTATATTTTTGACAATACATTGTTTTCCGTCTGCACAGGATTCATAAACCGTAGAGGAAAATTCCACATTTTTAATGACTTTTCCCTCTACAGCAGGTGCTAACTCTCTGACGACACCTTCTACTTCTGGTAATTCAGGCATCTCTTCACGTCCTTACTTTGCATCGTACCAAGTATCTCCGTATGAATAATCCACTTTTAATGGGACTAATAGCTCGATTGCGTTTTCCATTACATCAGGAACAATTCTTTCTAGAATTTCAATTTCATCCTTTGGAGCCTCGAAGATTAATTCATCGTGTACTTGCAATAACATCTTTGTTTGGAGACCTTCTGCTTTTAAACGTGCATCCATATCAATCATCGCTTTTTTAATGATGTCCGCTGCACTACCTTGAATTGGTGTGTTCATAGCTGTTCTTTCTGCAAAACTTCGTAGGTTAAAGTTTGAACTAGTGATATCTGGTAAGTAACGGCGACGATTTAAAATCGTATTCACATAACCGTTTAACTTTGCCTCTTGCACAATGGAGTCCATATATTCTTTTACACCAGGGAAGCTTGTTAAATAATTTTCAATAAATTCCCCAGCTTCTTTACGTGTGATATCAAGGTTTTGAGAAAGACCGTAGTCACTTATTCCATAAACAATTCCGAAGTTAACAGCTTTTGCAGTTCGTCGCATATTTGATGTAACTTCATCGGCTGAAACATGGAAAACATCCATTGCAGTTCGAGTATGAATGTCCATACCTTTCTTAAATGCATCGATTAAACTTTCGTCTTTTGAAAAGTGTGCAAGTACTCGCAATTCAATTTGTGAGTAATCCGCCGCAAACATCACCCAACCCTCTTGTGAAGGAATAAAGGCTTGTCTTATTCGACGACCTTCTTCTAAACGAATAGGAATATTTTGCAAGTTCGGATCTGTTGAACTTAGTCTTCCTGTTGATGTAAGTGCTTGTTGATATCTAGTGTGCACCTTGCTATCTTCACGATGAACCTCTTTCATTAATCCCTCAATATAAGTTGATTGTAGTTTTGCAAGGGTACGATAATCTAAGATTGCAGCAACAATTTCATGTTTGGATTTTAGCTTTTCTAACACATCTGCAGCAGTAGAGTAACCTGTTTTTGTCTTCTTCACTGCAGGAAGCTCTAGTTTTTCAAATAAAATAACTCCTAATTGTTTTGGAGAGTTGATATTAAATTTCTCTCCAGCAAGTTCATATATTTCATTTTCTAGTTGGTTAATCTTTCGAGTTAAATCCTCACCCATTTTTTCTAAAGTTGAGAAATTAACCTTTACCCCTTCACTTTCCATTTTCCCTAAAATCAATGCAAGAGGTAATTCTATATCATGATATAAATCAAACTGTTCATTTTCTTTTAATTTATTTTCTACAATTGTACGAAGTGACCATACAGCAAATGCTTTACGGCTTACGTGCTCTGCTAGAATATTTTTTTCTGGTACTGTCCATTTTGCACCTTTACCATAGATTGTTTCGTTCGCTTGAACATCATTAAAATTATATTCTCTTGCAAGTGTCGCTACGTCATCACCGGATATAGAAGGATTCACAATATAAGAAGCTAATAATAAATCAAATTCAACTCCGCGCAATTCAATACCTATACGATTTAACATGGCTTGTGCTGCTTTGCAATCCGACATATACTTTTTCTTTGATTCGTCTTCAAGCCATTTTTTTATCTCAACATTTTGCTGCATTACTTCAAACGGTACATAGAATGTATGTGATCCATCCGTAAATGCTATTCCAAATAATCTACACGTATGATAATGTTCATTTTCTATTTCTAAATGTATCGCCATTGTGTCTGATAACATCGAAGCTGTTACGTTTTCAACGATTTCAAATTCTAAATGGGCTGTTTCTATTTCTTCAACTTGGAAGCTACTTTTTTCAATTAGGGATTTAAAGGATAATTCTTGCCATACATTTAATACTTCTTGTTCATTTGGACCTGGATAATCTAAGTCACTAAGCGTAATTTCGATCGGTGCTTCCGTAAAAATTGTTGCTAATTTCTTTGACATTTTCGCTTGCTCTTCGTTATCAACGAGCTTTTCTTTCATTTTGGAAGCCTTCATGCCTTCAATATTTTCATATAAATTTTCTACTGTTCCATATTCTTTTAGCAATTTAATCGCTGTTTTTTCCCCAACACCAGGAACACCGGGAATATTATCTGAAGTATCTCCCATAAGCCCCTTCATATCAATGATCTGTTGTGGAGTTAGTCCGTACTTTTCCTCGATATGAGCTGGTGTATAGCTTTCAATGTCCGTCATACCTTTACGTGTAATATAGACTGTGACATTGTCTGAAGCAAGTTGTGTTAAGTCTTTATCTCCTGAGACTATAATTACTTCCATGTTTTCTTGTTGTGCTTGTTTTGAAAGAGTACCGATAATGTCATCGGCTTCGTACATTTCAAGCTCATAACGTTTAATTTGATATGCGTCGATTAACTTTCTTAAATAAGGAAATTGCTCAGATAGTTCAGGTGGTGTTTTTTGACGGCCACCTTTATATTCATCAAATGATTCATGTCTAAAAGTCGTTTTTCCTGCATCAAATGCAACAAGCATTTTCGTAGGTTTTTCTTCTTCTAAAATTTTTTGAAGCATTGTCGTAAAGCCATATACTGCGTTTGTATGAATACCGCTGTCATTTGTTAAAAGCGGTAAAGCAAAAAACGCTCGGTAGGCTAAACTATTTCCGTCTAGTAATAGTAATTTATCTTTCCCCATCCGATAAGCAACTCCTTCTTAAAACTATGTATTTTTGTTTTGTATACACTTTTTTAATTTAACTTGAAAGTCTATTTAATTCCATTATAAAACACGTATTAATCAATAACGATTAATACGTGTTACTATACAATAATTATTTTACTGGATGGTGATTTCTATTCTTAGACAATGAGGAATAAAAGATTTCTTCATAAATAACGGTAGCTAAAAAGGCATTCATAAATGAGAAGATAATATAAAGTGGCATTCCACCTAAATCAGGCGTCATTAGCGAACGGAAAAATACTTCTACTAAGCCAACTTGTACAAAAAAGAAAATCATTCCAACTCCTACTTCCCAAATCGGACGTTTATCTTCTCTTTTTTCAAATTTTAATACTTTTTTAAAGCTATTTCGTACATCTTCAGATATAAGTAATGAGCCAATTAATATAAGAATAAATAATATAGGAATGTGTATAATTTCAGTTTTTGCCCATGAGAAAGATGTTGAATTAAATAATCCTGTTACAGAACATGCCATCATAATTGCAACTAGACTATTTTGAATATATTTATTGGCTTTTTTCAACATAATCCCCTCGATTCTAGTAAGTTTTTGATAACCATTATTATATAAGAGAATTATATTATTATATAGTAGTAAATTATGTAATCGATTTAAATTAAGCATTCTAAGTTCATCCTTAGACGTGACTTATTACTGAAAAATAAAAAACTGGTAGTAGAAAAACATAATGTTTTCCCACTACCAATGGCTAATTGTTAATCTAAATATCCAGATAATATACGTGCATATGGTGAATCAGATGGAATGATAATCATTGTATCTTCACCAATTGTTTGTTTATATGTTTCTAGCGTACGGAAAAGCTCGTAGAATTCAGGATCCTTTGAGAATGCCTGGTTGTAGATTCTTGCAGCCTCAGCTTCGCCTTCAGCTCTGATAAGTGCAGCTTCTTTTCTTGCTGTTGAAAGCGTCTCAACAACCTGTTTGTCTGTTTCTGCTTCTGTACTTCTTTTAGTAGCATCCCCTGCAGATAGATAGGACTGAGCAATCGATTCACGTTCAGAAATCATACGTGTAAATACTGATTGTTCGTTCTCAGTAGGTAAATCTGTACGACGTATGCGAACATCAACCACTTCAATACCGTATTTGTCATTTGATAAAAGCTGATTAACTTTTTCAGTAATAACAACATTTAAATCTCCGCGGGATGAGCTTTCTTCATTAATAATTTCACCATATTGTAGTCTACCAAGCTCTGTTCGAAGTGCAGAGTAGATGAATTCTTCCATTCTTGATTCTGCATTCGTAATCGTTCTTGCATTAGATATTAACGCCTTTGGATCGGTTACTTTCCATATTGCATAATTATCAACGATAATTCGCTTTTTATCTGCAGTCATAATTTCTTCTTGAGTTGCCATGTCATAAACCATTACATTTTTCGGTAATGTTGTAACTGATTGAATAAAAGGAATTTTAAAATTTAATCCAGGTTCATCTTTATAAGCAATTACTTCACCAAATTGGCGAATAACTTTGTATTCATTTTCTTTTACAACATATAAATTTGAAATTGCAATCACAATAACTGCAACAACAAGAACGAGAGTTCCAAGTATCGTACCGAATTTTCTTCCATTGAATGGTTTTTTATTTATATCTACAACTTTTGCTTCTTTTACGTCGCCTGGTTCTTTCGGTCCTTCAGTTTTTTTCTTATTATTATTCCCAAATAGAGAATTTACAAATTTATCTAAATCATTTTCGAATTTGTCTTTACTCATTAGTTCTTGCTCCCTTCTGTAACAGGTGGGTTTGTAGAAGAGTTATTTGTTGTTGGTTGTAATGGTAAATACTTTAATGTATCACCATCATCATTCATAATGTAAATATGGGCATTCGGTAATACTTGCTCTAATGTCTCTAAAATTAAACGTGATCTTGTAATTTCTTTATTTTGACTGTATTGTGCATATAAACTATTAAATACCGCCACGTCCCCTTCAGCTTGTTGTATACGGGCAATTTTTTCCCCTTCTGCTTCTGATATAATGGCTCTCTTTTCCCCATCAGCCTCATTTAACTTTTGGTTTTTATATTTTTCAGCCTCATTAATTTTTGTAGCTTGTGTTTCACGGGCATCCGTTACGGCTGTAAAAGCGGCACGTACATCGGCGTTTGGTACTTCAACGTCCTGTAATTGAACTGCCAAAATACTTATTCCGATGTCATAATTATTAATTAATGATGTGATTAACTCTCTTGTTTGTATTTCGATTTCAGCTTTTCCATCTGTTAAAGCTTGATCAATGGTTGAACTACCAATTACTGATCGAATGGCTGCAGAAGTTGCATTATGTAGAATAGACTTTGGATCATCTGAATTAAATAAATACTTTTCTGGGTCGGCAATTTTCCATTGAACAACTAAATCTGTTAAGACGATATATTCATCACCCGTGATCATTTTTGTGTCACTTTCACTTGAGATGATTTCACCATTTTCGTCTTGTTTATAACCAAATGTTAAACTAAATGTTTCCTTAGATAATAGTTCTACTGATTGAATTGGCCATGGCATTTTAAAATGTAGCCCCGGTTCTGAAACTGTGTCATCTGCATGACCAAAAGTAATAACTACTGCTTGTTCTGATTCATCTACTGTGTACCAGGATGTAAGTGCAGCAACAATTACTAAAATTGCAAAGATCCCTGCAAATACTAATGTTAACGCTCTTTTTGTGCTCAAAATAATACCCTCCTTCAAGTAAATCAAAAAATTATTAACTTAACTATTTCATTTACGGTTGAATTAACAAATAAGTTTCAAAAAAGTAAAAAATAGTGAACGAAATACGTTCACTATTTTCCAAAGCAGCTAATTTACTTGAATTGAAACAGGGGGTTTCTAGATTCAATATATCGTTGTAGTGTGAAGAATACATAACAGGATTGTAAAGAATTTGTAAAGTTTATTTTTTTATTGGTATCATGATTTTAATACATGTACCTTTGCCAACAACACTTTCAACATCTAGTTTTCCATGATGTGCTTCTACTAAATGTTTTACAATTGCTAGTCCTAATCCAGTTCCACCAGAATTTCGACTTCTTGCTTTATCGACTCTGTAGAAACGTTCAAATATACGAGGAAGTTCATGTTTTTCTATACCAATTCCCTGATCCTCTACTTCGACAATTCCATATTCATCGTTTTCTTTGATCCTTAATGTTACCGTTGTATCTTCAGGTGAGTACGTAATCGCATTGGCAATTAAGTTAGTAAAGATTTGAATCAATCGATTGGCATCACCCATCACGAAAACATCCCTTAAAATGTCTACATTAAATTGCATATTTTTATCATCTAATTTTGGACTAGTGACTTCAACAGCTCGTATTAAAACATCTTGTAAACTAGTAGGTACAATATTAATTGAATATCCATATTGTTCAATTTTCGAAAGCTCTAGTAAATCGTGGATTAGCTCTTGTAGACGATTACTCTCTTGGTAAATAATATCTAAGAAAGAAAGTAACATCTTTTCATCTTTAAAAGCACCGTCCAACAACGTTTCAGAAAATCCTTTAATGGATGTTATAGGTGTTCTTAATTCATGTGAAACGTTGGCGACAAAATCTTTACGAATATGCTCTAGTCTGATTAGTTCGGATATATCATGCATTACAATAACGACACCGAGCCATCTACCATGCTCCCCCACAACAGGTGCACCATATAATTGCATATATAAAATCTCATGGTGTAGCTCAATTTCAATTTGTTTCCGGTAGGGTGACTCAGTCAAAAATACATGATCAATAAATTGCTCAAGTTTCTTAGGTAAACCTAACGTATTAAAGTTTTTTCCTTGTACATTTTCTGCGGATAAATTAAACCCATTTAGAAACTGACCATTTACGATGGATACATTACCTTCACGACCAATCATGATTAGAGCGCTTCCCATATTTTCAATTAACGTTTTTAATCGTTCTTCTTCGACTTCTTGTGTTTTTTCAATTTCTTGTAATGTACGGGCTAAATTATTGATAGAGCTTCTTAATTCTACAATAATGGAAGGACCCATTGCATATGCTCTAGCTCGATAATTCCCCTTTGTCAATTCATTAGCTGTTTTTGTAATATTCTCAAGCGGACCCGTCATGTTACGAATTAGTCGAAAAGCTCCAAAACTAATTAGCAGTAAAGCAATGCTCAGTAAAATAAAAAGCATAAGTAAATATTGTGAATTAATATATCGGAAAGTTTCTTCATTGTAGGCAATATCATGTCGATTAAAGTAATTCGTCAATAAAAACGGAAAAAGCTGACCTAAGATAATTCCAAGGACAGCAAAAATTGAACTAGTGATTAGCATAAAAAATAAAAATAGTTGGTTACTGATGGATTTCATATATTTTTTGGCTCCTCGAATTTATATCCAATCCCCCGTATCGTTTTGATGAATTTTGGTTTGCGACTATTCTCCTCTATCTTTTCCCGGAGATGACTAATATGTACATCGACTATTCTCGAGTCACCTACAAAATCATAATTCCATACAGCGCTTAATAGCTGATCGCGTGTTAACACTCTGTTTTTATTTTCTAATAGGTAGACAAGTAATTCGAATTCTTTTGGTGTGAATTCTAATGCTTGCTCGTCTAAAAATGCTTCAAATCGTTCTGGATATACAACCAGATTCCCAAATTGTAATGTTTTGTTTTCTGGTTCATCTGTCTCAGTTTCAGGAGAAGGTGAAAAGCGACGTAAAACAGCTTTGACACGTGCTATTACCTCACGTGGACTAAAGGGTTTCGTCATATAATCATCTGCACCTAGTTCTAATCCAAGTACCTTATCAAATTCGTCATCTTTAGCAGTAAGCATAATTATTGGAATGATCTTCTTTCGACTTCTTATTTCCTTACATACTTCCATACCATCCATTGTTGGCAACATCAAATCAAGAAGCATTAAATCCGGTGATTTTTCAATGGCTAAATCTAAACCCTCTTTACCATCATGAGCGATTAGTACTTCAAATCCTGCTTTTTCAAGGTTATACTTCAATAACGTCGCAATAGATACCTCATCTTCAACAACTAAGATTACTTTTGACATCATGTATCCTCCAAATATTGATTTGAAACCCCCATTTCAAATCAAAGCTTATAAAGGTGGCATTACTCTTACTATGCCTTCAATTACTGTTTTTTGGTTTTCGTTTGTTGCAATTACACTGACATCTATTATATTTTGTGAGACATCTATATGTTGTACTTCAAGTACAATATTTATTGTTTCATAATGAAAAACCGGTTCATCATATTCTAAATTTTGCCCGATAATACGAGAACCCGGGCCGGGAATATGTTTTGAAATGGCTGCTGAGATGATTCCATTAAGCATAATAACTGGAACGATTGGTTTTTTATAAGGCGTGTCAATTGCATAATCGTGCTGAATATAAAGTGGATTACTATCGTTTGTTAAACCTAAGTATAATAGTAAATCCTTATCTTCAATTTTCTCGATTAAATGTAACCTCTCGCCAACTGAAAGTTCATCAACCTTTTTCCCAAGTTTTATACCCTTTCGTATCAACAATGAAGCAACTCCTTTTTCTTCAGTTTACTCAATAGTATCAATTTTTTCTGAAAATAACAATCTGTCAATGCTCGCGCAATTTTCACTAATAAATGAAAACGGGGGGATATCATGAAAATAAAGCCATGATATCCCCGTTTTTAAAATATATTTTTCATATTTAGGTTTATGTGCCACATCTATGTAGCACTATCTTCTATAAACAGTGTTATGGTACAAATCTCCACATATATCCCAAACACTCTAACTTAAAGCTGTCATAACATCTTTGACAGCTTGTGCTGAAACATCTAGAGCAGATTTTTCTTCTGTCGTTAAATCAAGCTCGAAAATTTTCTCGATTCCATCAGCACCGAGTAAAGTAGGTACACCTAGGTATATACCTTCATATCCATATTCACCTTCTAAGTAGGCAATGGATGGTAAAATCCGCTTTTGGTCTTTTATAATTGCCTCTGCCATTTCAACAAGTGCTGCGGCTGGGGCATAGTAAGCAGATCCATTTCCAAGTAAATTGACGATTTCTCCACCACCAACTCTTGTACGCTGAACAATTTCTTCTAAGCGTTGTGCTGGAATTAGTTTTTCCAATGGTATTCCACCTGCATACGAATAGCGAACGAGCGGTACCATTGTGTCTCCATGCCCACCAAGTACAAACCCTTTTACATCTTTGACTGAAATATTTAATTCTTCTGCAACAAAAGCACAGAACCTTGCAGTATCAAGAACACCAGATTGACCAATAACTCGATTCTTTGGGAACCCAGTTTCTTTAAATACAGTATAGGTCATCGCATCAACCGGATTCGTTAAAACAATGATTATTGCATTTGGAGAATATTGTTTTATTTGAGACGCAACTGACTTCATCACGTTTTGATTGATTTTAATTAGATCATCACGGCTCATTCCTGGTTTTCTTGCAACACCAGCAGTAATTATGACGACATCAGATTCACTTGTATCTTCATAACTGGATGTCCCTTTTACATAGGAATCAAAACGTTGAACTGGTGCGGCTTCCCACATATCTAAAGCTTTCCCCTTTGTTGGATTCTCAGCTTCTGGAATATCAACTAGAACAACATCACCAAGTTCTTTTTGTGCCAATAAAAATGCAGTAGTTGCTCCTGTAAATCCAGCACCTATTACAGAAATTTTTTTACGTTTCATACTCATTTTACCAATCACTCCCTATAAAAAAGGAAGCATATGAATATGCTTCCTTTTAATATGTGTATTCAATTACATTATAGACATTGAAGTCGTAAAAAAATCCATTTATAGCTAAAGAAGATTAAAGGTTTTTAATTAATTCGTTAGCAAATTCAGAACATTTAACTTCAGTTGCACCGTCCATTAAACGAGCGAAGTCGTAAGTTACAACTTTAGAAGAGATTGTTTGTTCTACAGATTTAGTGATTAAATCTGCAGCTTCTTGCCAGCCTAAGTGTTCAAGCATTAATACACCTGAAAGTAATACTGAAGATGGGTTTACTTTATCTTGACCAGCATATTTTGGTGCTGTACCGTGAGTAGCTTCGAAAATAGCATGTCCAGTTACGTAGTTAATGTTAGCTCCTGGAGCGATACCAATACCACCAACTTGTGCAGCTAATGCGTCAGAAATATAGTCACCGTTTAAGTTCATTGTAGCAACTACGTCGAACTCAGTTGGACGAGTTAAGATTTGTTGTAAGAAAATATCAGCAATTGAATCTTTTACGATGATTTTGCCTTCAGCAACAGCTTTTGATTGTGCTTCGTTAGCAGCAGCTTCACCTTGTTCAGCTTTAATTGCATCGTATTGGTTCCAAGTGAAAACTTTGTCAGCAAATTCTTTTTCTGCTAATTCATAACCCCAAGTTTTGAATCCACCTTCAGTGAATTTCATGATGTTACCTTTGTGAACTAAAGTAACAGTTGGTTTGTTATGTTTAATTGCATATTCGATAGCTGCACGTACTAAACGTTCAGTACCTTCTTGAGAAACTGGTTTAATACCTAAACCAGAAGTTTCTGGGAAGCGAATTTTGTTAACACCTAGTTCAGTTTGTAAGAAGTTTAATAATTTCTTTTGTTCATCTGAACCAGCTTTGTATTCAATACCAGCGTAGATATCTTCAGTGTTTTCACGGAAGATTACCATGTCTACATCTTCTGGACGTTTAACTGGTGAAGGAACACCGTCAAAGTGACGTACAGGACGTAAACATACATATAAATCTAATTGTTGACGAAGTGCTACGTTAAGAGAACGAATTCCGCCACCAATTGGTGTAGTTAAAGGACCTTTAATAGCGATTAGGTACTCGTTAATTTTATCTAAAGTTTCTTGTGGTAACCATTCACCTGTTTGGTTGAATGCTTTTTCCCCAGCTAAAACTTCTAACCACTCGATTTTCTTTTCTCCATTGTATGCTTTTTCTACTGCTGCATCAATTACGCGAGAAGCTGCTGCCCAAATGTCTGGGCCAATTCCGTCACCTTCGATGAAAGGAATAACAGGATTATTTGGTACGTTAAGTACACCATTTTCTACTACAATTTTACCGTTAGTCATGAATGTTGCCTCCTATATTCATAAATCTAGGACTGTGTATAGTTATTCACACAGCCCTAGATATTTTAACATATTTTAAAAATTAACGCTCTTCGATTGGAACATATTTTTGCATTCCAGGTCCAACGTATTCCGCACGTGGTCGGATTAAGCGGTTATTTGCGTATTGTTCTAGAATATGTGCTAACCAACCTGATGTACGAGATACAGCAAAGATTGGTGTGAATAAATCATGTTCAATTCCTAATGAATCATAAACTGACGCTGAGAAGAAGTCAACGTTAGCTGGTAGATTTTTTTGACCAACGATCATATCGTGAATTTTCACAGACATGTCATAAAGTTCTGGTTTACCAGTTAATTTTGTTAACTTTTCGCTCATTACGCGTAAGTGTTTTGCACGTGGATCACCTTTACGGTATACACGGTGGCCGAAGCCCATGATTTTTTCTTTGTTGTTTAACTTAGTTTGAATGTAATCTTCAACTTTATCGATTGAACCAATTTCAGATAACATTTTCATTACTTGTTCGTTAGCTCCACCATGAAGTGGTCCTTTAAGTGCTCCAATAGCAGAAGTGATACCAGAGTATACATCAGATAATGTAGCTACACATACACGAGCAGTGAATGTAGATGCGTTTAACTCATGGTCAGCATGTAATACTAACGCTTTGTTAAATGCTTCAATTTCAATAGCTTCTGGCTCTTTGCCATGTAGCATATATAAGAAGTTTGCAGCATATCCTAATTCAGGTTTTGGTGCAACTGGTTCTAAACCTTTACGAACACGTGAGAACGCAGTCACAACTGTAGCAATTTTCGCTTGTAAACGGATTGCTTTACGGTAGTTTGCTTCTGGAGTCATAACATCTGCTTCATCATCAAAAGTACCTAATAATGAAATGGCTGTACGTAATGCAGCCATTGGGTGAACAGTGTTTAATGGCATTGTTTTAAATGCATCAACAATTTGTTGTGGAATTTCAGCATTTTCAGCTAATTGTTGTTTTAACTCAGCAAGCTCATCTGCTTTTGGTAGACGAGTATGCCATAGTAAGAATACAACCTCTTCAAATGTAGCATTATCTGCTAAATCATCAATGTTGTAGCCTACATATGTAAGTGTGTCGTCGATGATAGAACTGATTTTTGACTCAGCCGCTACGATACCTTCTAAACCGCGTGTTGCTGTCATAAATTATATCTCCCCTTATTAAGATTTTGTAAGTGCTTTCTTTCTTTTAGATAAGACACTATGTTTAGTTCTGCTCAATGAACCTATAAGTAAATCGCTTACAAGATTATTATAATAAATTTTGACTTCTTTGTGAATGAAATTGCTAGAATAAAAGTAAAAATTAATAACTGTATAAGAATTTCGATTAAAAGAGAATATTTTTTACATAACGAGATATTGTTTGTAAAAAACAGAGGTGTAGTCATATGAAAATGCAAAAACTTAGTGATTTTCCATTTAAAAAGTTTATTAAATTCATTGTACTAACTGTATATTTATTGGTTTTATGGTTTATTTTTCCTATTTCCATTGCCATATTTTTTGCATATTTGGTATATCCTGTAGTGGAATTTTGTCATAAGCGATTAAAACTTCCTTATATACTAAGTGCCATCACTATATCTATATTGATATTTCTTGTTACTTATTCATTATTTTATATTACGATTCAGAGTCTGATTAGCATTTATCCGGAAGTTCAAGAACATATAGGGCAGATTCCATTAATTGATTCAGCTAGCTTCCAAGTATTTGATACAATTTATGAGCAATCCATGTCTTTAATTGATTCTTTAATTATATCCATTATTAACTCAATACAATTAGTATTTAACTATATACTTGAATTTTTCATTTTCATATTAGCATTTTTCTTTTCATTATTTGAATCTAGAAAAGATCGAACATGGTTTTTTATCTATGTTCCAAAACTATATCGTTCTGAATGGAAGCATTATTTTACAAGAGCAGCGGATTTATTTAGTTATTTCCTATTTGTTGGTTTTCAATTGTTTATGATTACTTTCATAATACTTAGTATTGGATTTTCGTTGTTAAAATTTGAACAACCTATTAGTAAAGCATTTTTAATAGCCATGGCTGATTTTTTACCGTTCTTCGGTATTGGTATTTTTCTAATACCTGTTGCCATTTATTTCTTCTCAGTTGGACAAAGTTACTTAGCTATTGCTGTCATAGGGATATTCCTATTTATAATGGTAACAAGACAAATAGTTGAATCAATGTTATGGGCAAAAACATTCCAACTACGTGCAATTCATTCATTTTTCATTAGTGCTGCATCCATTTTATTATTTGGAATATACGGTGTATTACTAAGTCCTTTTATCATTCTCATTGCATTAAAAATGAAACAAAAATCTACTTATTAATAATAATGATTGGTCCGTTTTCCATTTTCTTACGTAACCATTTATATATAAACGGTTTATAGAGCTTACGCGAAAAACTAAAAACAAACGTAAACCCAATCAAATCAGTTAAAAAGCCAGGTGCTGCCAATAGGATCCCACCAACAAATATCATAAATGTATCGACCATTGCAGGACCTGGTGCTTCTCCTATGCTCATACTAGTTTGTATATTCTGCACAGATTTCATGCCCTGTTTTTTTGCTACAGTAATACCAATAATTGATGTAAGGATTACTAGTAAAAGTGTATTGAAAACTCCCAAAATACGTCCGACTACTATAAATAATGCAATTTCAATTAGTACAACTGCTATAAGACTAATCTTTAACTTTTTCACTACTATTCCCCCAACTCTTTCCTATTAAAACTGTATATCAAACTTTAGATATGTTCAAATTCAAAGTTCTTCATAATGAGTTCAGCGGAATAAAAAAAGTAAAAGGGACAAAATAGTATCTATTTTGTCCACTTTCTTTATAAATTCGTATTATAAAACACTAGCGTGTCCTTTATAAATTACACCCGTTTCAGCATCCATCGTAATTTCTTGGCCGTGTTTAATTAGTGTTGTTGCCTCTTTTACTCCGACAATAACAGGGATACCTAGACTTAATCCAACCACTGCAGCATGGCTAGTTAGTCCACCTTCTTCAGTAATGATCCCAACACAATTCTCAATCACTGGCATCATTTCACGATCAGTTCCAATTGTCACTAAAATACAACCTTCGGCACCATATGCTAGTGCTTCACTTGCATTTCTTACTACAGTTGCTTTAGCAACAACAGAAGCTTTACCGACACCTTGTCCACGAGCTAGAAGGTCACCAATTACATGTACTTTCATTAAATTGGTTGTTCCTGCTTCTCCTACTGGTACACCTGCAGTTATAACTACTACATCACCATGATCAACATATTTATGTTTTAATGCTTCATCAACTGATAATTCAAGTATTTCATCGGTTGTTGTAACTTTAGGTGTGACAATTGGTGATACACCCCATACAAGTGTTAGTTTTTGGGCTGTCGTTCTTTCATTTGTGATGGCGATGATTGGTACGCCAGGACGATATTTTGCAATCATTTTAGCAGTAGTACCACTAGAAGTAGGTGCTAGTACTGCTTTTACACCTAAATTAATCGATGTATAGGAAACTGCTTGTGACAATGCTTCAGTCATCGTTGTACCTTTTTCTCTACTTCTAGTAGAAACGATAGAGCGATAGTCTAAAGAATTCTCCGTATGTTCTGCAATTCGATTCATTGTTTTGACAGATTCTACAGGATAAAGTCCAGCTGCAGTTTCTCCAGAAAGCATAATAGCATCTGTTCCGTCGATAATAGCATTAGCGACATCACTTGCTTCTGCACGTGTAGGTCGTGGATTTCGTTGCATCGAGTCTAACATCTGCGTAGCCGTAATTACTGGTTTACCTACTTGGTTACATTTTTTAATTAACGTTTTTTGGACTAATGGTACTTCTTCAGCTGGAATTTCAACACCTAAATCCCCACGAGCAACCATTAAACCATCAGACACTTCAATGATTTCATCAATATTGTCTACACCCTGTTGGTTTTCAATTTTAGGGATAATTTGAATATGACTACCACCATTTTGTTCTAATAGTTCACGAATTTCTAATACATCTTTTGCAGTACGCACAAAGGATGCTGCTATAAAGTCGATACCTTGTTCAATACCAAATAATATATCTTGAGCGTCTTTTTCAGTTATACCAGGTAATTTAATAGATACACCAGGTACATTGACACCTTTTTTATTTTTTAAAACTCCTGCGTTTTCTACTATTGTATGAATGAGTCCTTTTTCTGTATCTGTTGCTAATACACGCAAAGCGATTAATCCGTCATCAAGTAAAATCGTATCGTTTTGGTTAACATCTTCGATTAGTTGACTATAGGTAACGGAAAATACTGATTCATTTCCTTCTACTTCTTCCATTGATATATCAATTACTTGTCCAGAAACTAAATGTACTTCACCATTTTTCATATTGTGTGTTCTTATTTCTGGACCTTTTGTATCAAGAAGTATTCCGATTGTTTTATCTAACTTTGCTGCAACATCACGGATTGTTGCAATTCTAACTGCATGTTCTTCGTGAGATCCATGGGAAAAATTTAATCGTGCTACATTCATACCTGCTAATATTAGTTGTTCTAGTACTTCAGGCGACTCACTTGCCGGCCCAATCGTACATACTATTTTTGTTTTTCTCATGTAAATTCGCTCCGTTTAACTAAGATTTATATAGATAACTCTTTAGATAACGTATATAAGCTTAACTCAGCTTCATGTTTTAGCTTAAATGCTTCATCTAAATCATAATCAATCACTTGGTGATTTTTTATACCAACAGCACGTCCACTGCGGCCCTCTAATAATACTTCAACAGCTCTAGCACCTAGTCTACCTGCTAAAACACGATCTCTTGCTGATGGAGAACCTCCACGTTGTATATGTCCCAAAACTGAAACACGTGTATGGATCCCTGCCTTTTCGTTTAGAACTTTTGCAAGTTCTCCTCCTGACATGACTCCTTCAGCTACTATTATTATGCTATGTTTTTTACCTCTCGCCATACCGTTACGTATTCTATCAACGATGTCATCGATGTCATATTGTTCTTCTGGAATAAGGACAGATTCTGCTCCAGCTGCAAGACCGGCCCATAAAGCTAAATCGCCAGCATCTCTACCCATTACTTCAACTATAAATGAATTTTCATGGGATGTAGCTGTATCTCTTATTTTATCGATTGATTCGACGATCGTATTTAATGCAGTATCAAAACCAATTGTATATTCTGTCCCTGGAATATCATTATCAATCGTTCCAGGTACGCCTACACAAGGGAATCCTAATTTTGTAAGTGCATTGGCACCTCGATATGAGCCATCTCCACCTATAACCACAAGTCCCTCTACACCAGCTTCTCTCATTTTTCCAATGCCTTGAAGTTGGTATTTTTCTTCTTTGAACTCAGGGCAACGTGAAGAAAATAATTTTGTACCTCCACGTTGGATGATACCCCCTACCGAACCTAAATCTAGTAACTCCATATTTCCTTCGATAAATCCTTCATAGCCACGGTAAATTCCCATTACTTCAACACCATGAAAATTTGCTTTACGAACGACAGCACGTATAGCTGCGTTCATACCAGGAGCATCTCCACCGCTTGTTAAGACTGCTATTTTCTTCAAGTGCCCCTACCTCCTAAACAATTCCTCATATTAAACACATTATCATAAAATGTAATTAATGTAATGATTCTAACAAGTAAAAATTGCTACTTTTACAAAAAAAATAATATTATTCCAGTTAATACTTTACAAAGTTATAGATAAATACTTGTTACTTACTTAAGAGAGCATACTCCTTTTCCAAGTTTCCCCATGCAGAAAAATTATATTCTTTTTTTAAGATACTTCCAATTAAAAAACGACAAAATCCTTAAACAAGATTTTGCCGCTTTCGGATATGACCATTACAATTCAACGAATTCACCAATCACTCTGAATTTGTTATAACGATCGTCAATTAGCTCTGTAGTTGATAATAATCTTAATTTTGTAAGTTCTTCGAGCAAGCATTCTTTTATAGCAAGGGCTTGAGCGATTACATTTCGATGTGCACCACCTGAAATTTCAGGAATAATTCCATCAATAATCCCCATTCCTTTTAAATCTTGTGCTGTAATTTTCATTGCCTCAGCAGCTTGCTTAGCAAGACTTGCATCTTTCCATAAAATAGAAGCTGCTCCTTCTGGAGATATTACAGAGTATGTGGAGTTCTCTAACATAAAGATACGATTTGCTACACCCAAAGCTAATGCTCCACCACTTCCACCTTCACCAATTACAATACTAATAACAGGAACTTTTAACCCTGCCATTTCAAATAAATTTTTGGCAATTGCTTCACTTTGACCGCGCTCTTCAGCAGCCTTACCAGGATAGGCACCTTTTGTATCGATAAAGCAAAGAATTGGTCGATTGAACTTTTCTGCTTGTTTCATTAAACGTAGGGCTTTTCGATACCCTTCAGGATGTGGCATACCAAAGTTTCGACGAATATTTTCTTTAGTTGTTTTCCCTCTTTGATGACCGATAATTGTAATTGGTTCGCCATCAAAGCAAGCAATACCTCCAATAATCGCTTCATCATCACCGAAATAACGATCTCCATGGAATTCAACAAAGTCAGTAAAGATTTCTTTAATATAATCCATTGTAGTTGGTCTTTCAGGATGTCTTGCAACTTGTACTCGATCCCAAGGCTCCATATTAGCATAGATTTTGTTTTCTAATTGCTTTAGTCTTGTTTCGAGTGTTTGAATTTCATCCGACATATCTACTTCTGCTTTACTTGCAATGTCTTTTAGTTCATCAATCTTTTCTCGTAATTTGATAACAGGTTCTTCAAAGGCCATACTTTTAGACATTTGATACTCCTCCTTTACGATGAAGCTTAACAATAGTAGCAATCTTTTCCTTCATGTCTTTACGATGGAATATTGCATCTAATTGGCCATGGGCAAGTAAAAATTCGGCTGTTTGGAAATCATCAGGTAATTTTTCGCGTACTGTTTGCTCAATAACGCGTCGGCCAGCAAAACCAATAAGTGCTTTTGGTTCAGCTATATTAATGTCCCCAAGTGATGCGAAACTAGCTGAAACTCCCCCTGTAGTTGGATGAGTCATTATTGAGATGAAAAGCAATCCTTGGTCGCTGTGACGTTTTAACGCAACACTAGTTTTTGCCATTTGCATAAGAGAGATTACACCCTCTTGCATTCTAGCTCCTCCACTAGCTGTAAAGATAATGAATGGTATTTGCAATTCAGTAGCCTTCTCAATAGCTCTTGTAATTTTTTCGCCAACAACAGAACCCATTGAACCCATTCGGAAATGCGAGTCCATAATGGCAACGACTACGCGCTCACCTTTTAATAAACCAACACCAGTTAACACAGCTTCGTTTAATCCTGTTTTTGCCACATCAACTTCTACTTTTTCAACATATGCAGGGAAATTGAGTGGATTTGACGTCTTTATATGGTCATCTAAAGATTCGAATGTGCCCTTATCTAGAAAATAATTTACTCGCTCCCATGCAGTTAATTTATAATGATGATCACAGTTAGGACAAACTTTTAAATTATTCTCTAACTCTTTCGTTAAATATATTTTTTTACATTCAGGACATTTTGTCATTAAATCAGCGGGAAATTCATGTTCTTTTTTTCGTTCGATGACTACCCCGCCCTTCGATTTTTTACGATTTAACGATATAAAATTTCGTATCGCCATCATAATCCCCCTTAAAGTATCTATTTATTATCTATTAATTTTTCATTATCTAAATTGTTTTTTATATAAGTCATCCACTGATCATATGCTTCCAGAGCTTCTTTTTGATAGCCAAGCTGAATCGACTTTAGAAGGACAAGGAGTATTGGCTTTTCTTGGATAGTCGTATTCCTCTTTAAAGGTGTTACACTATAAGCAGCAAGTTGCATCCAAATCTTTAAAGATAATCGATTACCAGAAGCAATCACTAACTCTCTTAATATGTGATAGCGAATAACTTCACTTTCATATTCAATCTTATAAAATAAACTCTCCCAAACAGGCAATGCTGTAAGTTCTTTATCGGAACAAATGACTCTAATTGCTTCTTTTTCATGCATTTTTCTAGTTGCATGTACTTCTGCAACAGTTCTGCTCTCTTTTAATATAAATGAAGCTAATGTTTCTACTAATTGAATATTTTGACCTGAAGAAAGGAATGTTCCTCCACCCTGTCTCGTTTCAATCAAACCAAGTATCTCTAAACTTCGTAATGCCTCTCTAACCGAAGATCTTCCAACATTGAGTCGCTCTGATAATACTCTTTCTGATGGTAACTTATCTCCAGGTTTAATTTGTTCTTTATCGATAAGCTCTTCTAGTTGTTTGACAATCTCTAAAAATACCTTTTTGTTCTCCTGTTTAGTTTCCATAAACACCTCACATAAAGTGAAACTTCCATAATTGGGTTTAAAGTTAAATCCCAAAGATGATTAGTTTTGCCCACAAGATGTGGGTCACACAAACGTAGCAGCAACAGTTAAGAGGATGTTGTTTTTCATCACTTATGTAACAATTCCCTTTTCCTTTGTATGCGTAAGCGAAGAAGAAGCCGGAAGTAATCTTTTCACCGTAAATGTGCTATTAGTCTGTGTATAAAATTATCAGGGTGCTTGGTTCCGATCATCCCACCTAATTCAGAGTTTTAAGCTGGTGGTATTACGGAAGCTGACACCGGATAATAATACAAGTTTATATACGTATTAAAAATAGAGATTATTACAAATGTAATAAAAAATCCAAAAGTGGTCTGACCACTTTCTGCTACTACAATACAGAAAAATTGTTTGCTTGTAAAGAAAAAACTGTACAAAATGTACAGTTTTTTCTTAGAAAATATGATTTTTTGTATTTAAAATCCAAAGCTCTATAAGATATGAAACATTCATTTATCAATTGTTAAAGTGAAAAACGAAAAATTTAAATACTTTTCACAAGTGATTTAACAATGATTTGAGGTTTCCCATTTCGATTTTCAAGAACACCATCTACATAAACAATGATTTCCTCTTTTATCCAACCTATTACACCATTATATTCCTTTGGAAAAAGTGTCGCTGATATCGTTCCAAACTCGTCTGAAAGTTGAACAAATGCCATTAATTCACCTTTTTTAGTTCTTATTTGTCGTACTCCATCAATCATCCCGACAAGTTTGACATATGTGTTTGGACGTAGGTTTCTAATAGCCTTTGTATTTTGTTGTATATTTGCTAGTTTATTTCTTTCAATCGTGACAGGATGTTGTGATAAATAAAATCCTAGTACTTCTTTTTCAAATTGAAGTTTAATCTTTTGTGGGATCGGGTCTACTTGCACATATTTTGGTTTTCCGAAAATCATAGGATTGGATGAAAATAAATTATCTTCTTCTGTTGGCCTAACAATTTTTGCATGCTTAATTGCTGTTTCAATCGTTGCAAGTAAACTTGCTCGGTCCTTTCCAAAATCATCAAGAGCGCCAGCTTTAACTAATGGTTCAATCTCTTTACGTGTAAAGATTGCTGCACTTAAAGAGGTCGCCATATCAAATATGTCATCGAAAGGCTTACCATGACTCGTTCTTAATTCAAGAAGCTTTTTTAAGAAGTTTTGTGAAACTCCCCTTATTGTAGATAGGCTAAATCTTATTTTGCCATTTTCCACAACAAAATGACGATAACTTTTTTGTATGGAAGGTCTTTCGATTTCAATACCTTTATTCTTTGCCTCTTGAATATAGTGAAATAGCTTATCTGGATTACCAATGGAGTTAGTCATTAACGCAGCATAAAAATGGACAGGATAATTTGCTTTAAGAAACGCCATTTGGTAAGAAATAATACTATAGGCTACTGCATGACTCTTTGCAAAGCCATAATTTGCAAATTTAACAATTAACTCATAGACTTCCTCTGCAACCTCTCTAGTAAATCCTTGGTTCATGGACCCCGAAATAAAGGAAGCCTTTTGTTCGTTTAATGTATCAAGATTTTTTTTACTTACTGCCCTTCGTAACACATCTGCTTGACCAAAAGAAAAACCAGCCATAACATTGGCGATTTGCATAATTTGCTCTTGATATACAATGATTCCATAGGTTTCTTTTAAGATTGGCTCAAGTACTGGATGTGGCATCAACACTTGCTCTTTTCCAGCTTTCCTTCTCGCATATGTTGGTATAAATTCCATTGGTCCAGGTCGATATAATGCATTAACAGCAACAATATCTAAAATTTGAGTGGGCTTTATTTCCCTTAAGGCATTCTGCATACCCTCTGACTCTAATTGGAATATACCTGTTGTATCACCTTTTTGTAATAACTCATAAGTCTTCTGATCATTCAACGGAATCATATTGAAATCAATATCAACTTTTGTCGTAAATTGAATCGACTTTCGAATTTGCTCGAGAATTGTTAAATTACGTAATCCTAAAAAATCCATTTTTAGAAGTCCTTGCTTTTCAATCTCCTGCATGGACCATTGTGTTAAATAGATATCGTCATGTCCTTTCTCTATTGGAACTACCTCTACTAATGGAATAGGGCTTAAAATAACACCTGCAGCATGTGTGGATGCATTTCTCGGAAGACCTTCTAATTTTTTTGCAACATCAAACCATCTTCTTCGTATAGGTTCTCCTTCAATCCAGTTTCGTAATTTATCAGATGAAGTATAGGCTTCCTCAAGAGTGATTCCTATTTTATTTGGAATTAGTCTTGAAATCATTTCAAGCGTTTCGCTTTCGAAATTGAACATTCTAGCTACATCTCTAGCAACTGCTTTTGCTGACAACGTACCAAATGTGATGATTTGTGCTACATACTTAGCACCATATTTTTTGGCCACATACTCAATGACTTCATTTCTACGGGTATCAACAAAGTCAATATCAATATCTGGTAATGATATTCTTTCAGGATTTAAAAATCGTTCAAATAATAATCCGTACTGTATTGGGTCCACTTGTGTAATTTGAAGAGCATATGCAACTAGTGAACTTGCAGAAGAACCTCGCCCAGGGCCAGTTAAAATTTTTGCTGAATGAGCATATTTCATAAAATCAGAAACGATTAAGAAATAATCAGCATACCCCATTGCATTTATAATACTAAGCTCATATCGTAGTCGATCTAAATAGATTTCGTTAGGCAAAGCTAGTTGCAATCGTTCTTTTAACCCAGTAACAGCCATTTCATATAGAACATCTTCTGCAGAAACACCCTCTGGTAAAGGATACTTTGGCATATAGACCTGTTCGTTATTAATGTCTATTTTGCAACTTAGTAAGAGTTGTTCACTTAACTCAAGCCACTCAGGATGATCAAAAAACCATGCTTTCCATTCTTCTACAGTTGGTACATACTGTTGTTCTTTATGAAGTGGTTGATTTCTATCACTTAACTTAATGCCTGATTCAATTGCATTAGCAACTTCATACGAGAAGTGATCTTCTTTTTTCATAAATAAACACTCATGTATTGCAATAATTCTGCATCTCAATTGTTGGCCCAAGTGAATAGCCTTCTCTTCTAGTGGAGATTTGTTTCCCTCAGCGCGTGAAATACCTATAAATATCTTTGATGGAAGTGCTTCTGCCATTTGTTTCATATAGTTTAATGAATCACTCTGCAACCAAACTTCTTGTTCGTCTATGACAGGTAAGACAATTATTAGTCCTTCTGAATACCCTAATAACCAACGATAAGGTAATAATTCATCGTCTCTGATTGAGATACTGCTAGAGATCTTGAGTAAATTTTTATATCCTTTTTTTGTTTGCGCGTATAAAATAGCAGGCATTGTATGTTCATCTGAAAAATTTATTTGTACTTTTAAGCCAACTACTGGATGAATTCCAGCTTTTTTTACTTCGTGCCAAAAAGGCAAAAGCCCGTACAATTTCGTATTTACGATTGCACATGCTTTTGCCTCTTGTTGTCGTAAAAATGGGATGAGCTCATCAATACGAATCGTACTTTTTAAAAGGTCTGCACTTGTTCGTATTTGTGGATAACTTGTCAAACTCTATCCCTCCTTCACATTATTTATATAATCGGCATATTTCTTTTAATTCTGTAATAACTTGGTCGGCTTCATCCCATGAATATACTGTTGCTCCAGATGCTAAAGGATGTCCACCACCGTTATACTTTTTCGCTAGTTCATTGATAATTGGTCCTTTAGAACGTAAGCGAACTCTTATTTGACTATCATCTTCAACAAAAATAACCCAAGCACAAACACCTTTTATATCTCCAAAAGAACCTACTAATAAAGATGTATCAGACGGTGTTGCATCGAATTGTTGTAAGATTTCTTTTGTCAATTTAATATAAACAGTGCCATGTTCATCGTAATTGAAATTTTGATATAAGAACCCTTGTAGTTTTAATAATTTATGTTCTTTTTCATACATTCCATTAAATAACTCATTTCGATCGAATTGATAACGAATTAAATGGCCTGCAATTTCGAATGTTTTTTCAGTAGCACTTGGGAATTTAAAACGGCCAGTATCTCCTACAATCCCAGCAAATAAAAGTCTTGCTGCTTCGTCTGATAACTGCCAATTTTTATAATCGCGACCTTCAGTAAATAATTCATAAATCATTTCGCTTACTGAACTTGCATCACAGTCAACCCAAAGTAAATCACCATATTGGTCGTCATTTGGATGGTGATCGATTTTAATTAAAAAATCTCCACTATCATAGCGACTATCATCAATTCTTTCTGTATTTGCGGTATCCGTTACAATAACTAATGCACCTGAGAATACCTCATCATCAATTTCGTCAGGCATAGCCAGAAAAGATAAAGATTCATCATGTTCACCAATGGCATATACTTTTTTATCTGGATAATTTGTTGCAATGATCGTTTTAAGACCAATTTGAGATCCATATGCATCCGGATCTGGTCTTACATGTCGATGAATAATAATTGTATCGTATTTTTCTATTGTATCGATGATAGTTCGTTTCACACTTGTTCCTCCCAATATTAAAAGGTGCCATGAAAGTATTTTTCTCTAGTTTTTATCATGATCCATGTTATGCCCTAAATATCTCCAGGCTTTGTTTCAAGAATTCTATATCATTCAGTTTGTTTTGGACTCAGATTAGAGTAATGTTTCATGTTTTATGAAATGTTAATAGCAATTCTCCTCAAAAATCGTTACAATAATGACAGCTTGTCTTTTAGGAGGTTGCTATATTGTATTTAAATTTTGTATGTCTTGTATTTATTGTTATAGCTTTTGCAGTGTATTTTTATTATAAAACAAAACAATTCAGATCCACTCTACCAATTAGGAAGAAGTGGTATAAAGCAAAGGCTGGGGTCGCACTAGGAGTCTTTTTAATTGCCTTTGGTATAAACGCTGTTGTTATTCACCAATCAATTATAAGTTACATAATTTGCGCAGTTTTTGTTGTTGTAGGAATCATGCAGGTTTATAATCACTATCTTCGTGTGCGCCATGAAGGTAAATTTGTACAAGAAGAGTTTGAACTTAATCGTTAAGTTTTAAGAAGCAATATACAAAAGTATATTGCTTTTTTTCTTTCTTCAACTTATCGTTCAAGCAATTGGAACATCATCATTGCTTTACCCACTAAAGTATTTTCATTAAACACATCAAAGTCCATTTTCACGAATTTACGACTCATGTCTAATATATGAGGAACAATGGTTAGTACTGTTTCCATTTGTATTGGTTTGATAAAGTAGATTGTCATGTTTTCCGCAACTGCATCTCCACGTTTTCTTCTTTTAAGAGCAAGTGAACCGACCTCAGATAGAAGTGTAGTAAATGCACCATATGAAATTGCGCCAAATTGGTTCGTCATTTGTGGTGTAACTGTGAACTCTACCATTAAATCTTCTTCGCTTATTAGTTTAATTTCTTTTTTCACAAGATCATCAATTGTTTCACCGTTATGGGGTTGACGTTGTGCATGTTGTAAGGCTTTTAACACATCTTGTCGACTGATGACACCTTTTAAAACATTATCATCGTCAACAATTGGTAATAGATCAATCCCTTCCCAAATCATTCGATGTCCTGCAGAAGCAACACTTGTTTTCATCGATGTTGAAATCGGATGTTTGGTCATAACTTTATCAATTGGATCATTGGGTTCTTTACCGATCACGTCTTTTACTGTGATCATACCAACAAGTTTATTATTGTTTCCAACTACAGGAAAGGCCCCATGGGTCGTTTTCTCGTTTAATAAACGGAAGTCCGAAATTGTTTGATGATTATGTAATGTTGCTGTTTCTTCAATTGGGACATAAATATCTTCTATTAATAAAATATCTTTTTTGATCAACTGATCGTAGATTGCTCGATTGATTAATGTTGCTACTGTAAAAGTATCATAGCTTGAAGAGATTATTGGCAATTCAAGTTCATCCGCAAGACGCTTATTTTCTTCAGTTGTATCAAAACCGCCTGTAATGAGTACTGCTGCCCCTTCTTTTAAAGCATTTTCGTGTGCTTTAAAACGATTACCTACTATTAATAAGCTCCCAGCTTCTGTATAACGCATCATATCTTCGAGTTGCATGGCTCCAATTACAAACTTTGTCAAGGTTTTATGAAGACCGTTCATACCACCGAGTACTTGTCCATCAACAATATTAACAATTTCTGCAAATGTAAGGCGCTCAATGTTTTCCTTCTTTTTCTTTTCAATTCGGATTGTTCCAACGCGTTCAATTGAGCTTACTAAACTTCGATTCTCAGCTTCTTTAATTGCACGATATGCGGTACCTTCACTAACACCCATGTCTTTTGCAATTTGCCTGACTGAGATTTTATCCCCTACTGGTAAAGATTCAATATATTGTAGTATTTTCTCATGTTTTGTAGACATGTCATCACCTAATTTCCAAATTAGTTCCTATCCATCAGTGTATCATATTTCATGTATGTATTGATATTAGTGGACTCACTATTACTAATGTATCAAAATAAAGTAAAAAGAGAAAGAAACATCAAAGCTATATATCACTTTAATGTTACTTTCTCCCTCTCTATTAAATTTCTACTTTTTCTCCAGGAGATAACACTTGTACTTTTGAATCATTTACTAATTGAGCAAAATGTTGTGGATCTTGTTTGATGACAGGGAATGTATTGTAGTGGATTGGAACAACCACTTTTGGTTTTAACAATGAGACAGCAAATGCAGCATCTTCAGGTCCCATTGTAAAATTATCTCCAATCGGTAAAAACGCTACATCGATTGGATGTCTCTCACCAATTAATGCCATATCCCCAAATAATGCAGTGTCTCCCGCATGGTAAATTGTTACGCCCTCAGCTGTAAAGAGTATCCCACCAGGATTTCCAGCATTAATGATTTCACCATTCTCTGTTTCATAGACAGAGCCATGAAATGCAAGCGTATACTTTACCTTTCCAAATGGAAATTCATAGGATCCCCCGATTCCCATATTGTGAACAGTAACTCCTTGTGTTGCCAAATAATTAGCTAATTCATTTGGCGCAACAACTAGGGAATTGTTCGCTTTAGCCAATTCGATTGTGTCGCCCACATGATCATTATGTCCGTGGGTTAACAAAATCACATCTGGCTTTTGCTCTTCCACTTTTAAATCTGTCAGTCCGTTCCCACGAATAAATGGGTCAATAAGAATTTCTTTACCATTCGTTTTAATTTTTACAACTGAATGGCCATGATATGAAATTTCCAATGCTTTTCCTCCTATCTGTTTCTTAGAGAAATTAATTCTCGCTTAAAAACAAATTTCCCTTCATTTTTGTTATAATAAATTTGGCTTCACTATTCAAACATTCCTATTATTGGGAGGCATTCCTTTGACAAAAATTAATCAAATTCAATCATATTTAAAAGAACATGAGTTGGACATGGCTTTTATCACAACTCCTGATAATGTATTTTACTTTTCGCAATTTAAAAGTAATCCACATGAAAGATTGTTAGGAGTTATGATTTTTCAAGATGCGACACCTGTATTAGTGTGTCCAAAAATGGAAGTTCCAGATGCAATCAATTCTGGATGGCAGTATGATGTGATTGGCCATTTAGATACTGATCAACCATTCCAATTAATGAAAGAAAAAGTTCACTCGAATAATGTATCTGTTAATAAAGTAGCTATCGAGAAAAGTCATTTAACAGTAGAACGATTAGAAGCATTACAACATGTTTTTCCACAAGCTCAATTTGTCCGTCTTGATGAAAAAATCAACGACATGCGTGTGATAAAAGATGAAATGGAATTAGAAAAACTACGCGAAGCAGCTCGGCTAGCTGATTATGCTGTAGAAGTTGGTTGTAAAGAAATTGCAGAAGGTAAAACAGAAATGCAAATATTAACTGCAATTGAAAATGCAATTAAAGACAAGGGGTATAAAATGTCCTTTGATACAATGGTGCTTTCGGGGCCGAAAACAGCTTCACCTCACGGAACACCTGGTGAGCGAAAAATTCAAAAAGGTGACCTCATCTTGTTCGATTTAGGAGTAGAATATGAAGGCTATTGTTCAGATATTACACGAACTGTCGCCTTTGGAAATGTATCAGATGCTCAAAAAGAAATCTATCACTTAGTTCGTACTGCAAATGAAAATGCAATTGAAGCAGTAAAGCCAGGTGTGCGTGCAATGGATATTGATAAAACAGCTCGCGATGTCATTACAGATGGTGGATACGGTGAGGATTTCTCACATCGATTAGGTCATGGTCTTGGCATTTCAGTACATGAGTTCCCTTCAATGACAGGTACAAATGACTTACAACTGAAAGCGGGTATGGTCTTTACAATCGAGCCTGGTATTTATAACAACATTGCAGGTGTACGTATTGAGGATGATGTTGTCGTGACAGAAACTGGCGTTGAAGTACTAACTAAATACACTAAAGAATTAATTATTTTATAAATTAGTAAAGGTGACGAGAACTCCATCTCGTCACCTTCTTTTTTTCCTATGCACTTAAGCAGAAGTAGATTTTCTTCCTAAATAAGCTTCAACTACTCTAGGATCTTCTAATAGACTATCCGCACTACCTTCAATAATAATTTTACCTGTTTCCATGACATAACCGTAATCAGCAATTTTCAACGCCTGTTTTGCATTTTGCTCAACTAATAGAACCGTTGTACCTGCATCTTTTATTTCTTTAATAATTTTAAAAATATCGGCTACAATTAATGGAGCTAGCCCCATTGAGGGTTCATCTAGTAGTATCAATTTTGGTTTTGATAGAAGTGCTCTTGCTATAGCTAACATTTGCTGTTGACCACCTGAAAGAGTACCGGCCATTTGCGTTTGTCTTTCTTTTAATATTGGAAAACGTTTCATTACATCTTCAATATCATTCTTTACTTCTTTATCTTTTCGTTGATAAGCACCCATTTCTAGATTTTCGAGTACTGTCATCGAAGACAAAATCGCCCGTCCTTCAGGAACTAATGAAATACCTTTACGTAACAATTGGTCTGGACGTAAACCTGTTACGTTTTCACCTAGGAACTCAATGGATCCTTTTTTTGGTTTCAATAGACCTGCAATAGTCTTCATTGTTGTCGATTTACCAGCACCATTTGCACCTAATAGGGTAATGATTTTTCCTTCTTTTACTTCTATATCGATCCCTTTAAGTGCTTGAATTTGGCCATAAAATGTTTCAATATTTGTAAGTTTAAGCATTCACTTCTTCCTCCTCTTTACCAAGGTAGGCTTCAATAACTGCTTCATTATTTTGAATTTCTTCCGGGGTACCCTCTGCTAGTTTTTCCCCGAAATTTAATACTGTAATTCGATCGCATAATTTCATAACGAGAGGCATGTCATGTTCAATAATTAATACGGTGATTCCTCTCGACTGAACTGTTTTAATTAAATCATATAAACTATCAGTCTCTTTTTCATTCATACCTGCAGCAGGCTCGTCTAACAATAACAGACTAGGATTACTTGCAAGGGCGCGTGCAATTTCAAGTCGTCTTTGTTGTCCATACGCAAGGTTTTCTGCAATCGTATCTTTATGTTCTAGAAGGCCTACCAAATCTAATAGTTCTTCTGCTTTTTCAATTAATAATTGTTCTTCTTTCCGTTGAGCTCTTGTACGAAAAACACTGCTAAATACACCTGCATGTGACTGGCTATGTCCACCAACCATTACATTATGTAAGGTAGACATTTGAGAAAATAAACGAATGTTTTGATACGTACGGCAAATCCCTTTTTCAGTAATTTTATACGGTTTAATACCTGTTATATTTTCACCTTTGAATATGATTTCACCTGAAGTCGGTTCGAAAATATTTGTAATCATATTAAACATTGTTGTTTTCCCTGCACCATTTGGACCAATTAAACCAAAAATTTCGCCTTTGTTAATCGAAAAAGAAACATTTTTTAAAGCAGAGATACCGCCAAAGTTTTTCGTAATATTCTTAACTTCTAAAACCATTAACGTACCCCTCCTTTTGAACGTTTAAATTTAAAAATTTTAAGTAGATTCGTATCAATAATTCCTTGAGGGCGTATAGCCATTAGTAGAACTAAAATAATTCCGTAAATGATATATCGGAATTCACTTACAAATCGTAAAACTTCCGGCATCAAAGTTAAGAAGAATGCGCCAAATACTGAGCCAACAATTACTTCGCTACCGCCAAAAACAGTGAATATTAATACTTCAACAGCTCGGTGATATGCAAAGTCCGCTGGTGAAATAAAACCAATGACATGGGCGAATAACGCACCTGCTAATCCTGCAAAGAATGCACCTTGAGTGAAGGATACTACTTTATAGTAAGTTATGTTTATTCCCATTGATTCTGCTGCTCGATCATCCATATTAATAGATGAAAGTGCTCTACCAACTCGTGAATTTTGTTGACGTACAACAAACCATAGGATTGCAATTACTAAAATTAATAACACTAAGAAAATTGATAGAAATACAAATTGATTGTTTTTAATACCGATCATTGAAGGTTCAAAGCCTAGGCCACGTGCAAACTCTAAAATTTCCCTACCTAATTGGGGAATACCAGTTAAACCAACAGACCCCTTAGTTAAAGAATCCCAGTTAACGAAGATTACACGGATTACTTCGCCAAGACCTAATGTCGCAATTGCTAAATAGACACCTGATAGTCTTAGTGCAGGAATCCCAACAATCACACCTAGAATACTTGCCACCAAAGCACCTGCAATAATTCCAACTACAATTGGTAGGTCAAAATGAAGTGTAAGTAATGCAGATGTATATGCTCCTACACCCATGAATCCAGCGCTTCCTAGTGATAACTGACCAGAAGACAATGGAACATATACACTAATTGCTAGCATAATATTAATCAAAATAAACGAACCTATTTGTAAATAATAGGTATTTAAAATTTCTCCTAACAAGCGATCACCTTCTTTCTTGAGATACCTTCGAACCAAAGATACCTTGTGGACGTAATAATAGGATGACAATAATCATAATAAACGCTATTGCATCTCGGTAACCTGAATTACCATAAGCAACTAACATTGTTTCAGATAAACCTAAAATTAGGCCACCAACCATAGCACCTTTTACATTACCCATACCACCTAAAATGATAATTGCTAGACCTTTTAAGCCCATTGATAATCCCATTTGTGGACTTACAGAGTTAAATGCCATACCAACTAAAACTCCTGCAATACCGCCGATAGCAGAGGCAATAACAACAGTTAATATAATAATTCTCTTTGTATCTACTCCTAGAATACTAGCTGTTTCTAAGTTATCCGCAGTGGCTCTTAAAGCTTTACCGGCTTTAGTTTTAGATAGCCAAATTGTTAAACCAATCATTAAAAGAATTGAAATAACGAAAATAACAATTTGAACAAGATAAATTGTTATTGATCCGATGTTAATTCTTATCTCCGAAAAAGATGTATTGAATGGTTTATTACCAGCACCAAAAATATGATGAGAAAGATTTTCTAACAATATTGAAACTCCAATGGTGCTAATTAATGGAGCTAAATGTGAAACACCCTTTTTACCACGCAAAGGTCTTAATGTAATACGTTCTAATAAGTAGCCTAAAATACTTGTTACCACAATAGCTGCTATAAATGCTAACCATAATGGCCATCCAAGCACTCCTGTTGTTGTTACCCCTACAAAAGCACCAACCATAAAGATTTCACCATGTGCCATATTGATGATACCTAGTACACCAAATACAAGGGTAAAACCGAGCGCTATTATTGCATAAATGCTACCTAACGTTATCCCGTTAATTAATTGTTCTAATAGCAAATTTAATCATCCTTTAATTAATTTGATTACCCTAGCAAACTTTTAATGTAGATTGGTTCTCGCAATTGCTTACGAGAACCAATTAAACTTAATATTATTCAAATTCAACAAATTTACCGTCTTTAATTTCAAGAACAGTAACATCCATAATTACATCTCCAACTTCATCGAAAGAGAATTTCCCTAAAATACCTTCAAGATCTTTTGTTGCTGCTAAAGATTCTCTAAATTCCTCACGATCAGTGCTTCCTGCTCTCTTTAATGCATCTGCATAAATGAATAGAGCATCGTATGCTTGTGCAGCAAATTGGTCAGGTTTTTTACCGTATTCTGCTTCATAATCTTCATTGAACTTTTTAATCTTTGCATCTTCAGATTCACCGAAATATGGAGTCGCAACAATTAGGCCGTTTGCAGCATCACCAGCAATTGCAATCGCTTGTGGAGAGTTAAATCCATTTCCACCTACAAATGGTACATCGATACCCATTTTACGAGCTTGGTCCATAATTACAGCACCTTCGTTATATAAAGCAGAAGCTAAAATTAGATCAGGATTTGTACCTTTAATTTTAGTAAGTTGTGCATTATAGTCACTTTGACCGTCTTGATATGTTTCAATTGTAGTAATTTCAAGTCCCATTTCTTTCACTGTTCTTTCCATTACTTCAAAGCCGCCTTTAGTTAGTGCGTCGTCATTTCCATAAATCATTGCTACTTTTTTCGCACCTGTACGTTCAACTGCTTTTTTAATCGCTGCTGGAATCGCTAAAGACTCCGGAACTGCGTTTCTAAAAACATAATCACCGATTTCAGGAATACCATCAACCGTTGTTGACGTACCCATGATAGGAATACCGTTTAAATCAACTTCGGGTGCAACTGCAAAAAATTCTGTACTTAATGTTGGTCCAATAATTGCAGTAATTGAGTCATCACTCATAATCTTTTGAGCTGCGTTAAGTGCTTGATCAGCTTTACCAGCAGAATCTTCAATAACTAACTCGATATTTACTTCACCAAGTGCATTAATATCTTTTTGGGCTAATTTTAAACCATTTGTTATTGCTTCTCCGTATGCAGCTCCAGCGCCTGTTAAGTATGAGATAACGCCAAACTTAGCACTTACTACACCATCTGTAGTTGAGCTTGTACCATTATTGTCTTTTGTCTCTGAACCTGTGCTATTCCCTCCACATGCAGCAAGTAATAATAGCATAGCTACTGATAAAATTGAGAATATCTTTCTACTAATCCCTTTCATTTTCAAAAGGCCCCCTATTAAATTTATATTTTTCATTTATATGAAACATCTTTATTTAATTACATTTACGTGTAAATGTAAATGGTATTTTTGTAATTTTAAATATTTTCTGAAAAATTTATTAGACAGCTTGATATAAAAAAAGCTATTTTAAGAGAAAAATTCATCTTAAAATAGCTTTTTTCGGGTTTAATTTTATTATTAATTTAATAGAGAATCGACAGGTACAAATTCACGATCTTGGTCAATCGCTACTGCTTGATAGACTACATGTCCATCTAACGTATTAAGTCCTTTTTTCAATGCTTCATTCTCAATACAAGCTTGTTTGTAGCCTTTATTTGCAATTTGTAATGCATAAGGAACCGTATTGTTTGTAAGCGCAATCGTTGAAGTACGTGGAACTGCACCTGGCATATTTGCAACAGCATAGTGAACAACACCATGTTTAATATAAGTTGGATCATCATGAGTCGTTACCTTATCAGTTGTTTCAAAGATACCACCTTGGTCAATAGCAATATCAATAATGACAGAACCTGATTTCATTGATTTAACCATATCTTCCGTTACTAATTTTGGAGCTTTTGCACCAGGAATTAATACTGACCCAATGACTAAATCAGAATCCTTCACTGAATCAGCGATGTTAAAAGGATTTGATACTAATGTTTGAATTGAAGAACCAAAGATATCTTCTAATTGACGTAAACGTTCTGGACTAACATCTAAAATCGTTACGTTAGCTCCCATTCCTACAGCGATACGTGCAGCATTCGTACCAGCTACGCCACCACCAACAATCGTAACTTTTCCTTTTTGTACTCCAGAAACTCCGCCTAATAGAATTCCCATTCCGCCATTCATTTTTTCTAAATATTGTGCACCAATTTGTACAGACATTTTCCCTGCAACTTCACTCATTGGTGTAAGTAAAGGCAATGATCTATTTGGTAATTGAACTGTTTCATATGCTATCCCTACTACCTTTTTATCTAGTAGGTGTTGAGTTAACTCATATTCTGGCGCTAAATGTAAATAGGTGAATAGGATTAGCCCCTCACGGAAATATTGATATTCACTTTTAATTGGTTCTTTTACTTTCATCACCATTTCTTGTGCCCAAGCTTCTTCAGCCGTATCAACAATGACTGCTCCAGCAGCTCGATAGTCTTCATCAGTAAAAGATGAGCCTAATCCTGCACCTGATTCAATAAAAACTTCATGTCCTGCAGTTGTTAAAGTTACAACTCCAGCAGGTGTCATTGCAACACGATTTTCATTGTTTTTTATCTCTTTTGGTACCCCGATTTTCATATCCATTCCTCTTTCTGCTATTGATGATTCTGACAATTCCATCTTATCAGCATTTTCTGGTTTTGGAAACATAGTTTTCTAAATTTTGATTTTTATAATGTTTTTTGATATATTTTGTAGAATTTTAATAGTTATTACAAAATTTTGTATTTTATGAGAATAATTTGTGAATGTTAATAAGTAGACGCTTAGATGATGTTCTCATTAGATTGCAATTTGATATAATGAAATTAGAAAAAAAAGGAGGAGTAAGTTATGACTCAATACAAAAGTATCGTAGTAGCAGTAGATGGTTCGAAGGAAGCAGAATATGCATTTAAAAAAGCAGTAGATGTTGCAAAACGTAATGGAGATGCAAAACTTAATTTAGTTAATGTAATTGATACTCGTTCATTTGCAGCAATCGAAGCATATGATCGTACTATCACAGAACGTGCTCAAAGTTTCTCAGACGAGTTATTAAATGGCTATAAAAAACAAGCTGAAGAAGCTGGTGTTAAAAATGTAAATGTCGTTATTGAGTATGGATCCCCAAAAGCGATTATTACAAAAGAACTTTCAAAAGTAGTTGAAGCTGATCTAATCGTATGTGGTGCTACAGGCTTAAATGCAGTAGAACGTTTCTTAATTGGTTCTGTATCTGAAGCAATTGTACGCTCTGCAAAATGTGATGTATTAGTAGTTCGTACTCCTGACACTGAAGAATAATATGATAATACCTTCCACTACTAAGGAAAGATTCTTACTAGGGGATTTTTATTAGAAAAAATATAAAGAGCACCAAGTCGGTGCTCTTTTTTTGATTATTTATTCTCTTTCCAAATTTGCACTTTCTCAAAGAATGCCGATAGTGCTTGTTTGTTTGACATGTTCGGCACCTTTGCAAGCAGCACTTCACGAGGGGCACGGTACTCTTTACTCTGCTTTTGAAGTATTAGCATGCTTTTCTCTAAAGTTTTATTTGCAAATAGTCCATCTGGCAATTGAATCACTGCTTGAATCCAAGCATGCTTTTTCAAGAATTTATGTAATTCTTTTGACTGCTCGGATTCAAATAGATTTGCAGGAATTAGGAAGAATAAATAAGCTCCCTCTTTCGAATGGTTAATCGACTGTTCTATAAATAAATGATGTGCATAACTCATTCCTTCGTGGGCACATAATTCATAATCGATTGCAACATCTTCATTTGGATAATATCCAACAGGTAGGTCACAAACAACCACATCAACAGGATCTACTAGCATTTTTTGAAGAGCATCTTGATGATAAAGCATTAAAGGTTGTTGTGTTAATTCGGCCGTATCTGCAGCTAGACGTATTAATGTCTCATCAACTTCAATACCTGTCGCAAAGGTTTTACCATCTAACATATTCATGACAGTTAGTAATAGGTTTCCAGTTCCAACAGCAGGGTCGAGTATTGAAATTGGACCTTCCTTTAATTTCTCTTCTACAAATTGTTCAACAAAATATCCTACTAATAACCCCAATGTATCGGGTGTCATTTGGTGATTAGGTTGAGAGGATTTTCTCATTCCCTTTAATATCGCAAGTTGAATTGCTTTTCTTATTTCCTCTTTTGATGCATCTTTTCCTACCCAGTCCATTCCACCCTCAAGAACATCTTCGAGTGTATTGAATACACCTTCCAAATATGTAAATTCACCATTTTGTTCGTATTGCTCAGATTTTTCATTTATATAAGAAAAGATTTGTTCTAATTTTTCCATAGCTAACTCCTTTGAAATGAATAACCCACTCGTAATATCAAGTCGAGTGGGTTATTGGTAAAATTTCCAGACATACAATCCGTAATATCTTGTACTAATTTTACTACAAATTATTTCGCAAGTGCAGCTTTTACTGCTTCAATCGCAGCTTCATAATTAGGATGACTTGTACCTTCAGATACATATTCAACATATGTTACTGTACCTTCACGGTCAACAACAAATACTGCACGAGCAAGAAGGCGAAGTTCTTTCATATGAACTCCATATGATTCACCAAATGATAAGTCTTTGTAATCAGAAACAGTGTGTACTCCTTCGATTCCTGCAGCTGCACACCAACGTTTTTGAGCGAACGGTAAATCAACAGACACAGTATAGAAAGCAATGTCTCCACCGATACCAGCAACCTCTTCGTTAAAACGGCGAGTTTCTGCGTCACATACACCTGTATCTAATGAAGGAACAGATATGATTAATCGAACCTTCCCTTGTGAATCCTTTAATGTAACAGGTGACATATCGTTTGCTAATACTGTAAAGTCCGGTGCCTGTTCACCAACTTTTACTTCATTTCCAATTAAAGTTACTGGGTTATTTTTAAATGTTACTTGTACCATTTGAACGCCTCCCTTTCTGTAATTATCTTACTAAAAGGTATTTCTCTATTGCAAATAAGACAACTTACTTAATGGAAAAATTCAGCTAATAAATTGCGTGTTCATCGGAACTTGCTGTAAAGTATTCAGTTTCTTTTTGATATAAACATTTTCTTGAATTACGACTGTATCAGCAAAATAATCTGCAAGGCTGTTATTTTTTGGCATAAAAATCACCAATAAATATAAAATTAAAACCTTGTTCGTAATAAACCTTCCGATTAATTCTCTAAAAATGACTGTTGCCCAATCTAATTTTCCACCACTTACCATCTGCACCCTTATTCCAAAAATCATTTTTCCTAATGTTTGAGAAAAATACTTTGTCATCAATATGAAATATCCATAATAGAAAATACCAGAAATAAATGCTATGGGAGTGAAATAACCATTATCAGACAAACTCCAATTAAATATTTTAAATAGAGGGTAAACAACGATACCTAATATGGCAGTTACGATACCTTGATCAATTATAAAGGCAAAAAAGCGAATCCAAAAACCAACAGTTTTTTCTTCGTATTCATTTTCCACTTCAATATGTTGTGTCGTGGCTTGTTTGATTTTCTGTTGACTTTCGCTTGATGCGGGATTAATTCCATTCTTATCTTCAATAGTCATCCGGAAGCCTCCTTAATATTCGCCGTATAGATACATTAATCTTGGCGAATTTGATCCATTGAATATTTTCGTAAGCATTTGTTGCTCAAAGGAAGGTCCAAATAGAGAATTGATTTTCATACTAATAATTGAACGAAGCCCACCAGGATCACCTTTGTATTCAAAAAGTGTTGCTTTTTGTAATCCAAAATCTGCTCTTAAGCTTGCAATTGTCTCTCTAGACCACCTAATTCGTCGACTAAACCAGCTTTAACTGCTTGGGAACCTCCTAAGATACGACCATCAGCAACAGCTTTTACGTCTGCTTCACTCATGCCACGACCTTCTTCCACAATATCAACAAACACTTCGTAAGAATCATTTATCATTTCTTGCATCATCGCTTTTTCTTCTTCAGTTGTCGGTCTTGTGCCACTGAACATGTCCTTATGTTCACCAGATTTAATGGTTTCAAATTCAACGCCAAAGTTTTCCGCAAGCTGAGAAAAATTATAACTAGACATAATAACGCCGATAGAGCCAGTAATCGTTTCTCTATGTGCATAGATTTTGTTTGCTGGCGCAGCAATATAGTAGCCACCTGATGCTGCCATTGATCCCATTGAAACATAAATCGGTATATTTCTTTCCTTTTTTAGGTTCACTAGTTTTTCATGAATTTCAGCAGATTCGATTGCTCCACCGCCTGGAGAATTGACAGACAACACCACTGCTTGTACAGATTTATCTTTATGAATCGCATCAAGTTGACTTAAGAATAGCTGATGATCATACTCTACTTGAGACCAAACCGATCCAGATCCAACATCTTGAATGACACCGTTTACCTCAAGTAAAGCGATCTTTTTTGTTAAATCTCCACTTTCCAGTACGTTTTCTCTTAATGGTATTTTAGATTCTTCTTCTGTAAGATTCGATAGTACATCAGAGCTAAATAATCCAATTACAGCGTTTAAACCAATAGAAAAGATAAATAAAAATGTTGCAATTATAATTGCAATCCATTTTTTTGTATTCATCTTCCTGTATCCCCCCTTATCAGTTCATATGATATCGAAACGCAATTGTTTCAAAAATTATTTCCATAAAAATGAGGCTGTCCATAGGTATACTACAAATGGACAGCCTCATTTAGAACGAGTTATTTTATATTTCCCAAGAAATTATTATTAATTTACGAACTGATTGAATTCCTTTTGTCTAAGTTCAATTCGACGAATTTTCCCAGAAGAAGTTTTTGGTAGTTCGTCAATGAATTCAATTGATCTTGGATATTTATATGGTGCAGTGATTGTCTTCACATGATCTTGTAATTCTTTTACTATCGTAGGACTTGTTTTTAACTGTGGATCCCTTAATACAACAAATGCTTTTACAATGTTACCGCGAATCTCATCTGGACTTGCAACAACTGCACATTCTTTTACTGCAGGGTGCTTTACAAGTGCATCTTCTACTTCAAATGGCCCTATTGTATAACCAGAAGATACGATAATATCGTCGCCTCTACCTTCAAACCAGAAGTAGCCATCCTCATCTTTATATGCACGATCTCCGGTTAAGAACCACTCACCACGGTATTGTAGTTTCGTTCTCTCTTCATCATTTAAATAACCTTTGAATAATGCAGGTGTAGAAGAATGAACCGCAATATCACCTACTTCACCAGGCTTAGTTGGTTCACCCAAATCATTTATAACCTCTACTAAGTTACCTGGAGTTGGTTTACCCATCGAACCTGGTTTTGGTGTCATACCGATTAATGTACCTACCAACAATGAATTTTCAGTTTGCCCATATCCATCACGAACTTGGATTGAGAATACTTCTAAGAATTTATTTATCACTTCACTATTCAATGGTTCTCCAGCAGAAACTGCACTATGAACACTTGATAAATCATAATTTTCTAACCCATCCACTTTGGCCATCAAACGATATTCTGTTGGAGTGCAGCATAATACGTTTATTTTGTTATCTTGTAGCATTTGTAGGTATTGTTCCGGATCAAATCCACCAGTGTGAACAAATGCTGTTGCACCACTACCTAGAACAGCTAAAAATGGACTCCAAATCCACTTTTGCCAACCCGGTGCTGCAGTTGCCCATACTATATCATCTTCTTGTACACCTAACCAATTAGAAGCAGTAGTTCGTAAATGTGCATATCCCCAACCATGAGAATGTACTACCCCTTTTGGATTCCCTGTTGTTCCGCTTGTATATGATAGGAATGCGATATCAGAGTTTTTCGTTTGATTTCCTTTAAATTCATCGGTTACTTTCTCAAATTCACTTTCCATTGAAATCCAATTTCCTTGTGAATTGCCGTAAACAAATTGGTGTAGATTGATTAAATGTTCGACATCATCAAACTGTGATAATTCTTTTTCAAAAGCAATAACAGCTTTTGCTCCAGAATGTAAAATACGGTAATCAATATCTTTTGCTCTTAACATTTCAGAGCTCGGAATGATTGTTAGACCAGCTTTAAGTGCACCAATATATGTAATGTATGCCTCAACTGATCGAGGAACCATTACAAGGACCACGTCGCCTTTTTCTAAACCTCGATTCGTTAAAACATTTGCAACCTTATTTGCTTTTTTCACTAATTCATTGTAAGTAATTCTTTCAATATCCCCGTTTTCATCATGAACCATTAATGCTAATTTCCCCTCTTTACTAGCATACCGTTCAATTTCATCAACAATATTGTAATCTTCAGGAGCCAACAAATCTTCTCTTTTCATCAATAGTTCCCCCAACTCTGATATTATTTTTTGCAATTTTATATATGATTTTTGTCTGAAAAATAGACATCCACAAAGTTTAACACATGATGTAATTACAAAAGTTATAACCTAATTATATACCAAGGTTTTAGTAGTAGGTACTATTTTTTTATCCAATTTTTAAATAGAGTAAAAATTACTATATAAACAAAAAATAAGAGCTAGTAGCATTGCTACTAGCCCTTACTTAGTCATTATTGACCTTGAGTACCACGTAATTGTGATTCAGCCATTTGCACTAGGCGTTTAGTGATTTCTCCTCCAACTGATCCGTTAGCACGAGAAGACGCATCTGGTCCGAGTTGAACACCAAACTCTTGTGCGATTTCAAATTTCATTTGGTCTAATGCTTGGTTAGCACCAGGCACTAATAATTTGTTGCTGTTACCGTTGTTGTTTGAAGCCATGTCTCTCACCTCCTTGTGAATTTAGAATGCGCTGGATTCATTTTTTAATACACAAAAGATGAGAGGAAAAATGTTCTTCTATTTCTAATTGAATGGTTTTATTTTTCTGCCGATATTACTCAATGTTTTAAGCAATAAGAGATGGACTAAAGTAATCCTTCAAATTTATCTTCTTTCGGTTTCATCATCGGGAAGATATATAGTTCACGATTGCGAACTGCTTTTTCAATCAATTCATCAAAATCGGTAAAGCTTTCATAATGTTTAATCTTATCGACTTTTGGTTTTGTTTTAGGATTTGCTGGTGTAAAGATTGTACAGCAATCTTCATATGGTTCGATTGATGTTTCGTACGTTCCGATTTCTTCAGCGATATTGATAATTTCTAATTTATCGTATCCGATTAATGGTCTTAACACTGGTGTAGAAGTAACATCATTAATAGCTGTTAGACTTTCTAATGTTTGACTTGCAACTTGTCCTAAACTTTCACCTGTTACAATACCTAAAGCACCAATTTCTTCACGAACTTTGTCTGCAATTTTCATCATCATTCTACGAGTTGTCGTCATAATTGTATTTTCAGGTACACGATCTTTAATTAGCACCTGTATATCAGTAAATGGAATGACGTGTAATCGGATTTTATATCCGAATTTAGATAATTCGTTTGCAAGTACTTTTACTTTTTGCAATGAGTTTTGACTTGTATAGGGAGGACTGAAGAAGTGAATAGCTTCTAAACGAACTCCTCGTTTCATCATCATATAACCTGCAACTGGACTATCAATTCCGCCAGACAGCATTAATAGCGATTTACCATTGGAACCAACAGGCATACCTCCAGCACCTTTAATAATTTGCGCCATCATATAAATTGCATCATTACGTACTTCAATTCGAAGCTCAACATCAGGTTTTTTTACTTGTACTGATAAGTTTTGAAAATGGCTTAGAACAGCTCCACCAATTTCCCTTTGAATTTCATGTGTCTCAAAAGGGAACGTTTTATCTGAGCGTCTTACTTCTACTTTAAAAGTTATCTCTTTTTCTCTAAAGTCGTCCATAATTTCTAAAGCAAGAGACTTCATGGCATCCATTGTTTTATCACATACCGCAACAGGGCTAAAGGATTGTATACCAAACACCTTTGGTAATTTGTCCATTAGTACTTCCATTTGCTCATTATTATCAATTTGAATGTGCATTCGATCTCGTTCAGTATGAATTTTTAAAGGGGAAATTTCTTTAAACGTATTTCGAATATTATCACGTAAACGATGAATGAATTCAGTCTTATTTCTACCTTTCGTAGATAATTCACCGTATCTAATCAAAACTTCTTTCCATATCATAATTGGTTAACTCCTTTAAGTTCTTGCATGACTATTGTAAATTCTTCTTTAAACTTCTCAATTTCTTTATTTGTATTGAATGCACCAAAGCTTAGTCGAATGACGCCATTTTTAAATTTAGGGTCAATATTTAATGCCGATACTACATGACTTGTTTTCTTCTGTTTAGATGAACAAGCACTAGAAGTCGATACTATAATGCCGCGTTCTTGTAGAGCATTAATTAGAACTTCACCTTTAAGGTCCTTTACGCTAAAGGATAATATATGGCCAGCACCTGATTCCGTTGATAATATATGAATATTGTCATCAAAACCAGATAAAAATTTAATTAAATCTTGATGCCACTTTTTATACTTAGATTGATTGGAATCTAAATTTTCGATTGCAATTCGTGCTGCTTTTGCAAAAGCAACTGCTTGGGGAACTGCAACTGTTCCACTTCTTAACCCAAACTCTTGTCCTCCACCTAGTATAAATGGAATGATGTTCATTTTTTGGCGAAAAGCAATTACTCCTGAACCTTTTAAAGCGTGTATTTTATGACCAGAAACGGTAATTAAGTCTGGCCCTTTCTCACCATTAAAACGAATTGGTAATTTACCGAAACTTTGAACTGCATCAACATGGAAAATAGCGCGACTATTCTCATGAATAATTTGTGCTGCTTCTTCTATTGGTTGAATCGCTCCTATTTCGTTGTTTACATGCATAATACTTACAAGGACTGTATCTTTTCTAATTTTTGCCTTTAATTCATCTAATGAAATAACACCCGATTGATCTACACGTAAATAATCGACTTCAAATCCTTCTTTTTCTAAGGATTTTACAGCTTCTAAAATTGATGCATGCTCAATTTCAGTTGTAATAATATGTTTTCCTTTATGAGTATTTGCTTTCGAAACGCCAAATATCGCGAAATTATTCGATTCAGTACCACCTGCTGTAAAAATAACACACTTTTCTTCTGTATTAAAAAGTTGTGCAACTTGATTTCTCGCTCGATCTAACAATGTATTAGCATCCATTCCTGCTTCATGAATAGAAGCTGGATTTGCATAAAACTCTTCATTTACCTTAATAAATGTATTTAATACTTCGTTATTTGGCTTTGTTGTAGCACTGTTGTCAAAATATATCATATCTACCAACCTTTTTTAATAAATTTCATGGGAAAGGTGTCGTCAGAAAATCTCTAGACGACACCTTTGCTAAGTAAATAGTTACAAATTAATGTGACAAACGTTCAAATTCTATAATAATAGATTTCTATGAAATTATACTCCTTGTAAGATAAATTATCTAGATGTTCACCTCATATATTATTACATCACACTTCTACAATTTAGAAAAACGAGCGCATGAATAAGAAATGGCTGTCTAGAAATAAGATGTTTCTAGACAGCCTTACGCAAACTTAGCGATTCTTGTGCTTATTATTAAGACTTTGAATATAATTCTTCTTGAACAAGCTCTTCGATTCGCTTAATCGCACCCGGCTCTGCTTGTTCTACAGCAGCGACAGCATCTTCTAATGCTTTCATATAACGAAAATGATGAAAGGCTTCTTCAGCTTCTAATAACTTTTCATGAACAGCACGGTTAGTCGCTCGATAACGATTTCCATATTGAATGATACGCTCAGTAAGCATAACATTTTCAATCATTTCTTTTGCACGTTCATTTACTTCTTGAATACATTGATTCGCATTTTGTAAATTTACATGTACAAAATTCATATTCAGAGGTACTTCTTGAAGACTTTGCATTACTAGGAAGATTTTCTCTTCAGCTTCCTCTAAACGAGCTTCCATTTCCTCTGGAGTTCCTGGAATATTTGCTTTATGTAAGAGGCGATCGGTATCCTGTAATAGCTTTTTCAGTGAGTTTAACTGTTGACGAGCTTTATTTTCATCAATTCGTAAATTTTTAAGACGATTCGATAAGTCTTCTTGTTGTTCTTTAATCTGTTCGATTTCGTCTCTAATTTCAATTAGTTCCTGCTGTAAGCTTGTATAAGCAGATTGCTCATCCTTCACTCGATTGACAAGTATTTCATATCGTTTTTGGATGATTTCAAGTTGTTTCAATCCAACCTTTGGAATTTCTGCCTCTTCTTCAGAAATACGGTATGTTGATTGTACATATACAGCTTCTTCACTTACTTCTTTCGTAACACGCATGACATCATTAATTGTTGAATATAGATGTTCATAATTCTTATCGACAAAGTTTTTTGCAATGACTTCTTTTTCAAGTAAATCGTAGTAATTGTCAATTTCATCATTAATTTTTTGAATACGTGAAACGACTGTAGAAATATTCAATTCTTTTACTTCTTCGTTCAATTGTTCTAATTCTTTTTCGAGGTTATCGAGTGCTCCATTTAACTCTAAATGATTTAAATAATAGGACTCTTCTTCCATTTCACGTTGACCGTTTCTTAAGTCATGAATTGCATTAGGGATTTTAGTATGTATTTCCGTTATTAAACTTGGAATTTCATTGATGAAAAAATCAAACTGCTCAGCATCTGAGTTTAATGTAAGTACAATTTCACGAGCTTGGAGGTAATTCCCCTCTTTTGTTAACGTATCATATAATTCAAATCTAGTTGGAATTTCTTCAAGTAAATTTTCTAAACTTGGTAATGCTTGTCCAAAAGAATATGGATGTGCTAACAATGTTTTACGCGCAGAGCGATAATATTCTTTTAGTTGTTCAATTTCAATTCGATTTTTCTCTTCACTACCAACTAGTTCTTCTAGTTGTGTAATAATTTGATTTTTAATTTTCTCGCATTTTTTCAAGTACTCTTCTAGTTCTTTTTCAATTTTTGAAGCCTTTTTGAAATTAAAACGATCGATATAATCCTCGGCATCAAATAACATCGAATCCATTTTAATAACATGCATATCGATTACTTCTGTCCATTGATCTCGCCATGACTCGAATAACTTTTCAGTTTCGCCATTCATATTGAGTGTTTTTACTTTTGTTAGTTCTTCGAAGATTGGATAATGCTGAACTTGTAACTTTTCTTTTTCTAATCGCTCTATAACGACATTATGTTTTCGTCTCATTACAAGACCTACAACTAATAATGCTATTAGTACGATGACAATAATGATGATATACTTCATCGTAAGCCCCCTATTCCAAATCACACAAATCGGCTTGTTAGTATCTATAATATACCATGTTTTAGTTGATTTGTTGAATAAATTAAATGGAATTTAATTAAGGTTTTACTTTCACCTGAGAAAAGGAGGAGTTTTTATGAAAAAAGATGGTCATATTCACACACCATTTTGTCCACATGGTACCGATGATTCTTTTGAACAATACATTGAAAAGGCTATTGCTTCAGGCTTTTCTGAAATTTCTTTTACAGAACATGCACCGTTACCAACAAACTTTTCAGATCCAACACCAGATCAAGATAGTGGGATGGACCCAAAGTACTTAAGAGCCTATATCGAGAAGCTAAGTGAACTTAAATCTACATATGCAAATAAAATAAAAATTAACATTGGTTTAGAAATCGACTATATTATAGGTTATGAAACCGAAACTCGAGCATTTCTAGATATTGTTGGTCCACTTTTAGATGACGCAATCCTATCTGTACATTTCCTTAAATGGGAAAACGAATATTGCTGTATTGATTTTTCAAAGGAAGTATTTTTAGAATTTACTAGTAAAGTTGGAAGTGTCGAGGCAGTATATGAGTTATACTATGAAACTGTAAAAAAATCGATAGATGCTAAATTAGGTCGATTTAAGCCCATTCGAATTGGACACCCCACATTGATCCATAAGTTCCAATTAGCACATGGAGAAAATGTGGATGATTCCCATCAAATTAAAGAAATTCTAGACTATATGAAGTTGAGGGGCTATGAATTAGATTTAAACAGTGCTGGTTTAAGCAAAAAAGATTGCCAAGAACCATACCCTTCTCTAACGATGATTGATTATGCAAGTTCTATTGATTTACCTATGGTGTTTGGTTCTGATGCGCATTGCGTTAAGGACTTGCACCAACATTATGAAAAGTTCATGCCAAAATAAAGGAGAAACAATATGTTTACAAAATTAAATTACAATGGTTCAACAAAAGAACAATATGAATTAGTAGCAAAACAACTTGATGCTCTATTAGATGGTGAATCAGATGGAATTGCTAATTTAAGTAACGCTTCTGCATTATTAAATCAATTTTTAGATCAAATTAATTGGGTTGGCTTTTACCTAATGAAAGAAGGAGAGCTTGTTTTAGGTCCATTTCAAGGATTACCTGCTTGTGTACGTATCGCAGTAGGAAGAGGGGTTTGTGGAACAGCAGTATCGAAGAAAGAAACAATCGTTGTAGAAGATGTTCACCAATTCCCTGGACACATTGCTTGCGATTCTGCATCTAACTCAGAAATTGTTATCCCACTTATTAAAAATGATGAAGTTCTAGGTGTACTAGATATTGATAGTCCGATTAAAAACCGATTCTCCGAAGATGATCGTTTTGGACTAGAGTTGTTTGTAGATGTATTAATGAAGCATTTATAATTAAAATAAAATGGCTGTTTGATAGTAAACTATCAAACAGCCATTTTTTAATAAGTATTTTCTAAAGTCTCATCATAAATACACATTCTGTTTTTTCCGTTATTCTTAGAATAGTACAAAGCAGTATCCGCTTGTAAAAAAATTGTTTGAAAATCCGGACGATTTTCCTTATGCCATACCATTAATCCAGCAGAAATCGTAACTGTCGGATTTGTCACTTTCGGAATTGAGTCAACTATTTTTTCAGCAAAGCGAAGAGATTCATCATCCAAGATGTTTGGAACATAAACTGCCATTTCTTCTCCGCCCCACCGTGCACAAATACCTCTTGTACCGATAATATTATGTAATAATTGACCAATTTGAATTAATACTTCATCTCCCACATGGTGACCATAGGTATCATTCACTCTTTTAAAGTTATCAATATCAATTAATAAAAACATTCCAGAGACGTCTGTTTTTAAAGATTTCTCTACAAATTCATCTAAATAACTTCTAGCATATAAATTTGTCAAATGATCATGGTTGACCATTTGTTGAAGTTGACTTCTTAACATTGAGTTAGCAATTGCTAGTGATGAATGATGAATTAATGATTGCATTAACTTATAGCTATCAAATGAGAAAAAGTAAGCATCTCGATGTAAAACTACACTAAATCCATAGATTCGTTGTTCTACAATCATTGGAATCGCCATTAAAGACTTAAAAGGTACTTCCTTTGAAAGAATACGATTTAAATCAGCCACAAACATCGGGTCTTGAGATTTATTGAAGTGGTCTGTTACATGTTGGATATATTCTAAACCTTCAGTTGTTCTGAAAAAGTCAGTGCTTGATTCAGTTAATTTATATGATTCATTTTCTAAAAAAACAAAACATAGTTCCATTGGTTGAAAAGACTTTTGCAACTGTTTTTGTAAAAACTTCAGCATTTCGTTCATATCTAAATTTAGATTTAGATGATGAGAAGTTTCATTTATGAGTTGTAAATCACTTATTAAACGATGAGACTGATGGTATAGTTTTGCGTTTTCAAGTGCATTACCTGAAGCATGGGCAAGCATGCTAATAAAGTTCTTTTGCAGCGGTGAAAACACATAGGATATCGGTGCGCTTACCTGTAGAATTCCATAAATTGCTTGACGCCCTTTTATAGGTGCATTAAGTAAACTGCAATTTAAATCAACAGCCTGTTCTGTCGTTATATTTCCAGAAACAAATGCTTCTATCGTAGAAGGCCTCTCTGTTAAATAATCAAATTGCTTTATAGATATGGTAGTTTGACGATCTTGATCGTTTGACAAAATCAGCTCAACATTAAAGTTTGGGAAATTTTCTTGAATTGTATTTAAAACATTTTCCAATATTAGGTTAATATTCATTGTTGAATGGAATAAATCCGTCATGTTATATAATTTTCGATATTGATTTTCGTTTAAACGTAATTCGTTCGTTTTTTTCAATGTTTGAACGATATTAGCCAAACAATCAATTGTTTCTTCAAAATACTCGCTATTTACAAACTCGCTCCATGTGTCACTTTCTTTAATTAAAAGTACAATATTTTGATTTTGATCTTTCCCTTTTAGAAATATCATATGAGTCATATCTTTAAACTCATTTTTTTCGGTCAAAAAATAAGGAATTCTGGAAATAGTATTGTGAACAAAGTCATTCTCAATTAGATCTTTTTGAATACCACTATATTGCATTTCTAAAGATACATGTACATCCGGGCAAACAAATTTATTTCCTTCGCTTATGAGAAAATTACTATGTTCTATTTCAAGATGTCGTTCTAAACAATTTTGAATTAGTCCAAAATAACTATAATCACTAGAAAGTTCATCTACAGATTTCACAAGAATTTCAAGCAAATCTGATTTTAATTTAGTGATGGATTGTTGATGCACTTTCATAAAATCACCTTTTCTACTAACATAAGGAGAATATAAAAAATTAATATTTCAATAATATTTAAGTATACACTCTTTAAGTCTAATTGACTATAAAATTTTGACAATTTGATTTTCTAATGAATATTTTACTACTGATCCTAACTGTTAGTGAATAGTGTTCATATTATTGTTAGATTGATTTACAATGAAAGTTATTATTACTTGACTCACTGCACTAAAAATTATACAATCGACTTTGTGTAAAATGAATGCAGCAGTTGTATAAGCTAGTATGTATTTTATTCCTCTAACGAATTAGACGGTGTATTGTGTAACCCTTAACGGCTGCAAGGGCGAAGATACATGAAAATAAAATACCCATTAGTGTCGGGTACAACTGGTTTTCTTTGAACACAAAAAAACCAATTGAAAAAGGAGGAGACTCTCAATGTCTCGTTATACAGGTCCATCTTGGAAAGTGTCTCGTCGCCTTGGTATTTCTTTAAGCGGCACAGGTAAAGAATTAGAAAAACGCCCTTATGCACCAGGTCAACACGGTCCAAACCAACGTAAAAAATTATCTGAATATGGTTTACAATTACAAGAAAAACAAAAACTTCGTCATATGTTCGGTATGAACGAACGTCAATTCAGAAACCTATTCACTAAAGCGGTTAACATGAAAGGTGTTGCTGGTGAAAACTTCATGATCCTTCTTGAAACTCGCCTTGACAACTTAGTATACCGTTTAGGTTTAGCTCGCACTCGTCGTGCTGCTCGTCAATTAGTTAACCACGGTCACATTTTAGTAGATGGCAAACGCGTTGACATTCCTTCATTCAGCGTAAAACCAGGTCAAACGATTTCTCTTCGTGAAAAATCTCAAAACCTTGCTATCGTTACTGAAGCAATCGAAGTAAACAACTTCGTTCCTGATTACTTATCATTTGACGCTGACAACAAAGTAGGTACATTCGTACGTCTACCAGAGCGTTCAGAATTATCAGCTGAAATTAACGAATCATTAATCGTTGAGTTCTACTCTCGTTAATAATTGCGTTTCGCAATCAATAAAAGCCTTAGAAACCCTTGATTTTCAAGGTTCTAAGGCTTTTTTTATACTGTTTTCAAAGCATTTAATTTAAATAATTCACTACTTTTCCAACTACTTCTTCACCTTTATGCACCCATTTACTTTTGTTAATAATTTCAGCATCTTTATCAATCGGTGTTTGGAATTGACTGAATCCAGTTGCATCCAATAACGCTGACCCGTCATGCTCCAATCCAACATGAACAACATGTTTCACTACATATGGTGTTTGAAATTTTATATTTGCATGATAGGAATCAAGCTCTCCTTGCGTAACGACAAAAGGTAATCTTAAATAAATTGTTTCGCCTTCTCTTTTAGCAAGTACTGAATCAAAAAATCCTCTGTCATACTCCCAATAGCTTCCAAGACAAAAACCATCTTTTTTTAATTTTTCATGTAAAAAGCCAAACTTTGCATGCTTTCCATCAAGTTCTGTTTGTAAATTGATCATTTACGATTTTCTCCTTTGATATTAAATGTTTTTAAAAGGATAGACAAAAAAGAAAGAGCAAATACACACACTTATTCTTAATTTTATAGAATGGCGTTATGTGAAGTATTCTAATTTAGCATCAGGGAAAAACTTCTCCATATAGGAATAAAGATGATCTTTTATATCTTCTTCTTCCTCTTTTTGATATATATATTTTCCTATCCCGTATTTTCCCCACTTATATCTTCTCTTCTCTTCATCTAACTCTAATTTTGTCATGGGGTAGTTTTTTTCTATGACCCGTTTTGCTGGCTTTGTAAATCGATGTTGGATAAATTCAAAAGTAAGATCTTTCTTGGCATCTGAAGGCAATTCCGCAGCTAGTCGCTCAAACATGTGCAAATAACCTTCCTCCCATCCCTCATGAAGATAAATAGGTGCTACGATAAATCCAAGTGGGTATCCAGCTCTTGCTACTTTTCCTGCTGCTTCTATTCTCTTTTCTAATGGTGAAGTACCAGGTTCAAAGTTCTTGATAATAAAATCTGCATTCACACTAAAACGAAATCGTGTTTTTCCATTATGCTCCGCATCTAATAAATGGTCCACATGATGAAATTTTGTGACAAATCTTAACTTTCCAAGATTAGATTTTCCAAAATGTTCAATTGCTCTTTTTAATGTATGTGTAAGATGATCAATCCCAACAATATCAGAAGTACATGATGCCTCAAATCTTGTAATCTCTGGAGCACGTTCTTCCATATATTTGTCGGCAGCCTCCAGAATTTCTTCCACGTTTACATAAGTACGGATATACGGTTTACTACCCATGGTTGTCTGTAAATAGCAATAATGACAATGCCCCATACAACCTGTAGCAAATGGAATAGCATACTCTGCAGAAGGTTTCGATGTATCGAATTTCAATGTTTTTCTTATTCCCACTACAAGTGTAGATTTTGCAACGCGATATTTTTGAAAATCATTATCTCCAGGTAAATTCCGTATTTGATTGTGTGAAGTCGTTTCCCTTATTTCAATATCCATATTCTTAAACTTTTCATATAACTCTTTTCCTAAAGGATACTCAAGGGCTTTTGGTTCGAAATATACGAGCCTTGGGGTAAATGGTTTATTCATTGAATATCCCTTTCTTAGTTATTCCCATAGTAATATTCATACGCTTGGTTTGCTTCTTCTTCAGTGGCATATAGGGCTAACTCGTTTGATATCGGATAATAAGTTTCATATAAAAACACAGCCAATTCTCCGTCTTTTTCTGGATGATTGACAACTGCTGCCTCCTGAATATTTGCTACATCTTGTGTATGTGGGTTTCGGTAAAATACATAAACAATATCTCCAGCCTGATAGGTTTGATTTTCCATTCCATCACCTTTTCTAATATGAATTGATATTAAGATTGTGCCTATTTATCTCAAAATTATGATTTCATCATTATGGAAAAAGTGTCATTTCTACCACTCCACTGAGGAACTGGTTATTCTTTTAACTCCACGTATTTTAGCTACTTCTTCAACTAGGCTTTGCATCGCTAAATTTTTCTGTTTTGCCTCAATCATAATATCAAAATCTCGATTCAATTCTTTTGCCATTTGAAAAAATGGAAGTACAAATTCTATGGATACATAATCAGCATGGGAGCGATAGGCTTGATCAGATTTTGGTGAAGAGATATGAATCTTTGGTTTCGCATTGAATGTATTCCAAGTATCGAAAATTCGTGCCAGGTAGAGATTCAGGTCAACCTCTCCTACGTTTGCCATATAGTGATGATAGTCGAGGATCATTGGGACTTTTTCTTTTTCACAGGCTATTAAAGTCTCCAGTACGTTATAAGTTTTATCATCATTTTCAAGTGTCATTTTTTGCTTGATATGTTGAGGCAATTTCTTTAAGTTTTGATGAAACCGTTCTAAAGACTCAATTTTATCTCCGTAAGCTCCACCAATATGAATATTAATTAATGCTTGATCAAGTACATTCATTACCTCTAGCATTTTGTAGTGATATTCCATATCAATTACTGCATTGAACGTCACTTCTTCTCTTGGACTAGTGAATAATGTAAATTGATTTGGATGAAAACTAACCCGTAGTTTGTATTGCTGTATAATTTCTCCAAGTTCTTTCCATTCATTTTTAAATGGAGTAACAAAATCCCACATCACTTCCGGATGGGTTGCCAAAGGAACAAGTGAGCTCGATAATCGGTATAGTTCAATTTTATGAGCGATGTTATAGTACAAAATTCTCTTTGTATTGTATAAATTTTGAGCAGTTACAGTTTTTAGCTTCTCCACTCGTTCATTTTTTGTAAGTGCTGAGTAGCGAGCAAAAGTTAAAGTCTTTGAAGGACTTGCATCCCACAAGTCTACTGCATTTGCAACGTAGCCAAAACGAATTTTCATCAATTTTTCTCCTTCATAAAACTTTTCAATAGTATCATCATTTGAAGATTCTGCTTTTGTCATTCTTCATTTTTCGAAACTTTTCATAAAAATAAAGAATATCCAATAATCAATTAGTTGATTCATTCTCAAATTTTTATAAACAAAAAGAATAGGCCGATAATCGACCTATTCTTCCTCTAAATTCTCTATATCTTCTTCAGTTTCTACTTTTACTACTTTAATATAATTGATCTGGTGCTCTTCTTTATCGTAAATTGTAAATGCATAACCAGCATAATGAATATTTATGGTTTCATCGAGATCCATATTCTGGTTATAATACCATCCACCAATGGTATCAATATCTTCATTTTCAAAATCGATATTTAATAAATCTTCAATATCATCAAGTAATACGCTACTATCAAAAATGTATGCACCTTCATCTAATATTCTTACATCAGCAACTTCATCGTCATCAAATTCATCGTGAATTTCGCCAACAATTTCTTCAATAATGTCTTCTAGTGTTACTAGACCTGATGTACCACCATACTCATCTATTAAAATGGCAATCGGTGTTCGTTCTTTCTGCATACGAACTAGTAAAACATTAATTGGTGTAGAATCGATTACTTTTATTACTGGGTTTATAAATGTTTCTAGTTTAAAAGTGTCTGGTTTAATGCGATTATTCATTCCTTGTGTTAGAAAATCTTTTATGTTGATAAATCCGATGATGTTATCACGATCCCCTTCGAATATTGGATATCGTGTATATCTTTCCTCTGAAACTGTGTTTAATAGTTCTTCGAAAGAAACATCATTATAAAAACCTACTATCCTCGTTCTAGGAACCATGATTTCTCTAGCGATTCTTTCATCGAATTCAAACACATTATTTACGTAATTTAACTCGTTTTGATTGATTTCTCCACTTTTATAACTTTCTGTAAGCAACAATCGTAATTCTTCTTCCGTATGTGAAAGTTCATGCTCACTTGCTGGCTTCATACCAAATATTCCAATCAATATTCGCGCAGAACCATTAAGGAACCAGATGAAAGGAAATAGAATCTTATAAAATACCATTATCGGTTTTGAAAACATTAATGTTATTTTTTCCGCTTTTTGAATTGCAGCCGATTTTGGTGCCAATTCTCCAACTACTACATGGAAGAATGTTGCCAAAGCAAACGCTCCTGCAATCGTAAAATAGTGTACATAATCAGGACTGATTCCAATTGATGTAAATAATGGATGCAATATAAATTCAAAAGTAGATTCACCAACCATACCAATACCTAAAGCAGTAACGGTAATACCTAGTTGGCAGGCTGATAAATACTCATCCAAGTGAGTTGTTACATGTTTAGCTGCTATTGCACTTTTATGTCCCTCTTCCAATAATTGATCTATACGTGAGGATCGAACTTTTACAATTGCAAACTCCGTTGCAACGAAAAATGCGGTTAAAATAATTAATAAAACAAAAATGGTTAAATTTATTGCGGTCAACTAGTCGTCTTACTTAGAAGTAAGACTCCACCTCCTATTAAAAAATAAGTTTCTAATTATATATTTTCGAATTTTACAAATATTTAGTGTAAGGTTCCCAAGAAACACACCCCAATTCATACCAATCTTAGTATTAGGATACAGATTAATTATTTCTAAATCAAATATTCTAGTCTACTATACAAAATATCTACATAATTTATTTATTTTCTATTTTTTTATTGGTTATAATGAATCCTTATCATGATTTTATTCGTAGGTGAACTTTTGTCAAAACGTATTTTTCATATACTGTAAGCAGGAAAAAAATCTATTAAATCTGTCAGGGAATAAATTTATACATAAACTGCATACAAAACCATAATGGAAATAAGTAGTCTAGTCCAATAGGGACATTTTTTAAAGTATAAGCACTATTAATGATAAATATCTTAATCTTTCGTGTATTTACATAACTGTTATTAAATTGCAAAAATCCTTTTCATTTAATGTTTACAAACTTATACTACTTATTAACGGGGAGTTTTTTACTACATAGGAGTCGATGCTATTGAAGAAAAAAGACATGCACGCATATACATACGCTTATGAATCAATTAGAGATCAAATTCTTAATGGAAATATTGAACCAGATATCAAGTTAACTGAAGAAATGCTTGCAGAAATGCTAGGAATAAGTAGAACACCAATACGTTCTGCAATTGCAAAACTAGAACAAGAGGGCATTATTCGAAACAAGCGAATTTTTATACCGACCGAAACTGATATTCGCCATATTTTTCAAGTTCGTATGTTGATAGAGGGATTTGCTGCAAAATACTGTTCTAAAAACATATCAGAAGTTGCTTTAAATCAATTGAAAAAGTGTGTAGAGGTTGGAAATCATAGTTCCACTGAAGATATCTTGAAAGCAAATCAAGTTTTCCATCAAATTCTTGTGCAAGAAACAAAAAATCCTCTAATGATTGAAATCATTGATCGAATGCAATCAATCATTTTCCTATTTAGAAAAACAGTTGTTGGGGAAAAAATACCTCATTTAATAGAAGGACATGCAATGATTTACAAAGCTATTGAAGAACATAATGACCAGCTAGCTGAAGAACTAATGGTTGAACATTTAGAGAAAGATTTAGAATTTAGTATTAATCGATTAAATCATTAACTTCATATAATTAAGACGACTTAAGAAATTTCTTAAGTCGTCTCTTTATTAATTAGTTAAATTTCACCATGTGATATTTTTTCTTTCCACGACGGATAATTGAAAATTCATCCTCTAGACGATCTTGAGAACCGACAACATAATCTAAGTCAGTTACTTTTTCACCGTTAATTGAAAT
>DATMFE010000322.1:0-5190 GCA_035556295.1 Ureibacillus sp.
TACTTTTCCGATAAGTTTAGCAGCGTATACATTACCAACTGTAATCTATGCATTTAGATTGCGCTATCCGGAAGCAAAATTTCAGTTAAAACAAGCGCTTTACCAGGAATTAATTGAAGGTGTGATTAAAGGAGATTTTAATCTTGGTCTGATAGGTCCACTTCCTCTCAAAGAAAAAAAACTTGAACAAAAAGTTTTATTTACGGAAAATATTGTGGCTCTTTTGCCAATTCACCACCGCCTTGCAAAAGAATCCTCCGTAAAACTTCAAGAACTAATAGACGAACCGTTTGTTTTATTACCTGAGGGTTTTGTCTTTCGAGATATTGTTGTAAATGCTTGTCAGAATCTTGGCTTCACACCAAATGTTGCCTTTGAGGGGGATGATATCGATGCGTTGAAAGGGTTAGTTTCTGCTGGTTTAGGTGTAACACTCATGCCAGAAGTCACGCTAGTCGATAGCTTGCCACGCTCAACAGTTAAAATACCATTGGTTGAACCAAATGTAACAAGGACTGTAGGGGTTATTACCCCAAAGGAACGGTCACTACTTCCAACGGAAAAGTTATTTTATGATTTTCTTCAGGAATTTTTCACTAGATTAGATGATTTTAAGAGCTAATTTATACTCAAGAAAAAGCACGTAACCAGTATAGAAAAGTAATATATTACATCTTTAGTTACCATAATATTCTTTCTGGAATCCAAACCAAAAAGAATCCCTTAAAAAGAAGGGTTAAGATCATGAATTATGCAGCTTTTATACATATGCTTGTTTTTATAATAAATCGCTTTCATGAAGAAAATATGTTATATTTAACTTACTAACACACACATTTCATATCTAGTTTTATAAAAAGCTGCCTCTCCTGACGCTCCGAGGCAGCTTTTTATTTTGTTAATGGTAATAAATATTTTAACATCTTGTAATAGATCAAAATATTTTGTCCGCGAAAGTATACGTTTACGAACTTTTATTTTATATAGAAAACCTATCATTTTTATTGTTCATTTAAGTTTAAAATTAAATTGTGAACGTCTTCTGAAAACTGCACACCTTTACGAACGTTTTTGAGAGAATAAGGGGAAGGGAAATACATAGAGAGGATTGAATTCAGTTCCCTTTCATTAGATTTCCACCTTTGCACCAGGAGCCTTCTTCCAAGGGAGTATCTGCTGTCTTTAGGATTCTAATTTAGTTCAAAAAACGGTCATATCTGGTTATATGACAAATTATAAAGAATAAAAGGATATTAGAAATTTAGAATAAATATTAATTTATCAATTGGCTACAGCAAACAAACAGGTGGCGGCTTCTCCAGACAAAAGAAAATGGGAAGAGCTTCAAACTTAAGCCAGGATATCTTTCCATATTGTTTAACCATACTACATACATTTGATAGTGGGATGCCGATTCGCTCCATTGGCATTTCCTTATCCAACACAAGCATTCAAGAAGAGGAGCAAATGAGCTTATTTGAGGATATCGATCAGCGTGAAAGAGCCTATGCTCTTGCTAAAACGATTGATAACATTCGGCTGCGTTATGGAAAGAATAGTGTACTACGTGCGTCTAGTCACCTTCCTCATTCAACAGCTCGTTATCGAAATGGCCTTATGGGTGGCCATAAAGCGTAAGGAGGAAAAAGAGATGGAACCTAGAGGAATGAAAAAATGGCGTCCATTCGCCACTATGCCAGAGCAATACATAGGATTAAAGGAAATCATAAATAAGCAAGCAGAAGTAGCTCAACCCGTTTTAACAGAAGAGCAAATGGAACAGATGAATTTCATCTTAATTGAAGCCTTACATACAAATAAACAAGTTTATCTTACATACTACAAAAAGGGACAATGTATTACAGAAAAAGGATTCATTCAATTTGTTGATTCCCTGGGGAATTTGTTTGTTTTTATCGATGAAGTATTTGAATTAAAAAACAAAATGAGATTAAGTGAACTAATTGATGTTCGCTTGGCTTAGTTCCTGAAGACGCTGTATATAGAGAGCATTTATTTTGGTGGAGGTACATTTATGTACAATTTTAGAGTATACATGTTACGTGACGGTTCAAAGAGAATCATTAAACTAAAAGAAGGAGAGTCATTTAAAGAGGAACTCCAAAGAGCCGGTATTCAAGAAACACAAATCTTCCAGATGCAACTAGTGGAAAAACCAGAGTAATCTTAACATATACCTTTTATATAGACCTAATTGTGTTAGTCTAATAAAAGCCAAATAGAAAAGAGTGATCAACCTGGAAGAAATAAAAGAGCAAGAAATCGACCTTGATAAAGTGTATGACTATGCTGAATTTCCGGATAAGGTCAGTGGCAGATGCGACAACTGCAATTCATCTTACTTCAAAAGTTCTGTAAAAGGCGGTATTTTCTTACGCGAATGTCGGGAATGCGGCATGAAGAAGAGTATCTAAGTATAGACGATTATATAGTAAAAGGAGAAGGGTTTTTACCTTTCTCCTTTTTATGTAGGTGTAGTTGTGTTTACTCATTTTTAGAATCTGAAATATATACCTTACTACAACACTGCCAATGCCTTTTATTACAATCTACTTTAGAAGTTAAAGCATCCGTTGATTGCTCTTCTATTACCTTCTAATAATCACCTACTACTGCCTGTTCTGTCATCGTGAAAGTACGAAGTTTCCGAGGAATAAAAGCTCTTATCTCTTCTTCTTTATATCCGATTTGCAGTATTTTACGATCTTGTACAATAATAGGACGTTTAAGTATAAAAGGATGGCTCTTTATCAAATCATACAGACCCTGTAACGACAGTGCATCAATCTCTATATTTAACTTTTGAGGGATCTTTGACCTTGTAGAAATAATTTCATCAGTACCCTTTTCTGTCATACTAAGAATATTTTTAATTTCATCTTCTGTAATAGGTTCATACGATAGATTTCTCTCAATATAATCGATTTGATGGTTTTCAAGCCAAGCCTTTGCTTTTCGGCAAGAAACACAGCTGGTTGTCGTATATAGATGAATCATTTTTTACACCTCGTCTGTATGTATTTTTTCTATCTTTATTAATCAATGTAAATAAAAGTATATAGATTTCTAATAAGTAAAAGCCACCTGTTTTATACAGGTGGCTCTTTGCTACGTTGAATACATTAGATGATTCACGTATTATTCCCATCTCTATTATAGCATACCTTATCTATCTGTTTAATATATTCTCGTCTTACTGTGGCTGAAAACAAGAAGCTGTCAATCTATAGTGTCTCTCCTTCTTATTTGATATCCTTGTTTTCTTAACTAAACATCTTGTTCATAGCTTATATGAGTACTTTAAAAATATAATTTATTAAAAATGGGTTTTAAAACAAGAAAAAAGATGACATTCTTGTTTGTCATCCTTTTTCTCCTACATGGCAACCATTTTAGTTTTTAACACAAGGAAATGAAACATCTAATTTCACTTTTTACAGCGTCATCGGTTTCTAACGTTTAGTATGTCGGGAAGGTATAATTCTATCCATCCATTATTTACCACGGATACACTTCTCCTACAATAGGAAACTTAAAAGAAACAAGGAGGTGACACAACATGGCAAACAACAAAAGCAGCAACAACAACGAATTATTAGTATACGGTGCTGAACAAGCAATCGATCAAATGAAATATGAAATCGCGAGCGAATTTGGTGTAAACCTTGGTGCTGACACAACTGCACGTGCAAACGGATCAGTAGGTGGAGAAATCACTAAGCGTCTTGTACAAATGGCTGAGCAACAACTTGGTGGCGGACGTTTCTAATACAAATTTATAATAATGGCTGAAGGAAGAATGAACTTCATTCTTCCTTTTTTTCGGTTATAAGATCCGCCTATTTATTGTATTTCAACACATCTAGAATGCTACTTATGTAAAATTAAGAAGCGAATCTCACTTTTTAGTTGGCTCCCCAGACATCTTGAGCAATTTTAATTATGTGACTAATTTTATTCCATTGTTCCTCTTCTGTTAATACATTTCCTTCTTCTGTACTTGCAAAGCCACATTGCGGACTCAATGACAAGTTAGCTAGAGGAACATACTGACTTGCTTCTTGGATTCTTTGCTTAATGACCTCAGTATCTTCTAGTGTAGGAAATTTAGATGTTACTAACCCTAATACAACAGTTTGATTGTTACCTGTAAAGCTTTTTAATGGTTCAAAATCTCCTGAACGGTTATCATCATATTCAAGGAAAAGCCCATCTACATGTAAGTTAGCAAAGATTGCATCGGATATAGTATCATAGCCACCACTTGTGATATACGTAGATCTAAAGTTTCCACGGCAAATATGCATAGTAATGAGCATATCTTCAGGCTTTTTAGAAATAGCATCATTTAAGCAACTTACTCGAGTATCGATAATGTCTTTTACATCCATACCAAGCTTCTCAACAACCGCATTGATGCGTTCTTCAGAAACGAAATCAATCCAGGAAGTATCATCTAATTGCAGATAACGGCAGCCTGCGTCGTAAAAGGCCTGAATAGCTTTTTGATAAGCAGCCACAGTATCATGATAAAATTGATCTCTGCTTCCCTTGTAATATGTATCTTCTTGAATTCGAGTAAATAACATGTTGGGGCTTGGAATAGAGAATTTAGCAACTTGGCTTCCATCACCATACTGTTCGACAGCTTCTTTTAAGAACGTAAAGTGTTCCAGCATATAATGATGATTGAAGTCTACTTTACCTACTACCCTAATCGCCTTATTTTTTGTTTTTGCACCTTTGAATTGGCTGATATATTCTGTTTCAAACTCCTCTACGCCTTCTAAGCCTGATAAGAAGTCCAAATGCCACCATGAGCGTCTAAATTCACCATCAGTGATGGATTTAAGCCCTACCTCAATTTGTTTCTGGACAAGTTTTTCAATTTCTTTGTCCTCTACCGATTTTAAATCGGCCTTATTAATTTTCCCATTCGCATACGCTTCTCTTGCTTCTTTAAGGGGAGTCGTTCGTAAAAAGCTGCCTACGTGATCAGCTTTAAATGGAGCCTTCACTAATGTCTTCGTCATGGTTTTGTTTCCTTCTTTCTTTTCAAAATAAAAAACCTCTTCTTACAAATAAGAAGAGGTTAATAATCGTTATGGATTCTCTTCTTATCTTCAAGCAAATTGCTACTGGAATTGGCACAGTACTTTAACAGTCTGT
>DATMFE010000323.1:0-4536 GCA_035556295.1 Ureibacillus sp.
TAGCAGCAAAACAGCAGCTAAAGCAGATTGGATGACTCCCCATGTCATTTTTATTTTGTTAGAAGGATTAAACGTTCCACCTTCACTTAGCATCCCCAATACAAAGGTTGCGGTATCGGCTACTGTTATATAATAAATTGCCACCACAGCGAAACCCAAAATGCTTAACAGGGAACTTAACGGTAGATGATCAAAGAATATAAAAATGGACAATGATACGTTTTCAGCGATATGTTTTGCTAAATCATGATTACCGGAATCTTGTACAAGGTCAAGTGCCGAACCGCCAAACACGGACATCCAAAGACAGGTTCCAAGTGTAGGAACAATCAATACCCCAATTACAAACTCCTTTATGGTCCTCCCTCTTGAAACCCGGGCAATAAACATGCCGACGAATGGTGCCCAGGCAATCCACCAAGCCCAGTAAAACAAGGTCCATGAAGCAATCCATTGCTCACCTTTTCCAAAGGGGCTTAACCGTAAACTCATATGTAAAAAGTCACTTAAATACAGTCCCGTTGTATTGAAAAACACTTTAATTACAGTTAATGTTGGACCGACAATCAAAATCAGTACAATGATTGTCACTGAAAAGATGATTGCTGCGTTGGATAAATACTTTATTCCTCTTTCTAAGCCTGTATTAAGGGAAATAATAAAAAGGACTGTTGCAACCAAAATGACAATCAGCTGGATAAATAACGTATTAGGAATGCCAAATATGTCATGCATACCTGCAGTAACTTGCATGGCCCCAAGCCCCAAAGAAGTTGCAATACCGAAGACTGTTGCAAAGATGGACAGGATATCAATCGTTTTGCCAATCGGCCCGTGAATTCTGTCGCCCAAAATGGGATGAAAAGCTGAGCTGATAGCTGCAGGCAGTCGTTTATTATATTGAAAAAAAGCAAGGGCTAACCCTATTACAGTGTAGATTGCCCATGGGTGCAGGCCCCAATGGAAAAATGTATATTTCATTGCGGTGTTAGCTGCATCAATGGTATAAGCTTTTCCATACGGAGGAGCTGTATAATGGGTTACTGGTTCGGCGACGCTCCAGTATACGATTCCGACACCCATACCAGCCCCAAACAGCATTGCCAGCCAGGAAGCGGTAGAGAAATCCGGCTTGTCATTTCTCCTGCCGAGCCGGATATTTCCGTACTTTGAGAACAACAAGTAGATAGAAAAAATGACAAAGAATAGAGTAGTACCAAGATAAACCCAACCAAGGTAATCGATTGAGCCATTATAAATGGCGTTGGTGACTTTGGTAAGATTACCTGTAAAAAAAACTCCCCAGATAATAAAAATGAGGGTTAGCAATAGAGAGATAATAAAAACACTATTTTCTTTAACCTTATCCATGGAAACCTCCTGGCACTTGAAGAATATTTAACAATATAGATGTAGCTCTATCAGTTATTGAAGGGATTGTATTGAAATTCCCACTTATCCGTATCTATCAACTCTTCATAGGGCACCTCTAATCCGCCTCCAAGATAAATAGTTTGTCCTTTAATGGCAACTACCATAGCCTCGATTAACACATCATTCTCCTTTTTTATATATATATCTCCCAACTGCGTGGATAGCTCGCCGTATGGATGAATAATTTGCTGGCCAGCGTCATCAAAGCTTTCTTCAATATTTACCATGTCTTTGTAATCGATAGGATGACTGTCAGGAGCACGGCCAGGTACCATCAATAAATATTCATTATGCTTGATACCATCCAAATCACTTGTAATGACTCCTTTGTTATCGACAGTTTCAACGACTTCAATTTCATTTAAGGTATAGTGATCCAAGGTATCAGGGGCCGGATTATTAATTAAAATCAAATCTCCCGCTACAGGTTTTTGATTATGCCTAAGCGTATATACTTTATGATTATGAATAAAGCTGTCATTTTCCCTTGGAATGTATCTTTCCACACTTGCTGCATTGGTTATATGCTGTGTTAAATCCCTCAGTTTAATAAGATGAACGGATAGTTTATACATTGGTTTTACCCCATAGACCTTGTGTAACTCATTGTTGTAATACACAAATTGACCTTTTCTTATCTGGTACAGTTTCACGAATGGCGCTCCTTTCAATCCATTTATATAACTCAAATAGCAATTGTAAAATAGTTGATATAAAATCCGGGACATCATCCTTTTTTCTTAGATAATTTTTAGAATGCCTAATTTTTTTAAAAACATGTCGTGGTGGAAGGATGGGTGAGTGCTTTTCTTATGATTTAATAGAAATCCTAGGGTTACTTTGTTTGAATAAAGCATAAATTTTATACAAATGGTAAGGAAAATGGTGTTAGAGGTTGGACTATCGGTTTATAAATAATCAATCCTTAAACATTAATATATTTATATAAAATTAAGAGGTAACAAACCGGAGGATAAAGATGAATGGAATAAATATGATAGTGACAATTGTTGTCATTAATGTTGTTTATGTATCATTATTTACAATTCGACTTTTGTTTGTAATGAAGGGCCAGAATATTTTAGCTTCATTAGTAAGTATTGTCGAAGTTTATACATATTTAATGGGACTAAATATTGTTCTTGAAAATATTGATGAGGTCCAGAATTTAATTGCCTATTGTTTAGGCTGGGGCAGCGGTGTTTATTTAGGAAGTAAAATTGAACAGTGGCTGGCATTAGGGTATATCACTGTTCAAATTGTAATTGATAAGCAGGAGGAGAATATTGCAATTGTATTAAGAGAAAAGGGATTTGGCGTAACAAGCTGGCTAGCTGATGGCAGGGATGGAAACAGAATTGTTATGCAGGTATTAGCGAAACGTACGAATGAAAGAAAGTTACTTAACATAATTGAAGAGATGGCACCCAAAGCATTTGTTATTTCTTATGAACCAAGATATTTTCGAGGCGGATTTTGGACCAAGAGATTACCTTAGGGGAGTTGTTGTTGGATAATAAGGTGAAGAAAGTAGAGAATGTTTACTTTTAGATTGCCATAGTTAAAAAAGCACAATCTTGATGCTAAAAACAGATTCTTACCATCAAGATTGTGCTTTTGAATTTTGGACCCACGTATACAATATAATAGCAAAATACGAAGAAATAGTATGCTTTATTTTTTTACCTCTATCACCTTACGAGGTGGTTTATTATGAAAGAGCAAACATATAGGAGAAAGAAAAGAATCATTAGAGATTAGAAACAGCTAGTTTGATAGGTGTGGTGAACCGTAGCACAAGTAGAGGCGGTTCTTCACATGAATTCCATTGATGGATCGGAAGATTTGTAGAAAGGTATAGGCTAAACAAGATTTATTATTTATGACATACTTGTTTAGCCTGCTTATTTTGTCTAGTGTGCCAGAGGAACTGACTATAAGTTGCCAAAAAAGGTCATCATGTATTTGATTCTAAAGTCGAAGCAACTTCAGAAATAATGATTTCACTTCCCAAGATAGGTGAATCTTGTCCACCATTAGCTGGGCCTTTATGGGCTTCTTTGAAAGCATCGCTGTTTTTCCATTGGGCAAAGTCTTCCATAGTGTTCCAATACATATTTACATTGAGCTCATCATATTCTGAAAGGTTTTTAGTAATTAGTGCTTCGACTTTTACAAAACCATCCATTTTCTGCAAGGCTCCTGGTCTTGTGAACATTGGAGCCATTTTTTCAGCAAAACCTAATTTCATTTTAATTCTGTTTGTTACAATAATCATTGATTATTCCCCTACTTGTCATTTTAGATTTTCTAAATGGAAACTAGTCGGTTCAAGCTTACCGTCTTCCATTCGATATACTTTGTCACAGTATTCTAACATTCGTTCGTCATGGGTTACCATAATGGCTGCCTTATTTCTAGATTTCACCTCCCTCGCAATAAGTTGGACGACCTCATGGGCTCTTTGAGTATCAAGGCTTGCTGTTGGTTCATCGGCCAAAATAATAGAAGGATTATTCATAAAGGCACGAGCGATAGCTGTACGTTGACGTTCTCCTCCAGATAAATGTTCCGGGAATTTTTTTATTTTTGTTTCCAATCCGAGATTTTGAAGTAATTCTTTAGCATTTTCTTTATCTCTTATTGTCACTTTACCAGCCATTTTTTTTACAACTAGTAATTGGTCGAGAACATTTAAGTAAGGAATTAGATTACTTGTTTGTAATATAAAACCTATTTCCTCAAGGCGTACTTTTGATAAATCTTTCTCTTTTAAATCCCCTATTACTTTTCCATTAAGGTTTACTTCTCCTTCTGAGGCTTGTAGTAAGGCTCCTGCGATGGAAAGAAAAGTACTTTTACCTGAACCTGAGGGACCGATGACAGCAATAAATTCTCCTTGTTCGACGGAAAGAGAAACATCATTAAGAGCAACAACTTGATTTGCCCCTTGTTGATAGTATTTGGATACATGATTGAACTTTATTCCTGACATTACTCTATCCTCCCAATTGCTTGAAGTGGGTCTATTTTTGTAATTTTACGAATGGAAATCAACGAACTTAATATTGATATAACTAGCAATAAAATAGCATAAATGAC
>DATMFE010000324.1:0-1743 GCA_035556295.1 Ureibacillus sp.
AATGGTACTGTTAATGATAACAATGGGTATACTCCAGGAACAAATAATGGTACAACAAATAACGGTACAAACGGTACAACAAATGGTGGTATGAATGGTACTACTAATGGCGGTACTGGTAATAACGATGGTCTATCAAATAGCAACGGTGCCGGCCAAAATGGAAACGCTGGAGTTGTTAATAACAATGATGAACGAATAGGTCAATAATAACAACAGATAACCATTTTGGATAAAAGTTGTTACCACTAATAAGTTGAATAGCGCGAAAACAGGACAAAAAATCAGAAACGCAATTTTGCGTTTCTGATTTTTATTTTATTGGGCATAGCATTCGCTTTATCCACTTTTGGCACTAAAGATCACCAGTTAGTTAAATCTCTTTTAGCTTTGGTCGCTCTTTCATTCCTTGCTCAAAACGTTTAAGCAGTTCTTCCTTGGATAAATCTTCTTCAAGTAATAATCGGATGAGCTGCTCTGCATATTTTTTTCTAAGCTGTTTAACAGCACCTTTTAACAAAACGGAATAATGTCCTTGTATTTCTCTAAATTCACTAACAACAACCGAAAATGGAGCAGGTTCGTTGTCTGGGAAAGAAATTACAACATGCGCGTCAAAAATTTCGCCTGAGGTATGTAATTGTTGAAAGGTTGCGATATGTTCTTTCGAAATAAAAAGCTCTAAGATCCAAGATTTATGACTATTCTCTTGATTAATCACGATTCCGTCAATCAAAGGAACTTGTTGTTTGCCATCCTCTTTAATCAAGTGAAATGAGAGCATTTTAAATGTCTTCAATTCGCATTCCCCCTACAATAAATAGTTAATTTAAGTATAACATAGAAAATTGCGAAACTTTTTATTTCAGCGCTTTTTAAAACATAATCAAACCTCATATTTCTCAACAATTTTCCCAATTTGTTCAAAAACTATCCATTCGAAAATCAATTTTTCATGCTCAAAATTCGGCCAAATATGGTTTTTCGGATTTTGTCAAAACCATTACCTACAAAGTAATATAAAAGCGAAAGGAGGTGCTACAAATGAATCATGTCGGACTAGTAGGTCGAGTAACAAAAGATCCAATACTAAAGAAATTACCAGAAGGTCGAATACTCACTAATTTCACATTAGCCATCAATCGAAACTACCGAAATAATGAAGGGACAGTTGAGGCAGATTTCGTTCTATGCAGTGCTTGGGGAAAACTTGCTGAACGAATCGCAGAATACTGTGGTAAAGGTTCGCTTGTTGGTGTTAATGGAAGGTTATTAACTAGATCATTTACGAATAAAGAAAATAAAAGAGTATATTCAACTGAAGTATTGATCGATGATGTCCGATTTTATATTCTAAAACATCCTGGAAAAAGAGACTCCAGTGCAGAGAGCAATAGTGAAATTGCTCACGTAGCTGAATCAATGGCAACATTTGATATTGGGGAAAATCAACATGTTGCTGATGGAACAGCAAATGATAGCTCTAAAGGAATACCGAGCGATTTTGAATTACCAAGAACAGAAGAAGCATTGCCTATTAGGTAATCATTGTGATGAATGAAGGATAGCGCATAACAATCCATGCAATTGAATTGACAACTAATGAGTGCAACAAGAGAAAGTAGATAAAGAAAATTGATCTTTTACAATTAATTACCGTCAAAGTAAATACTGACTTGTAAAGAAAATGAACAAGATTTTGAACCTCAATCAAGCTTTCGAGCTACATAGTGATCCTCTAAA
>DATMFE010000325.1:0-5287 GCA_035556295.1 Ureibacillus sp.
AATTTCTTTAAAAAGCAAAGCTATGATAAAAGAGTAGGGGACTTAAATTGCTAAAGAGGCGGTTTAGCTTAAATACATTTCTTCATAAAGTTAAAAAAGAAAATTTTCCTAATTTCTTATTTATAACAGCTTACCGTTGATACGGGAACATTGAACTTCAGTAACTGCTAATTGAATTCTACTTCATCTGGAGACCTTTAAATTAAAATGTTTCCTTTCTTCTGAGAGACTTATTAAATTTCGAAAACAATCAATTCAATCATCTTTTCGTATAGAAAACCTTATTAAGAAACATGCATTAGAAAAAATATAGATCATATATATGAGATATCCCGTTTGAATGTTTGAGGAGGGTATTATGAAACCTATGTTACCTAGTGAAAAATATTTCGGTAATTTAGAACTAGTTTATGCATTTTATGGGGCTATGCCTACAGGTGTTACTGTTTCAGAAACCGGTCGTATTTTCATTTGCTTTCCGAAATGGGGAGACGATGTTAAATTTACAGTGGCGGAAATTGTTCAAGATAAATTGCAGTCTTATCCCAATTTACAAACCAATTTGGTTAACTCCGAAAATATCACAATGACTTTCATCAGTGTCCAAAGTGTAGTCGCTGATGGAAGGGGAACGCTTTGGATATTAGATACAGCAGCACCCAATTTTTCTGAACCTATTAAGGGGGGAGCGAAATTAGTCGCTGTTGATTTAGAAACCAATACAATAAGAAAAGTATATACCTTTACAGAAGATGTTGTTCTACCTACAACTTATCTGAATGATGTCCGTTTTGATTTTCGTGTTGGAAAAGCAGGTTATGCCTATATAACAGATTCTTCTTCAAAAGGACCAGGAGCTATTATTGTCGTAGATTTATCAAATGGAAACGCGTTTAGACGGTTAAATGGAGCAAAATCAACTTCACCCGATCCCTATTTTTTACCGAAGGTAGAAGGTGAAATTTTGATGAATAGAAACATAGATGGCTCAACTTCCCCATTTAGATTGGCTTCTGATGGAATAGCGATTTCTCCCGATGGCAAAGTTTTATTTTTTTGTCCACTAACCAGTCGTCATCTTTTCTCGATTCCAACAGAAGTTCTAAGGAACCGAACTATACCAGATAAAGATTTAATTTATCATGTGGAGTATTGGGGAGAAAAAGGTGCTTCTGATGGAATGATCACCGATGCAAAGGGAACTGTTTATGCTGGAGATTACGAAAACAACAGTATTCGTAAGATATTTCCAAATGGCACAATGGAAACTATCGCACATGATCCGAGAATTTTGTGGCCGGATACTTTTTCAATCGGTCCGGATCAATATTTGTATGTCATTGTGAACCAACTACATCGACAGCCTAGATTTCATTATGGAAAAGACTTACGAGAGAAACCTTATAGTTTACTTCGTATCAAAATTGATGAATTTCCTGCTCCAACCTTTTCATCATAAAAATAGTCAATTAATTGTTTTTATTATATAGTGTAAAACAAACACGAGTAAGCAAGAAGTATTAGCTTTATTTACTTCTGCCAAATAACATCAAAATGGTTTAATAGAAACAGTTTATTTGGTTAGTGTTAAACTGTTCCAGGAAATGTTTTATAATATCGGTAAATTCAATGCAGTATTAATATTATTTAAATCCAAACGCATCTGTTCGTTTGGATCTCAAGCAGGGTAATCCTTATACGCTTATTTAATAACATGAATGTCGCATACATATCTAGTTAACATAATACCTCTTTAGTTAATGAAGTTGCTCGACTGAAGAATGCAAAATCCTTAAAGAGAAATTCTTTATGAAACAATTTACTAAAGTAGAATAAGAAGTCTTTGCTCTTGCTATTGATAGTCATTCCATTTCAGAAATACAAAGCCTTCTTCATAAAGAAGAAAGCACCATTAAAAATTAAAGAAAAAGTATCTTAAAGAAATTGAATACGGAATCTATGACAGACGCTGTTCACCAATTTCAAAATCTACATCAAGAACCTTCACAGAAGATAATACGCATTTCATAACCATATAAGTGCCTTTAAGCCTGCTTTTCTTTTTAGTCTAATAATCCCTTTTCCTTAAACACTTTTCTCAGAGCTTCATTCACTAATTCTGATTTATAACTTTTTGGGACTCGATCAATAATACTTAAAACATCATCATCAAAATAAAAACCTCGATACACTCGTTTTGAACGGTCTTTTGGACTTTGCAACAGCAAATCAATTGCATCTACTGTACTAGCTTTTTCAAAGCGGTCATTACTACTTTCACTTTCATTTAAATAGCTAGCCACTAGCTGCTACTTCATTAGTGGCTAGCTTTTGTTTTGCTGGCATTTTATTGTTTTTAGAAATAAGCGTACTAAAATTAACATCCAAAGGTTCTGATTCTTCTCCAACGTAGCGATAAATACTTTCCTTACTGTCCCATTCATAGCCTAATTTCTTAATCTTTGATTGAATGGTACGAGTACTTACATCATACTGATCAGCTAATTCTTTAATGGGTAATAACAAATAATTTTTAGGGGAGACTATTTATGACGCTGTGAAGCTTCTGTTTGGAAATCCTCATTACTTGTTGAGTTAACAACATGCTTCGTTAAAAAGCTACTGACCCCTGTTCAGTAGCTTTTACTTTTTAATTAAAATAAAACAGCTTATAGGCAGTGATAAAAAAGAAGTCTTCCATGGAGACTTCTTTTCAATATTTATTAATTTTTTATTTCCAGACTGATTTAAATGTTAGAATTAAATAAGATCCTCTATTTTTGCATTCTTTTTAAATTCTAAAATGGCTTCTACTGCCTTTTTGTACCCTCCGGAATCCCTTAAGGATTTTCCGATTTCTAAGCTCTTTTCCTTGAATGAAGAGTCCGATAGCACTTGTTCTGTTTTGTTTCGTAATGTAGTGGCGTCTAGTTCTTGACGATTAAGTTGTAGACCAGCTCCTAATTCTTCAATCCGATTAGCTACTATTAGTTGATCGCCCACAACAGGCATAACCACAAGTGGAACACCAAAATAAAGTCCTTCACTCGTACTATTCATTCCACCATGAGTAATAAAAACATCTGCTTGTTCTAGTATTTCTAACTGAGGTACATAATTACGTATAATGAAATTAGATGGAATATCTTTAAATTGGCTAATGTCCGTCTGTTTTCCTACCGATAATATAACTGTAGCTTGTATTTCTTGGAATGCTTCAAAACAGGTAGTATATAACTCAGGTTGCTGATTAAATATCGTTCCCATTGAAATAAAGATGAGCTTATCACCAGGAATCTTTTTTAAAGAAAGAGTCTCTACATCTTTTCGCGGCGCAATAGAAGGACCAACAAAAATAAACGAGTTATCAAACTTTTCAGCACGAGGTTGATATGATTTTGATGTGTATACAAGAGTAATATCGCCAGGGCAAGACATCAGCTTATGATTATCGTTGATTGTTATACCATATTTTTGTCTCCATTTTTTTAATATCTCTTCAAGCTTTTGATATGTTGGAGATTTCTTATCCATTTCTCCTCGACTTTTCATCACGTTCGAAAAGACCTCTTCATCGATAGCGAACGTTGTACAAGAAGATATTTTAGGTATCTTTAATATATCGGCAATCATCCATCCTGCGGCGAAATTATTATCATAAATAACATAATCATACTTTTCATCTCTTATGTCCTCTAGAACACTTTCTATGACTGTATCCGCAGACCGTACCATATATAATAGCATTTCAAGAGGGTCCATTTTTTTTGCCATTTTTTTTACTAGATCTGCATCGCGTGTGAAATTTTTATAGGGACGAAATGTAGCTCCTGTTTTCTCAATTTTATTTCTATATTCTTCTATACAGTAATAGACAACCTCTTCACCCTTTTTTATTAGTTCTTCCACTAATGCAATGGTAGGGTTGACGTGGCCTTCTCCAGGATAATTAAAGAATAGAACTTTTCCCATCTGGATTCCTCCTCTTATAAGATAAATAGTGCGTTTTATTATACCATTTGTTGTTTTTCTGCGCCTTACTCACTCCTTTTTAAGGCTAGATTGATAAAGATTAGGATGAGAAGTGTCTAGTAGGAAGCATTTTATTTTCATTCTTAGCGTCGTTTACTATACCAAAAACAGTTGCTGAAGAACCTGTACCTTTGCGTGAGCAGTGTAAATTCCTTATGAAACCACGGATCTCAGCATACTTGCTCATCACGTTTCTATGGTTAGGTTCATATTCCATTGTATTTACGTACATTTCACCGTATTTCTTAAATACATTCGGAATGAGCAATCAAGGGGTAACTACAGCTCTCTTTATATTTGGTATTGCTAGCGCTATTGGATCCAAATTAGGAGGTTTTAGTACAGATAAGTGGGGATCATTTCGTACATTAACTGGAGGAATATTACTCCATGCTATTGCACTACTGCTATTCCCGTTTATCGGTCAATTTGCTTTTCTTTTCTATGTATTGCTTATTTTCTGGGCTCTTTCAGCTTGGTCTTCCGGCGCGCCAATACAATTTCAGCTTATAAGCCTTGCTCCTGCTGCAGCAAGTATTGTCCTTAGTTTACACAGTGCTGCTGGACAACTGGGAATGGCAGCTGGAGCTGGTATCGGTGGTATTGCTGTCAAAAATGGATTGTTGAATTATATTCCTTGGATTGGTGCTTTTGCTCTTGCCGTTTCTGTCGTAGTAATTGTTGCCGACAACGTTCTATCTAAACGAAAACAGACCAAACAAACTCAGAGCAATCTTTGTATAGAAAAATAAAAGTCTCATATCTAACGTAGCAAAAGGCCACTTGTTTTATACAAGTGGCTTTTTACGTTGGCTATTTTTTGTTTTGAATCACTATACAAAGCGAACATCGATTAAACCGCTTAACCTCATTTTGTTCCTTCATAAACCATCCATTGAAATGAATAAGAAGGAAATTAGTAAACTCGCTTCAGCAGTAGCGGCTACGTATATGAAAGACGAAGAAGACATTGATTTTGTTCCCAAAGATGTTGAATTTTTAGGTGGAAAAGGTGTAAGTACAGTATTAGTGTGCGGATATGCTAATGGTAAAGAGAAGAAAAAAGAGGTGTCTGTCACAGTAGATTACGGTGATGATTACTGAGTAACAGGGTACGGGTACAATTAAAGAAAACCTATGTAGAGAACTCTGTACATGGGTTTTCAGTGCGTGACGAGCAGTATGTAGTGAACCTGTCATGTAGCGGCAGAAACATATAAACTACGTTTTATTTACTATATTTACCTAAAGAGAT
>DATMFE010000326.1:0-15732 GCA_035556295.1 Ureibacillus sp.
GAAAAACAGGCGGAAAAACGGTCATATTTGAATCGAAAATGGTCCAAAATAGGGGTTCAGTCGGAAATCTTTATTATAACTCGAACGGAAGAATGCGGATTTGAGGAGCGGGATTTCGGAAGGGTTTATTTGGGGTATACATAGGAGGAAAGAAGAATTTAGTTTGGTTTGTAATATTTCATCTATAATATGGAAAATAGAGAAAAGAGTGCAGTAGAGCATTACGTACTCAATCTTAACTCAGTTTTATAGATTCAAGTAATAAAAAGGAGAATGTTCTCCTTTAGGTCTTTTATTTCCTTTCGTATTCAATGTCACCGATAATCTATTTTTCTTCTGCTAAAGTTTTCAAATCCTTAAACTTTTTCAGAGTCAAAAGCTCTGTATTGTGAGACTTTAATATCTCATGTAAGGCTTCCTCTGGCGAAACAACCCTCCCATAATCTTTTTCTCCTTGCCATTGTGTACCGTAAATGAGTACATACCTGCCATCTTTTAGCTTAGTGATACCCAAATGCCTTCCTACTCCACCATTTGTCCAATTGTGACCATCCCAATAATCAAGGATTTCATTGTATTTAACCCTTGTTACTACTTTGGAATGGAATTCGTCTTCGAACACATTGATTCGATATAAAGTTGTCATATTCACATCATTCCTTTCATTTTTTATTCATTATCATCATATCGTGTTGAGATTTATATCAATACTAAAAAAAGTTCGAGCTGGTTCTAGCTCAAAGAGTTTGACTGTAAATTTGATATTATTTGCTTGGTATGGGGAGCCTGTTCCTTATCCGAAGGTTTTTCCGGTATTTTTCCCGGCAGACCTTCGGTTTTTTTGTGTAAAATTCGTTGGGGTTCCAATTGTAGTCCAATCCCATTTTCAATCAAAATTCAATCCGAATCCAATCGTTTTTTTAATTCTATATTCCTCCAATCCTTTGTTCAGCAAGGGTTTAGTCCAACTCAAGTTCTTTTTCAGTTGGTTTCCTCACGCTATTGAATCGGTATCCTTTCTAGTGTTTTTTTCACACGTTTTAAATCAAATGGCCCCTCACCATCTACTCCGTATTTATTCGAAAAGGAACGAAATTTTTTTATAAAAATCATTGCGAAATCGGTACAATTTTGGGCGAAAATCGGGAAAAAGGCGGGAACGTAATTATTCTATAACAGAAAATGGAAGGTAATGTGAAGGGGGCGTGAGCCCTTGGGAGAGAAGGGCTTGAGGGTGATGTGAGGAAGGAGGGGTGTGGGAAGGTTAATTATTCGATTGGGGACATAGTAGATGGACTTGGATTTTCATAAATGAGGTAAATGGAGATAGGGATTGTTTGTACCTGATGTTCAAAGTAATTGATAATGGGGATACTAACTAAAGAAATAAATGGACGGAGAAAAAAGAAACCCCCTCCTAAATTACTTAGGAAGATTTGTTTGATGGATCACACTGTATGTAATGCGTACTAGCACAACTATATAGTTGCTACTTTCTACTTCCCCATGCTAAATAGTTGGTATCCGAACGGCAAAGGTATCGGGAAGGAGCAGCGGGCAACCCATATGTATTCAATCCTTAAACAATTAGTTGTTTTCATCACAAATCAATCAAAATTCAGGCTAGATTCCATTAGCGGGTCCAGTTTTGTTTCTGTTGTTCAATAATTATATAATCCTTTGTCCAATAAGGATCCAATCATCTAAACTGCTTTTCTTTTCGTTTAAAATTCCTAATAAATAAAACCCAGAAGTCCTGCTCCATTAATTATGGAAGCATATTTGACAATAATAAAAGATGCAAGTAAAATAAAACGTATAATCAATATTTTGATTGTACAATCAATATTTTATTTGGATAAGTAATATGATTTAAAGGAGATGTTTTTAAAAATGGGTGAATCTTTTATTGCGGAAGCACGAAGAGAGCAGATTATTCAATCTTGTATTGACACACTTGAAGAAGTTGGTTATACAAAAGTGAGTTTAACTAAAATTGCCAAAAAGGCAAAGGTGAGCACAGGTTTAATTTCTTATCATTTTTCCGACAAGATGGATTTAATTAATCAAACTTTACTGTACTTGTTAGAAAAAAAATTGGATTTTATTAGTGGAAAAGTGGTTCAAGAGGAAACACCTACTTCGCAATTAACTGCATATATTGAAGCGTGTTTGGCTTATCAAGTGGCTAACTTTAAATATAATATCGCATTAATTGAGATTGTCTTTAATGTTGAAAATGAAGAAGGAATTCCATTCTATAGAGCTGACAATGGGGAAGAAGACGAAGATCCAATATATACATTGCTCAAAGAGATTCTATTAGATGGGCAACAAAAGAAGGAGTTTTCTAATCAGTTTGATGTTGAAATGATCTGTGTCCTGATTCAAGGAGCAATTGAGGAAAGTATGCTTAAACATAATAAAACCTTTAGTTTTGAGAAATATAAAAATGAATTAATTAAAATGGTGTTAAAAATAGTCATATAGCACTAATTTAGGAAATAGAATCATCTATTAAAAAAAATAGAATGAAGGAGTAAAAAAATAATATGAAAGATACATCCACAATTGGTATGGGTTTCTTGGAAAAGCTCTTTGCTGTTTTATTTCCTATTGTGTTAGGAACGATTGGTTGGTTTCTTCCAAGATTATTGGATTTCATCATAAAAATTCCGCTTTTTAATGATTCAAAGGTCATTGTACTCTTGGAGTCACTTGACCCTTTTTGGACTTCTATTGTCTTGATGATTATAGGTGCGATTATAGGGGTTCTTTTGTCATTAACAGTCTATAGTGAAGCCTTGAAAGTGAGTATTAGTGATACAGAAATTTTGATTAATAAAGATGATAAAGAAAATAGAATTAACAGTTCAGACGTAAAAGAAATCTTTATGGAGGATCAAACAGTTATCATTACAGGTAATAAAGGACAAGAATTATTGAGAGAAAAGACAGACATAAAAAAAGGAATCATACGAGAAAAATTCCTGAATCATCACTATCCTTGGAGTGAACAGGATTCATATGCCGATCAATATAAACTCTGGACGCTTGAAGATCGCACGGTTGGAGAAAATGTCTATGCCATCTTATATGAACGTAGGAATGCAATTAGAGAAGGAGATAAGAAAAAAATAAAACATTTAAGAATGGACTTAAATGAACTTGGAATAGTTGTGAAAGATGAGGGAGAGGTTCAATATATACGTAATATTCATAACTAATATTGTCTCTATTATTTCAAAAAATATGATTTGGATGTGATGAGTAATGAGTAAAACAAAAAAGGAAGTATTGGAAATTGCAGAAAAACATGGTCTCCAATTGATAGAGGACTTTTTTGTTTTTAATGAATCTGGATTAGACTTTCAGGTGGTATTTGCTAAGGATCAGGAAGGAAAAGAATGGGTGCTGCGTATTCCGAGGCGGTTTGATGTATTCCCTAGAACAAAGGCAGAAAAAACAGCACTGGACTTAATAAACAAGTATGCTAGTTTTGAAGCTCCTGATTGGGGAATTTACACAGAAGAGCTGATAGCGTATAAAAAGTTAAATGGAGTTCCAGCAGGAACCATTGATCCTGAAGCTAAAAGATATGTTTTTGAAATTGATGAAAATAATATACCGAAATGTTTTTATCAGACGCTTGGAAAAGTATTGGCTACACTTCATAGCATTCCAAGGGAGAAAGCATCTGAAGCAGGTGTTATAGTTCAAACACCAGAGGAAGTAAAACAAATCATGAAGAATCGTATGGATGCGGTTAAGGAAAAATTTGGTGTGGGAGAGCCGTTATGGAATAGATGGCAGACGTGGTTGAATGATGAAGAAATATGGCCAAAAGAAACCGGACTGATTCATGGAGATTTGCACCCAGGACATATCCTCGTTGAAAGTTCAGGAAATGTAACGGGGTTAATTGATTGGACAGAAGCAAAGGTAGCTGATATTTCCACTGATTTCGTTGGCCATTACAGAGTATTTGGTGAAGAAGGTCTTGATACACTTATCAAGGCTTACAAAGAAGCTGGAGGGTATCATTGGCCTAAGATGAGGGAACATATTATTGAATTAAATGCTGCTTACCCTGTTGGAATTGCCGAATTTGCCTTAATATCTGGGATGGATGAATATATTCAGATGGCAAATAAAGAATTAGGTTTAGCTGGAATGTAATTTGAAATTACATTAAGTAGCGGGTAGTGGACGCAGGGACATGGGGACAGGACTCGGATTAGTTATTGCCAAAAGTTTAATGGTAAAAATGAATATGAAGATGAGGTGTCATTAATTATGAAACCAAGAATCACAGTAATCACATTAGGTGTAGATGATTTGGAAAAAGCATTAGAATTCTACCGTGATGGATTGGGACTACCCACAGAAGGTATTGTAGGTAAAGAATTTGAGCATGGAGCAGTAGCCTTTTTTGAACTACAATCAGGTTTGAAACTTGCTATTTGGAAACGAGAAGATATTGCATATGAGGCAAAAGTTACACAGGCTCCAGCAAGTCCTACTGAATTTACAATTGGTCACAATGTAAATAGTAAAGAAGAAGTAGATAAGGTATTAGAACAAGCCGAAAAAGCGGGTGCAACAATAACGGACCCTGCACACAACACTTTTTGGGGTGGATATTCCGGTCACTTTCAGGACCCGGATGGGCATTTGTGGGAAGTAGTCTGGAACCCAGCTTGGGAGATAGAGGAATAGACATGTGTTAAGGAAAGAGTATTATAGGGGATGTTTAAATTATGAAACAAAACAAATATGATGATGCTGTGTTTTTTTCTGAATATGAAAAAATGCCAAGATCAGTTAAAGGGCTTGAAGGTGCAGGAGAATGGCCGGTTTTAAAATCCTTATTTCCAGAGTTGAAAAATAAGAGTGTACTTGACTTGGGGTGCGGATTCGGTTGGCATTGTCGATACGCACGTGAACACCAAGCAAGTTCGGTAATTGGAGTAGATATATCCGAAAAAATGCTTGAAACAGCCCGTGAAAAAACAGATGATCCTTTAATTACGTATATTAAAATGCCAATTGAAGACATCAATTTTTCGGACGCACAATTTGACGTAGTGATCAGTTCTTTAGCTTTTCACTATATTAAATCGTTTGATACTATTTGCGAAAAAGTTTATCAATATTTAAAACCTGGAGGTTCTTTTATTTTTTCCGTGGAACATCCGATTTTTACTTCTCGGGACGAACAAGATTGGTATTATGATGATCAAGGAAATCGCCTTCATTGGCCAGTGGATAATTACCAATCAGAAGAAGTACGTAATACAACTTTTCTAACCGAGAATGTGATCAAATATCACCGTACAATTTCTACTTATATTAATGATTTAATTCATATAGGTTTTAAAATAAAAGCGGTTAAGGAACCTATGGCTACGGAAGAAATGGTAAGGAATGATCCAGGGATGAAAGATGAAAACAGAAGACCCATGTTTTTAATCATTTCAGTAGAAAAGTAATAGTAATAGTTTGCTAAATAAAAAGTACACAAATAGAAATCTGAGAACAGTAATTTTCTGAGATTTCTTCGTATACGGCACATAAACTACTTTTCAACAAATTGGAGGATTAATACAATGAGAAGTGAACAAGAAATGAAGAATTTGCTCATTAGTTTTGCTAAGAACGATAATCGAATTCGCTTGGTAACTTTGGAAGGTTCACGTGCAAACAAAAACATTCCCCGTGATTCATTGCAGGATTATGATATTTCTTATTTTGTAACAGATATGGATTCCTTCAAAAAGAATGATGAATGGCTGAATGTTTTTGGGAAACGTTTGATAATGCAAAAACCGGAAGACATGGAGCTTTTTCCGCCGGAGTTAGGGCATTGGTTTTCCTACCTTATGCTATTTGAAGATGGCAATAGAATTGACTTAACACTTATTCCGATAAACGAAGTAGATGATTACTTTTCTAATAGTGATGGGCTAGTAGAAGTCCTACTTGATAAGGGTGGTCTTGTCAAAAATAAAGTGGTCGCAAATGATCGGAAGTATTGGATTAAAAAGCCCACAGCAAGAGAATTTGATGATTGCTGCAATGAATTTTGGTGGGTTTCTACATATGTAGTAAAGGGATTGGCTAGAAAAGAAATTCTATTTACAATTGACCATTTGAACGAGATAGTACGGCCTAATCTGTTAAGAATGATGTCTTGGCAAATAGGATTAGAGCGAGGGTTTACCTTTAGTGTGGGGAAAAACTATAAATTTATTGAACAGTATTTACCGAAAGATGATTGGGAAACATTACTCACAACTTATTCTGAGAGTAGCTACTCAAACATGTGGAAGTCTTTATTTACTTGTTATGAGTTATTTAGAAAATACTCTAAATCTGTGGCAGAAAGTCTTGGATATAAGTATCCAGATTATGACGAGGCCATCACGAAGTATACGCAAAACATTTATCAGTCATTGAATGAGTAATAAAGGTCAAATATAGGTGAGCTAATCAGAACTAGGTAAAGATAGGGTTTGAATATAATTAAGAAAAGGAGTCACCAAAGCAACTCCTTAACTAAATTTATTAAGCTACATCATCAATACTTATGAGAGCCAATCAAGGCAGTTATTAGAAAGTTGCTGTAGTTCCTCTATAAAAATACTAGCATGAAATCCATCACAAACCGCATGATGTACCTGTAAAGAAATAGGCAATAATATTTTATCTTCCTGATTACAGTATTTTCCGCCAGTAATTATTGGTAATAAGTAGTTATGATTATTATTTACGTTTAGGTTGAAGCCAGTAAAACTAACCCATGGAATACTAGATATAGGAAAGGAATTCTCTGGTACATTTTCTTTTATGAAAAATCCTTTAACCTCTGAATATTGTTTCATATCGTCTTGAAAGTTTTTATAGAAGACAGGAAATTCATCAGAGAATTCGGTCCATATGCTTGAGAATGATTTGTTATCATTATGGAAGATTGTATAGCTAGGCAACAAACTTTCCCAATAACCCAGAGTACCATCATCTTTTAAGCAAGTTCTAAATTCTTTATGAGAATTTACTATTCTAGTGACCATGTAAATAAAGGATGGATATAGCTTTATCCCTTTGTTCCTGAGCTGTTCCAATAACGTTGTAATATCTATATTTGCTGTAATACTAAATGTGCACTTCTGATTTAAGTAATGCTCGAAATACGGCAATCTATCCCATTTTTCTTTTTCAATTAGATTAAATTTCATTTGATTAGCCTCCTAAAAATGTGTTTTTGATTTTTAGGAGGCTAACTTGTCTGCTTTCACCAATACCCTCACCTCATAAATAATGCTTTAAATAAGATACTAAATCATTTGAAATTCATATTCAACCATTCTAATACGCATATGTATGGCTTTTTACAATAATTAAAGGGCAACCTCGAATTGTGTTATACTTTTTCCGTGTTGTAAGTTTTTACTGGAGGGGCTAGGATGAATCAAGTAAAAAGTATATTAAAAGACTTTTATGACATAGAGATTAATGTTGTGTCGCCTCAGCAGGGTGGTTGGGCATCCCTCGCATATAAAGTGTCAAATAAAAATCAAAGCTATTTTTTGAAGGTATATGAAAAAAGCAGAGCTTCCACACCGAAGTTGACTGCTCTGATTGATCAATATGTTCCAATCTTGGTATGGCTTATAAAGAATAGCAATTTAAAAGGGAAAATCTCCGTTCCTATGATGACAAGTGAAAGAAAATATAAATGTGAAGATGAGTATGGGATTTATTTGCTTTATGAATATATTGAGGGGGAAACGATTGGGGATCGAGATTTAACAGAGAATCAGGTTTATCAGCTTTCAAAGATCATAACAGAGCTTCATTCATATAGTGATAACATTCCAATTGGGACTGATGCTTTTATAGAAGATTTTGAGGTTCCATTTTTACCGATGTTGAGACAAACATTGCAAAAAGGGAGAAATGATTTTCCGTCTGAGGTATGGGAATTGATCCATTCCTACATTCTACAATTAAATGATCTGATTTATACACTTGAGGAGCATTCACAGAACTTGAAAAACTCAAAATTAAGAATGGCCTTATGTCATACAGATTTACACAATTGGAATTTAATGCAGTCGGGACAAGAGCTAATATTAATTGATTGGGAAGGATTGAAACTAGCCCCGCCTGAAGCTGACTTGATGTTCTTAGATGATAAACCCTACTTTAATGAATTTTTAAGAATCTATCGGAAAACTCATCAAAACTTTTCAATTAATCCTGAAGCAATGACCTTTTATAAGGGAAAGAGACGATTGGAAGATATATGGGAATTTATGGAACAACTTTTATATGATAAACAAGGGGAACAAGAAAGAGTTATAACGATGAACTATTTACAGGAAGAGTTGAATGAAATAAATAAATGGTAAGGTAAATCTATCCCATTGTTGAATAGGAGGGGGTGAACATATGAGTATTACAGGATCACAGTTTGATAAAGTGGCTGAAGAGTATGACTTTGTAACTAATCTTCTGAATGACAATACCTTTTTTATTGCTAATATGCCAATAGAAAAAGGGAGAGCATTAGATATTGGATGTGGGACGGGAATATTAGTCTATGAATTATCCAATTACTTTAGCGAGGTAGTTGGTATTGATATATCGGAAGGGATGCTTGAGTTTGCCAACAAGAAGCGTCAGTGTTCGAATATTTCATACTTGAAGATGGATGCAGAAAATCTTAGTTTGGGGTATAAGTTTGCTTATATCGTAAGCAGGACGACTTTCCATCATTTGAGGGATATATCAATTGTAATTAATCAAATGAAAGAATTGCTGTACGAAGGTGGGAAAATTGTTATTCTTGATAATGTGTCTAAGGTTGAAACCCCACCAACGTACGTTTACATATTAGGAGCAATCCAAGAATTTCTTCCTAACTGTTTCAAATTCGGTGTGAAAAATGCTGTGAGAGTATTCAAGTATAACACTTCAAAGTCGTGGCTCGAACATTTAGCATCTGACAAGTACCTTTCAGAACAGAAATACTATGAGATATATGGAAAATTATTGCCTAATTGTACCTTTCGTAGAATGAATTGGGCAATGGGGATTATTTGGGAAAAACCGATTGTTTCGATGATAACTGAGTGAATGTTATTAACCATAGGATAAAAATAGGAGTTGAAAATTGTTGAGCGTAGAAAACATTTTACAAGAAATTAACAATGAATTAAAAGATGTCCCGGGCATTGTTGGAGTGGTATTAGGAGGATCAAGATCAAGAGGTACGAATCACCCAACTTCCGATATAGATATTGGAATATATTATGATACATCGGCAGGGTTTGATGTCAGAGGGGTTAGTGAAGCTGCTACTAGATTGGATGATGACCATAGAGAAAATCTAGTTACATCTTTAGGTGAGTGGGGTGCCTGGATAAATGGTGGTGGTTGGATTGTCGTTCAAGGGTACCATGTAGATTTGATTTTTCGGGATATAAAAAGGGTATCTCAAGTAATTGATGATTGTTTACAGGGCAAGGTTTCTACTCATTATCATACAGGACATCCACATGCCTATCTAAATGTTATGTATATGGGGGAAATCTCCATTTGTAAAATATTGTATGAATGTACCAATCAAATTTCAGATTTAAAAGCTAAGACTAGCCCTTATCCAAAATCATTAAAGGATGCCATAATCGGCTATTTCATGTTTGAAGCATCTTTTTCTTTGATGTTTGCGAAGGACAATGTGGATAAGGATGATATTACATATGTTACGGGGCACTGCTTCCGAACTATTTCATGTTTAAATCAAGTATTATTTGCTTTGAATGATGAATACTGTATCAATGAGAAAAAAGCTGTCCGAATGATTGAGAGCTTTAATCAGAAACCCAATAATTATAAGAAAAACATCGACCAGATTGTTACATTAATTTCTTCCGATTCAGATCATACGAGTGAAGCGGTTAAAATGTTGCATGACCTTGTGTCGGAAACGGAAAAGATACTAAAATAAATATCAAGTTGAAGGTAAATAACCGTCTCTAATTGTAAAAGCACTATTTATCTTTGACTTTTTGTAAAAGAGAACCTATAATAATCACTATACTTTTAAACGTTAAGGAGGATTATTAAAAAATGACACATTTTATGAGACTACGATTCCCAACTTTGAACCAGTAATTGAATACGTTCAAAGGCTCTGTTTGTGTATGCAGAGTAAACGGGATTAGTCTGTCCTTTTTTAATAATCTTCATTTCATAGTTATTCACCACATCCAGCAATTTATTTCCCCCAATCAACTTATGGGTGGATCCTTATTGCCTGTTTATGTGTGGAAAATATGTAATGTAAGGAAAGGCGACTTATTTGCCTTTCTTTATTTTTGTCTAATTTAACCTTTCGTTGTTTAGATCAAGGGCAGGTTTTATTTGCTGACGGCTTTTAATAGCTCCCCCTAATAGAATAAGGATGGGTCTCTTTCCCTTTACTCTCAAATCACAGGCAGATGCTTGTGATTTTTTTATTTGAAAGGAAGAGAAACCATGATTAATAAAGAAAAAAGTGCTGAATTAGTTAATAAATATGTTCATGTATTTAGTTGTCCGCTTTGTAAAAGTCCAATGAAGGTCACTCATTTAAAGAGCCTAGTCTGCCTGAATAATCATACGTTTGATTTTGCGAAACAAGGCTATGTAAACATGATGACTCATTCTACAAATAGCCATTATGCCAAGGAATTATTTAAAGCACGACAAAAAGTCATTATGGAAAATAACCTTTTTGCCCTCCTACACAAGGAAATTTCAGAAATTATCATTGAAAATATGGATGCTTTAAAGGGTGAAATTATAATTTTTGATGCAGGGTGTGGAGAAGGATCACATTTACAAAGGATCTTAGATGAATGTAAGAATGAAACAATTGCAGGAATTGGTTTAGATATTTCAAAAGAGGGCATACGAATGGCGGCACGCAATTACAAAAAGTCCATTTGGCTTGTCGGTGATTTAGCAAATTCACCATTACAGGATCAATCATGCCATATCATTTTGAATATCCTATCACCTGCAAATTATAAGGAATTCCAAAGGATCTTAGTACCTAATGGTCTCATTATTAAAGTTGTTCCTCGTTCAAATTATTTAAAAGAACTACGAGAAGCACGATTCGATGAGAAAGATAAAACGTCTTATAAAAATGATGAAACGGTATCTCTTTTTAAACAGCATTTTCATCTTATGGACACTTTCGAAATTAGTTATACCAAGGGACTAAATGTAAAAGATTTAACAAATTTAACTCAAATGTCGCCACTTTCCTGGAATATGAGCAAGGACGATATGGAACAAATTATAAATCGTGGAATTTCCAGGATTACCATTGACTTAGATATTTTGGTAGGAATAAATAAGTCAAATAATACTAATGAACGGCCAAATTAGACTCGAAAAAGTGTAATGGGTGTCCCATAGCTGTACCATTTTCTATAACAATTTGATTATCAATAAATGGAATATAAATAATCCTACGAAATAGGGGGAGTAAACGATGCAATTTTTATTATTCTTTTGATACGGGCTTTAACTTGAAATAAAGGCTCGTATCGGTCCTAGCTATCGGTACGAAATCACCAATTTTCGGGAGGTAGCAAAAATGGAAGAAATATGTTTTGAATTAGAAAATGTTGAACTAACTTATTTAGATAAAACTGTATTAGTGATTGAGCGTTTAGCTGTTCATCAGTTTGATCGCATCGGTGTTGTCGGGGAAAATGGAGCAGGAAAAAGTACGTTATTAAAGTTACTAGCGGGTATAGTTCAACCGTCAAACGGAAAAGTGAAAAGTCATGTAGACTTTGCTTATTTTGATCAATTAACTGTACCAGGGCCAGCAGAGGTGGATTATGACCTAAAAGGAAAGCTGTCTATCCCTGAAACAGACATCAATAATTTCAGCGGTGGGGAACAAACAAGGCTGAAACTAGCTCAATTTTTTTCAAACTATCATGAAGGTTTATTAATTGACGAGCCAACCACGCATCTTGATGCAGAGGGTGTAGAACTTTTTATCGGTGAATTGGCTTACTATTATGGTGCACTCGTACTCGTGAGTCATGACCGGTATGTATTAGATAAACTTGTGACGAAGATTTGGGAAGTCCAAGATGGAATTGTAACGGAATATACAGGGAACTATTCGGATTACGTCGTACAAAAAGAACTTCAGAAAAGGCAACAGCAGGAACAACATGACAAGTATTTAAAAGAAAAATCACGTCTTATCAAAGCCGCAGAAGAAAAGATGAAGAAGGCTGAAAAAATTACACAGGCCAATGGACATATGTCCAAAAAAGAAACAAAAGCAAAGGCGAATAAAATGTTTATGACGAAATCCAAGGATACAAGTCAAAAGGCAGTCCAAAGAGCAGCAAAAGCAATAGAGCAAAGAGTAGAACAACTTGAAGCGGTGGAAGCACCGAAAGAAGAGCAAATCATTCGATTTCACCAGTCTAGTGCTTTGCAATTACACAATAAATTTCCGATAATGGCAGATCAGTTAAGGCTAAAGGCGGGGGAGAAGACACTTCTTGATAAATCGGGTTTTCAATTCCCGTTAGGCAAGACCATTGCTATTACAGGTAAAAACGGTTCAGGTAAAACAACGTTGCTTCGGCATATTTTACAGCGTGGTGAAGGGATTACGATTTCGCCAAAAGCGGTTATCGGCATTTATGAACAAATGGACTATCAGTTTACAAAGGATGAATCTGTACTGGAATTCATGAAAGATAGAAGTGATTTCGATGAGAGCAAAATTCGTTCTGTTCTACACTCTATGAATATTACAGGAAATGATTTAAAAAAGAATGTCCGGAATTTAAGCGGTGGAGAGTCTATTCGTCTAATATTGTGTCAGTTATTCTTAGGAAGATACAATATACTCATTTTGGATGAGCCCACGAACTTTTTGGATGTTTTTTGTATTGAAGCGTTGGAACGGTTTTTAAAAGGATATGAAGGAACTGTACTATTTGTATCGCATGATCGAACCTTTGTTGATAGAGTGGCTGATTGTGTTTATGTCATAGAGGATCAAAAGTTAGTATTAAAAAGCTAATGTAAAAAATGGGTAGGGATGTAAAGGGGTCATTATGATCTTAGAGATGTAGCTGTTACTTTCCTCTTCCCTCTGCTAAAAAGTTACTACCTACTGTTAAATAGTTGGTTTCCAAACGGCAAAGGAAGCGGGAAGAGCAGCGGACAGTCAATTATGTAATTAATCGTTACTCAATCGGTTTTTTCAATCAAAAATCAATATTATATCGGGGCGGGTCCAGTAGGACTTCGTCCCGTTTCTTTATGTCCAATATCCCTTCAATCCCTTGTCCATAGCGTGTTCAGGTGTTTTCCATATCGTTTTCTATACAGTACGAAAGAACACGGAATAGAAGTAGGGAGAGATGTATTAAAAGGGTTTTTCATTTTCCCCTTTAAGGGTCAGTTTTCTAACGTATGGGTAGGCCACTTTAGTATAAAGTAGCCTATTTCTTGCTTCTTAACAGTGATTATAGTCAATGAATTTCTTATAATGTTAGGTTCCACATTATATATGTTTTTACAGTCTATTAAACATGAATAAGGCCTTTTCATGCACCAATCTTTACGCTATAATTTAATGTAACGAACAATTGTTTGGAAGGTTGGAATCAATATGAATTGCTTTAGTACACAAAAATATAAATCATTTTTCATAAAACTCGTGTCCTGAAAAGGATGCGGGTTTTTTTGTTTTTTGCCTACCGACAAGTAGACAGTTTTTATCTTAAACGTTTAAATCATCAATTCCGAAGTGAACTATTCGAAGCAATTTAGATTAGTAACCTAATTAAACAGTTGTAAACAATTAAAACATTAAAAAGGGGTGGCAAATGTGTCAAAAGACAGAAAGATTCCTAGTGAATTTGCCAAAACGATGGAGCAGTATCGAATTAAAAAGGGAATTTCATTAAATAAACTTGCAGCCGATTGTGGGGTCTCTCCTGCCTATCTATCTAGGATAAAAACTGGAAAAAGAAATGCCCCTTCAGTTCCGATTGCAATGACTATTGCAAGGGAGCTTGACATACCCGCAGAGAAAATACTGAAAATGTTGGGAATGAATGAGGAAGTAAAGGAGCTTTTTGATTTACTGTCCGATAATGAATTTACGGTTAGAGGGCAATTGGTTGAACCTAATGTCAGAGAGTCAATAATAGGCATTCTGAGGGGTGTTTTACCTTACTTGATGAAAGGAGATACTAGAAATGAGTAAACAAGGTTCAAAAAAGGAAACAATTTTTACTCTCTATCTTAAAGAGAATCCCGAAGTCATTCAAAAAATAATCGGAATCCAGATTGAGAAAATGAGAATGGAGTACAATAACGGCTCCCAAAGAGTCGATTTACATGGAGTAAACAAGGAAAGTAAAATTGATATTTTTGTAGAGTGTCAGATTACAACTGCCGATGAGGATCACTTTTTAAAAACAAAAGATTTAATTAATAATACGGCCGAAGGATATGTAATTTGGATTGCATCTAAGTTCCGAAAGCGTTCTTTTATAGAGGATATAAAGGAACTACTTCGGAATAGTCCGAGAAAATATATCAATTTTTTTGCTGTTGAGATAGATTCCGAAGTTATTGAGCATATAAAACTGTTGAATAAACAATATGAATTAGATGTTTTAGGAAATTTGGAGCTCATTCATCAGATTAAGCAGCCGTTGAAATTAGTTGATTACTACTTTCAAATGCCACCATCTCACATTGGTAAAGCATATATTGGCGAAGCACAATATGACTTTAACCGGGAGGATGACGTAAAAGACTATATGCTAGATCAACTGTGTGAACGAATGCCTTATTACTTAAACTTCCATAGCTCTAAAAAGCATTCACAAAATAGCAAAGTAATGCAAATTGGGGCAGGGTTGGATGAAGTTATGTACCATTGTTCAGTACATGATGTGCGAAACCGAGCGTTTGTGGAAATCCGTTTTGGGCCTAGTAAAGAAGATTGGTTTCATGCTTTTGAAAATAAAGCAGAGTCTCTGAGAAGAGAAATACATCCCTTGATTCGTTTCAACGATAATAAGCGAAGCATAGGCTTTTACACCACAGTTAACCAAAACGATATTCCGAGAACTGTTAGCATTTTGGTGGAAGTTTTTGAGAAATTTATTAATTATTTCTCCCAATTTACCTATGGAAAGAAAGGGATAAAAGATTCAGCTTAAACAGAATGGAGTAGACTACGTTCCCCGAAAATCCGTATTTGACTAAGCGAAAGAAAGTAAACTTTTAGGAGAGATGAACAAATGACAAATGATGATATTAAAGTGCTGCTTAACAATCAACTAAAATCAATAGAAAAAATAGTAAATGAAAGTTTTGAAAAACTGAACGAAAGGATGGACGCACTGGAAGCGGGGTTCGAATGTAACCAGGAACGATTCGACGTTCTCGAAGAACATGTCGTTTCGCTTGTAGAAGACATGAATGAAATTAAAAAGAAATACAGTGGTTTGGAAAATGCAGTCTTGGAACATAATGGGGAAATTGCTGGGCAGTAAGGATGGAGGGCTATTATAGTGGATTCTTCAACTTTTAGAATAGTAAATATCTATGCTCAATCAGATATGAGTGCAGAAAGTGTTATCGTAGGATCAAGAGCAGGGTTAGAAACAT
>DATMFE010000327.1:0-1924 GCA_035556295.1 Ureibacillus sp.
AATATTGGATTAATGTCGTTAATGGCTATCCTTTTAACAACATCTACTCAGCTATATTTAATTGATCTTGCAGGAATTTATCAGCCAAAAGCAACAGGACTCGCCGCTTCACTAATGCCAGTGGCAAGCAACGTAGGCATCGCTTTTGGTTCCGCATTAGGTGGAATTGTGTACCATCAAGGAAATTTAATGAATATAGCTTGGGTCGGTGGGATAATTGCGGTCTGTGCAAGTCTGCTAACTTTCTTTAGTCATCAATTAGACCAAAAACAAAATACATCAGAATAGAAATGATTAATTAAACAAAAGTGAAATTAATTCTACATCAGTCATTGCTACCGGTTTATATTTTTCTGCAGATAGAGATGAATTTTCAGAAACAGTTGCCAATTAAAGTGCTTACTTAGTTACAACCACTTTAGTAGAAAAACAGGCACAATCGCATGAAGCGAATGTGCCTGTTTCAAAAACCGCACTTACTTATGATACGGTCCTCTGTAATGTGGCTAAATGCGATTTTAGATTGCGATGTTCTCGCATCATTTTACCACTGACAGTAATACCCTTAAGTACAACTTTTGTTTCATTAATTGTTAATGTATTACCTGCTATGGCATTTGGGGTATATGTCCTTTCTAAAAAAGGCTGTTCTCGCAAACTGAGAAGCATGTCATTAAAAGCATTTATGTTTTTTTATATTAGTTGAACCGGTTACTATTTTTTACGAACAACAATCATGACAAAGTTTAATAACTCATTTAAGCCACGGTTTAAAAATTTCGCATCATTTAACGCATATTCGTTCCCCGTATTTATCCAGTCCTGCCAACACGCTTCGAATTGATCCGATTCATATACCGTCACCTCGATTAAATCATCACAGCCTTGTTGAATATGTCTTCCCCACCAATTTTCACTGTGGAAAGTATCAACAGCATCTTCCAGCCACTCATTCATCATCTCGGGTACTTGTTCAAGCTCTGATTTCAAACCAGGAACACAAATTAGTGCGTACCCACCACTTTTTAAAAGGGGAAGCATTTTTTTCGCAAAAAATTCTTCCTCACAGCCGTAATAATGGTAGGAGTCAATGCTTACAATTGCATCAAAAAAATCATTTGCAAAAGGTAAGTCTAATGCGTTCGCATGAATTGGAATCATTTTATCCTCAAGCTTCCACTCTTGTATTGTTTCCCAATTTTCTGTTGCAGAAATCCATAAATCTGTTGCATAGACAGTATTTGCATTTGTTTCATTGGCAATATAAACCGATGTTAGTGCTTTACCACAGCCAAGATCAAGAACAGTTCCACCCGTTATGGCATCTGGATTTTTAACTAAGAGCTCCTCGAGAAGCCGTATCGAATTTGGCCCCATCAAAAAGTCTTTTGTAAAATAATCTTTATACTTGTTACTGTTCATTTTTCTCCAACCTTTTATTAGAAGTCTAATGCTTGAAAACTAAATATGTCCATCATTATAAAATCACACTACTTTTTACTTGTATGTTTTTCAATCTATAATCTTACTTGTTTGCAGTAGCTCGTTCTAAGTAAATCTTCATTTACAATGAATCTATAAATTCCCAGACAATTTCAATATACTTTAATTAATATAAAAATATCAAAGTTGATAGATTCTTAAGCACCTTTGATAAAGACGAACTTCATTGTTTTCTAAGAAAACACAAGGTTCATATTGAAAAGATGGTTTTTAAATTTAGAAGGATGGAAAAAACACTTAATTAACATTCTCTCTAATAATGAACAAATATTAATTACTAACTTTACAAATTAATTTCCAAAAAATTATTTAGAATAATAGAGACTAATAACACTTCAAGAACAAAAACAAGCATTCATACAATAAATGTCTATCTAAAAAATAGCACCATCCTATCCATAGGGATGATGCTATTTCTGTA
>DATMFE010000328.1:0-2018 GCA_035556295.1 Ureibacillus sp.
TTATCTTTGCGAATCACCAAAATATCCTTACCATACTCCGGCAATTTATCAATAACAAGGTCGATATACCCCTCTGACCACATTAACATTTTATCTTTTTCCGGAAGTTCAAGTACCATTTTCAACAATTCCGTTTCGTCCATATCTTTTTGAATGGCATATTTTCCGACCCGATTCATCATACTCACCTCATGTTCAAATTATTTGGTCTTAGTTTGTTAATTTGCATGAATTCATTATTCATTCTAACTTTGTGAACGAATGTATTTCAACTAACCTGCCCTTTAGCTTAAGTACATTTCTTCACAACCATCTCTGTATACCAATTACCTTTTTAAGTGTTGTTCAACAATCTGGCCCGTTTGTTGAACAACACTTAAATACCCCTCTTTAACTAAACTGCTTTGTTAGTGAAACAAAAAAAGCTGCCTCTATAACAGTATGTAACCATTGCTATAATTCCCCTTTTCATAAAAAACCTCATAATTGGACACAATATAAGGGGAGGTGTTACACATGAACAATGAAGAAAGCAAAGAAGTGTTTTCACAATATCCAACAAATCAAATGGTTGAGATTGAATCCCCTAATGTCGATAAAACGAAAGAAAAACAAGATAATAAGAAGGGTTTCGCCGACAAGGAATCTACCTATTTGGGTCGTGGAGATTTAGAGACACCATAAATAAAGAAGGAATTGATTCTAATAACCTTGATAAATAAAAAGGAAAGAGCATGTTTTTAAGTGGCACTTTTCTTCATTTCTCTCCTTCCAAACCCATTAATTAATCTAACGTAACTTTTTAATACAATAAAAAAATCCTTACTACTTATTTGAAGCTCAGCACCCGATAGTTGAAGAATAAAAGTGGCGAAAATAGATAAGAAAGCTTCTTATTATCAATTACAGGCCACAGTTCGTGAAAGGAACTGAAATAATAATCAATCTAAACGTAGTATTCAATTTTATTTTGGATTGATTGTTCATACTAATTATAAAATACCTGTTACAGAAGGAGATTATATGCCAAATCAAAAAAATAATCGCCATAATCCAGTCCTACATAAAGATCAAGTTAATCGATTAAATAAAGAAGATGATACATACGACATACTTAAACAAGCAATAGAAGTGGATACAGACGTCAATGAAGACCCAAATCGGGAAAGATTATTGGATGAATCCATCGATGCTTTTTTAGAATCGAAAGAAAAATAGTGATATAAGAACAGGAAGTGTCATTGCCCATATTTCACAATAGATTAAAAAATCTCGTTTCTATGTCTACTTAAACTATTCTGCTTCTTAGTGGAAGAAAGAAAATAAAAAAGAGCTAAAAAACAGCTCTTTTCTTTCAGCTCAAAATAGAACATATATTCCCGTTAAATTAAGCTATAAGCTCAAAAATGTCAACACGCCCACGATATGTTTACGTACCGTGGAAGCGCATCGAGTTTATAAAAAAGAGGAGATGCATACGTTTACATCACATAACACGATCTTCGGAAACGTTTTCATTTTTATTATCTAAACTGTTTTCTTTATTTTTAAATGGATCATACATTTTTTCTCGAATAAATAAGGCTGGGATAATTCCGGATAATGCATAGGCTATACCTAACGTAGCCAGGCCGAACCCAATGGATTGAGCTTCGGCAATAATACCGATGATAATAGGTGCTATCGCTGCACCAAATCGCCCGATATTATAGGCACCGCCTACAGCTGTACCGCGAATGTGTGTCGGGAAACTTTCGCTCATATATGTTGAATTAATTCCATATTGTGCACCATATAAAAACCCAAGGATTGTAAGTAAGATAATGATATTGCCTGGTGTGTTATACAAATAAATGACCGGTAAAGAAATAGCTGTTAATAAACCACTTAGAATATATACATTACGACGGCCATATCTATCTGCTAACCAACCTGCAAGAATTTTACCTAAAATCATGGCTGTATAGCTTCCAACAAGATAACTTGTCATCGTCTTAAAATTGAAACCTAAATCCTCG
>DATMFE010000329.1:0-1572 GCA_035556295.1 Ureibacillus sp.
TTGAAAACCACTCAATAGATTTTTATGCGATGAGAGATATTCATGAGGGAGAAGAGATATTAGTCAATTACAATGGAGATCCAGAGGACCAATCTCCATTATGGTTTGAAGTTATAGAATAAAATGCGTGAAGAAAGATAGAATACGCAGGTTCAGTTGAAAATAAGAATCTTAAATGATGTTTACTTGTTGATAACTGTAGGAAAGGCGCCAAACGTGTAAGCATGTCCCCGCCAACTCCAGTAATCACCTGTAGAATCTTCAATCGATGTAACCTCAAAAAAGAAAACAATCTTTCTTTTAACAAGGAAAAGTTGTTTTCTTCTTCCGATGCTTTCCCCATTTAGTTAATATATCCTTTATAATTATGGCTTATGGATTGGATGTAACGAAAAGGTCATAGTGGGTATGGTAAAATAGACTTAATTTTGTGCAATAGGGACTTTGATATGTCATGCAAATCATATAGCATTTTATTGGGAATCGCCGATGCATTAGCGGAGGCAGCGTAGTTAAATAATCGATCCGTTCAATTCTATAAAAAGATGGGGAAGTACAATTTAGTATGAAAGTAAATAAAATAAGGTTAATTTGGGTCTTATCTGTTTTTCTATTATTCTTTTTTATAACTGTAAATATCCTTACTTCTTATGTGAAAATAAAAAAAACAGTTGAAGAATCAATCGCAAACCAAAGTCTGGAGGCGGCAAAGTCAATTGCTGCTTCGATGGATGTAGAAGCGTATAAGCAGTTCCTTCTTAATCCTAAAAAAAGCAAAGAATATTGGGAAACGAGAAAATACTTAAACGATGCAAGAGAAAAAATAGGGGCTTTATATGTGTACACTCTTGTTGTGGATAATCCTAAAGTGTCGACAGCTATGATTATGGGAATGCCTAAAGAAGCTGCAGAGTCTTATCCGATAGGAGAGGCTTGTACCGTACCAGAAGAACAAGTGAAACGAGCGTATGAGGGAAAGACATATGTTACAGGAGTGCTTAAGGACTCTAAATATGAAGACTATTTATCGGTTGGGGCCCCGATTAAGGATCATGAAGGTAAGATTATTGGATATTTAGGAATTGATATAAGCACGGATACACTCAATAGTATAGAAAATAAAGTGCTGAAAAATAGTATTTCTAATCTTGCTTTTAATGCTGTATTTGTATTAATCGTATTAGGATCGTTTTTTGTCATGCAGAGATGGTATCAAAGAGAAACAACGAAGGAAATTGAAGATACCGAGGATACATATCAAACAGAAATTAGAACGTTAATATCTTCTGTTCAATCTTTAAGACATGATTTTACAAATCACATTCAGGTTTTACATGGTCTTCTCAAATTAGGAAAAACAGAGGAAGCTTTAGGGTATTTATCTTCTTTATTTAAAGAAGTTCGTTCTATTGAACCTGTAAAAATAAATACAGATAACCCTGGGCTTTCTGTATTATTTCAAACAAAGAAACTTTCTGCTGAAAATCATAATATCGATATTAATTTTGCAGTTTCTAATGCTGCGTTCGATACAATCAAAACAATAGATTTAATCAAAATATTATCGAATTT
>DATMFE010000330.1:0-3111 GCA_035556295.1 Ureibacillus sp.
TACACATAAGCAGGCTTATCTTGATATTTTTGCTTAAACCATTATTAAAACGATTTCTGTATTTTTTATTATTGGAGTTTATTATCTTTTTGGGATTGTATAACCAAACTAATAAGGCAATCCATGATTTTAACATTCAACTAGATTAGTAGCCTTGCTTGAAGTCCAAATAGGAGAGTAAGCCGTTCGAGTTAAGAGGACCAAAATCATAGTGTAAGGAAGAAAGAATAGTCTTTTGCCAAGAAGGGAGTGGATTAAGATGTCTAGAAAAAAAGAACGAACAGTAATTGTAACTGGTGCAGCTCAAGGGATTGGATATGCTATAGCAGAAGCGTTCGTAAATAATGGTGACTTTGTTGCTATTTGTGATATAAACTTACCAGCTGCAGAAAGCGCAGCGAATAAGTTGGGAAACGCAAAGGGTTATAAAGTGAACGTTGCGGATGAAGAAGATGTAAAGAGCTTTGTTCAATTGCTAACAGCTGAACGAGGAAACGTTGATGTGTTGGTAAACAATGCAGGATTGCAACATATTGATAAAGTTGAAGATTTCCCTGTAGATAAATGGCGGCTTTTAATTGATGTTATGCTCACCGGTCCATTTTTAATGACCAAGCATGCGCTTCCTTTTATGAAAGAACAACAGTATGGTCGTATTATTAATATTTCATCGGTACATGGAAAAATGGCTTCTCCATATAAATCTGCTTATGTTTCTGCTAAACATGGCGTTGTTGGCTTTACTCGTACAGTTGCAATAGAAACAGCAAACTCAGGTATTACAGTAAATGCAATTATGCCCGGAGCAGTTCGAACATAATTAGTTGAGAAACAGTTAGCGAAATTGGCAAAGGAAGATGGAACTACAGAACAGGAAGCACTTGAGAAACACATCTTAGGAAAACAGCCTATGAAACGTGTACTGGAGCCATCTGAAATAGGCGATGTTGCTGTCTTTTTATCTTCTGATGAGGCAGCTGCTATTACAGGGGATTGTTTAAGTGTCTCGGGTGGATGGTAAAAAGATGGGCGTTATAGGGGGGAGAATGAGCGCTTACGAAGCAAAAGTAGTCGGAGACCCGTACTCCCTTGTGTTATATAATGGGGAGGAAGAAAAAATAGGGTCTTTTATTCCAATTAAATAAGTTTAAAAAAGCCACTAAACTTGAATGTTAGTGGCTTTTTTATGATTTTCGAGTCGTCAAAGATAGTTACATAAAAACTCATATACAATAGAAGAAAAAAGTAGAAAATGATTTAACATTAATTAGCGCTGCGGTAAGCGGTGGTGCTCAAGCTGGAACATTATCGACTATGACATCAGGTTCAGCAGACATCGTGAAATCTTTCAAACCATACTTTGATACGATTGGATCAAACACATTCTACTATGGCGAGGAACCAGGCAACAGCCAAGTAGCAAAATTAGTTAATAATATAATTCTAGGTACTAATATGAATGCTTTAGTTGAAGGACTTAAATTAGCAAACCATTATAACTTACCTCAAGAAGAAGTATTAAACCTATTACAAGTTAGTATAGGTGATAGGTGGGTAGTTAGAAACTGGAGCGATGTTTCTGAATGGACAGCAGACATTGCCTTGGCTGTTTTACTTAAAGACTTAAAAGCTGCTTATAACGAAGGGCTTAAACACAATGTAACTTTACCATTCAATGCCTTATCATCTACACAATTATTTGACTCTATGGGAAAAGAGAAACCAAAAGCCTAATAATTGAATAAAGTTAACACTTAATTGGTTGATTGGAAATCGCCACAAGAAGTATTAGCTGCCAGATGTATGATATATTCTAAACCAGTTTCCTAAAAACTGCACGTAATAGATTGTTACACACCACCTTGTTGAATTCGCTTGAAATAATTTCAGGGGATGGATAATATCAGGAAAACGATTCACTCCTTTTTACTTGTTTAATCTATTCCCATATAATCTAGTCTTAATTGTATGAAATGAAAAAAACAGCTGGTCACCAGCCGGCTGTTTTAATGTCTATAAAACAAAATACTTTTGTCAGTTTGTTAAACAATCTTTTTTCATAAAAATTTATCGATTCTTATTCTAAATTGCACTCTCCCCATTCAGACATACTATGAAGGATTGGCACAAACTGCTGGCCAAGATTTGTTAAAGAATATTCTACTCTTGGTGGAACCTCTTTATAAACTTCACGATGTAATAGTCCATCATTTTCTAATTCTCTGAGTTGCTTCGTTAGCATCGATTGTGTAATATCTGGAAAAACGCGTTTTATTTCCCCAAATCTTCTTGTTTCTTCGGAAATATACCATAAAAGTGACAATTTCCACTTCCCACCAACAATTTTTTGTACTTTGTTTAGTCCACAATCAGACGAATACTTCTTGCTGTGGTTCATATTTTCTCCTCCAAAAATATATATTATGCTCTTAAACGTGTATAAAACCCTATTAGTATTGTTTTTGATAGTATGTTCTAAAAATAATCGTACTTGTTTAATTTAAGATACCTAACTATACTAACATAGCAAAGTTATTAATAACAATACTTTATAGATAATGGAGGAATAACGATTGAAATCATCAAAAAAATATTACTAGACTCGCAAAGTCTTCTTTACGGTGGTTCTAGTAGTGGTTGGAGATCAAAAGAATCAAACCCTTATATTTTGTGGATTTTGGAAAAAATGCGTCAGAATATGGTAGTTCCTTATCAATAAGGAAGGCTGAAATATTAAAATAATTAATAGAGAATACAGCTCTTCATGCTTAATTATTTAAACAAATAAGGATTGGCTCAAAAATAAACTATTATTAATTAAATTGATTTACAAGGAGATATAGAAATGAAGAAGCAATACAATACGCGTGCCATCTTGGCATCGCTGCTTATCTGCGGTTTTGTCGGCATGTTTAGCGAGACCGCTCTAAACATAGCAATGACTAATTTAATGGAAGTGTTCCAAATTTCAGCCGCAACCGCACAGTGGTTAACAACCGGTTTCTTGCTGACTCTTGGCATTTTAATGCCGATGAGCGGGTTGCTGCTGCAGAGGTTTACAACGAGACAGCTGTTCACAGGTTCACTCATAAGCTTGATCATGGGTACACC
>DATMFE010000331.1:0-10427 GCA_035556295.1 Ureibacillus sp.
TCTGCTGTGTTACACCCCACTAATAGAGCTGATCCCATGATAAATGCGAATAACGGTTTTTTCATATAAAAAGCTCCCTCCTTTCCATAATCGTTACGACATCACACACTCAGATGTGACTGTTCATAGATTACCCTGGAAAAGAGGGAACTATCCTTGACTAATTTAATACAACTTTCCATAAATTAATATCTTCTTCGAACTTAAGGTAAAAAATAAGTTAATTCAATAAAGGATTTCAACTATATGTTAACTTGCGGTGCTTTATTGACCCAGTCAACCATAAGTCATTAGTTAAGACTTTTACTGATTTAACTGATTTTTTAACAATTGCTCAACATATGCTGCTTCTGCTTTACAGCTATATGAATAGTCCGTTCCAAGTTGTTTTTGCAATTTATCGATTGATTTAATTTGCTTCTCAGTAGGTTCTTCATTGAGAATTTTTTCAATTACTTCATCAATTTTTTGTGCAATTTCTTCATGGAAATCTGGGTTTATAAGTATCTCATTAGGAATTTTTTCATACCAAGCAGCATTCTCTGTAAAATAATTTTGCCAGTATTTCATGTAATCCTCCATAGAGAATTTTTCTTCATCCCAGCCTATGCTTGCTAAGTATAATTCAAACGATGTCGAAATCGATCGAGTAAGACTTATTTTAACTCCTGAAGATAAATCTTTATACATTGTTTTGTAAACCTCCTACGTTTCTAACCGTAAATCAAACCAAATTTTACCATCCGTCAAATTCACTCATTTTATTGTATACTTTATTGATATAAATTTCAATCTTACTACTTTTTTACTATATACGTAAAGGAGATAAAGAAGAATATTGTCTTTACTTTGCTTGTACTGGTCCTATTGCAAATAGAATATCTGCTTCACAAGCAAGTTCACCATCTACTGTCGCTATTGCATGACCTTTTCCCATTGTTCCTCTCATTCGAACGAACTCTACCTCTAATCTTAGTTGGTCACCAGGAACTACTTGACGCTTAAATCGAGCATTATCGATACCAGTTAAAAAAGCCAATCTGCCTTTAAATTCTTCTGAACTTAATAATGCAACTCCTCCAACTTGAGCTAACGCTTCAATAATTAATACTCCTGGCATAACGGGATATCCCGGAAAATGCCCGTTGAAAAAGTCCTCATTAATAGAAACATTTTTTATTCCTACTGCACGTTTACCTACTTCAACTTCAATAATTCGATCAACTAATAAAAACGGATAACGATGCGGTAAAATTTCTTGTATTTGATCTGCAAACAACATCTATATCTCCCCCACATTCTACAGATTATGTATTGTTAATCTTATTCTAATATAAAATAAACTGTCAAATTTACTCACTATATATATCATAACATAATTTCTCTAACAATTTCCCATATTAGGGGTATTACATTTTCGTAACGAATTTAAAACCACACTGTACTTAAATAGTATGTCTCTAATGAAACTGTTCTAGAAGAAAAAAATAGGGAAGAATAAAGTTCTATGATAAATGCTCACAAAGCAGCATTTACATGAATGCATTATTCTTTCCCATTGATGATATCTAACATATGCTGCCATGTTCCCCAGTTTAAAGCATCCATTGGACTTCCGTCACCGATTACCCCATAACCAATCATTAAACCAGCAATCGCCACAAAAAGTAGTACACTGATGAAAATAATGACTTTTAAACCTGTTGCAAGAGTTCTTGATAATAGAATTTCCTTTGTTGTTTGTGGTTGTTTTACTTCATTCTTTTTCTTTTTTTCTTCTCTTCGCATTCTTCTACGACTAGTTTTCTTAACTTGAGACAAATCTTCAACTGTTTTATTACCTATTAATTCGTTCGTCATGTTAGTACTCCTTTAGAATTACATATCACATGGTATCAGGAGTTGACACCATGTGAAGTTGAGTTTTTATTATTATGAACTTATTCTATCTCTACTAAACATACTAGATTCAAGTCTGAATCTATATTATCGAATACCATTAATCAATCCAAGCATCTGATCTGCTAATGTAATAGCTCGTGATTGGAATTGATAGGATCTTTGTGCTGTAATCAAATCTGTCATTTCTTTGGAAATGTCTACATTTGATTGCTCTAGTGAACCGCTTTGTATTCTGATTTCAGATCTTGCTGGGCCTTGTAAGTCAATTAGAATATCTTCGCCTAATTGGGCAAAGTTTTGTGGAATACCAATGTATGTATCTGAAATATGTTCCATTGCTTGTGGTTTTTGAAGTTCTGTTATGCCTAATTCAAATGGCTGTGTTACTCCATTAGGATAGTTAACGCCTAAAACTCCTTCTCCTGTAACGGTAAAGCCCTCGAAACCATTTGGAAATACAATTGGATTCCCATCAGAATCTGCAACAGCGTAACCATCACCGTTCACTAACATTACTTCATCATTATTAACGGGTGTTACATAGAAGTTTCCTTGTCTTGAATATACAAGATTTGTTCCATTGTCTCCGTTAGGCATTAATATATTAAAATATTGTTTTTCTTTTGTGAAGGCAATATCTAAGTCACGGTTCGTTTGTTGTATACTTCCTTGTGAATGATTTGTTTGAATTTGGCTAACCTTCGCTCCAACTCCATAACGAATACCAGCAGGAGATTGTCTTTGTGCTCTATCGCCATTTATTGACTCGTTATTAAATTGTTGGTATAAAAGCTCAGAAAACTGTGCTTCTTTTGTTTTATATCCCGCAGTATTACTATTTGCAATATTATTACTGATTGTGTCAATTTGTTGCTGCAATTGATTTAATGTATTTGTTGCAGTAATCATTGTTCGAAGCATCAAAACACTCCTCCATTCATTTGGATTGGATCTAATAAAATTTAATTATGTTATTAATTTATTGAATTAGACACGGCCAATTTCGTTTACGGCTTTTTCCATGCTTTTATCGTAAGCTTGAAGTACTTTTTGATTTGCTTCAAAAGCACGATATGCTGTTAGTAAATCCGTCATCGATTTAGCTGAATCCACATTTGATCCTTCTAAGAAGTTTTGTTTTAAAGCAAATGTTACATCATCCTGCTGATATGCAGATGGCAAATTCCCATTATCATCTGTTCGGAATAAACCGTTATCCTGTTTTACTAAAAGATCAGGATTTGCAGAAAAGGACACACCTACTCTTGCAACTTCAACACCATCCATCCGAATCGCACCGTCTTCTGATAGTTGGAAATTATCATTTGGTAATTGAATTGGTTGCCCAGCATCTGATAAAACATAATAACCATTTCCATTAACTAAAAATCCTTGTGCATCTAATGTGAAATTCCCATTACGTGTATATGTTTCTCCACCTTCAGGATGTTGTAATCTGAAGAAGATGGTTCCTCTGTTTCCTGATTCTTGATCAATAGGAAGGTTTCCATCAACCAGAGCGAAGTCAGTAGACATTGTTGTTTCTTTTAAAGAACCTTGAACATAGTCCGCAAGAGTTTCCTGCATATAGATACCAGTATTGACAGTGCCAATTTCTTGAATAATTGGTACTTTAATATTCTTTTCTGTTGTAATTGTTTTGTTTCCAACAGCAGATAGTAACATATCAGGGAAAGAGCGAATTGTTGATTGGTCTGCTTTATACCCAGGTGTGTTTGCATTTGCCATATTGTTTGTGATGATTTCTGTTTTTCTTTGCTGCGCAATCATTCCTGTGGCTACAGTATAAAATCCTTTAAACAATGCCATTCACCTCTTTCTAGTACTTCGATGATGCTGCTTTATCGATATTATTTAACATAAGTCCTGTTCCAATTGCTACACAATCCATTGGTTTGTCCGCAACGAATACTGGTACCTTTAACTCTTCAACTAATAATTGGTCCATACCATGAAGCAGTGCTCCACCGCCTGTAATAATTACTCCACGATCAATAATGTCCGCTGATAGTTCTGGTGGTGTTCTTTCAAGTACGTTTTTAGCAGCTTGTACAATCATGTATACAGATTCATGTAAAGCTTTTTCAATCTCTTCAGATTTAATCGTAATTGTACGTGGTAAACCTGAAACTAGATCACGTCCACGTATTTCCATTTCATCTTGACGATTGCCAGCAAACACTGTTCCAATTGTCATTTTGATTTGCTCTGCAGTACGTTCTCCAATTAATAACTTGTACTGTTTCTTTATGTATTGCAAAATATCGTTGTCAAAGACATCTCCAGCAACTTTAATGGATTCACTAGTTACGATATCGCCCATTGATAGAACTGCAACATCTGTTGTACCCCCACCAATATCAATCACCATATTTCCACTTGGTTGATAGATATCCATACCTGCACCGATTGCAGCGACTTTTGGTTCCTCTTCTAAATAAACCTTTTTGCCACCGGATTTTTCGGCTGCTTCACGTATTGCTTTTTGTTCCACGCTCGTGATGTTTGTTGGACAGCATATAAGGATACGTGGTTTTGATAAAAACCCTTTTAGGTTCAATTTTGATAAAAAGTGTTTTAACATCGCTTCTGTGACATCAAAGTCTGCAATGACACCGTCTTTTAAAGGACGGATTGCAACAATATTCCCTGGTGTACGTCCTACCATTTGTCTTGCTTCTTCACCTACAGCAAGTACACGGTTTGTATTTTTGTCTATTGCTACCACTGATGGCTCATTTAAAACGATTCCTTTTCCTTTTACATAGATTAGGACATTTGCAGTTCCTAAATCAATACCAATATCTTTGGAAAACATCTATGAAAAATCTCCTTCCCGCCATTTCCAACATTATTCAATCATTTCTATATCATTATCTAGAATATTTTATCATATCCAAATAATAAATACATCTTTAATTTAGTACATGGTACACCTAGTACTAGGAATTACTAACTAGTTGCAAAAAAAAGCATTTAGTTGGCTTTTCAATTAGCCAAACTAAATGCTTTTTCATTGATGTTGTCGGGACTGCCACTTCTGGCGAGTAGCTTCGCCCCCTCGCAAATGACGAATTGATTTATGGTAAGCTAATACTTCTTTCACTTCATTAGCTAGTGTTTCATTTACAAGAAATAATCTTTCCGTCAAGTCTTTATGAACAGTACTTTTAGAATAGCCTGTCATTTTTGCAAGAACGCGGACCGTTTCACCAGTTTCAAGGAGCAGTTCACCAAGTCGAACGCAGCGATGTCGAATGTGCTCGTGCACGTTCTCTTCCTTTCTATCGGATATAAGAAAGTGCCGTTTTGCTAACGATAAGTGTAAATTTGACGTGTTCATTTTGCGATTGTTAGATAGACGTTTGCAACTAGCGATTTTAACGTTTATTCACAATATGATAATTCGACTGCATTCAGAACATTATTAGGTAAAATGTGTGTAGGCGCCATTTGTAATACGAGAATTGTGTTAAGTGTGATGGTGTTATGCACTCTCACTATTTCGAAACAATCCTGACTATATTACAATTAAACTAGTTCCTAGAAATAAATTAATATGTTAGGAACTAGTTAATTAGCACCGGGTGTACGGATTAGAAAGCTAGGAAGTTTCTTGGGTTTACGTGTTCACCATCTTGCAACACTTCAAAGAATAAGTGGACTCCAGCGTTAGGATTCCATGAATTTTCCATTGTCGTTGCAAGTGATTGTCCTTGAACAACCTTGTCGCCTTCTTTAACAAGGATGTCGGTTACAGAACTATAACGTGTTTCCATTCCGTTTGGATGTGTAATGATAATTTGATTACCTGTAAATGCATCCAATTTCACTTTTGTGACTTCACCACTCATAGCTGCTTTTACTTCAAATGGTTCACTATTCATTGAGATTGACACACCTGAAGAAGTTGAAAACGTTTGATTAAACACTAGTAATGCTTTTTCTCTTGTTGCTTCATCAGCGTTTACATCATAGAAATCTTGAAGAATCGCAACTTGATCTTTTTGAGTTTCATCAAATGGATACTTCATTGTCTCTACTTGAGCATTTGTTTCAATTACTGTTTCTTCATTATTAGTTGAAGTATTCAGTGCAACATTTTGCTCTTCTTCATTACTGCCACCAATGAGTGCGTTATAACTAAAGATTAGACCGATTAGCACAACGGCAATAGCAGCATAAACAGTTGGCCAAAACCAAGGTTTATTTGGTAAGCCGTCTTTTTTGTTAATTGGAGAAGGAATATTAGATTTGTTATCTTCTCTCATGTTCATCACCTCTAAATGCAGTGTGAACAGTTTTTTACATTTTTAATCATAAATTTTCCAAATTTATTTCCAAGAACAACTTATTTTTTCAATTTTTGTATTTTTGTAATAATGATTAAGGATTTGATGTGCTGTTGAACCTTGTTTGGCCATTGCATCTGCACCGTATTGACTCATACCTACACCATGACCATAACCTTCTGTTGTCACAATAATTGTATCTCCATTTACATCAATGCTAAAGTCTGTAGAACGTAAATCTAATAGTTCTCTAAATTCCCGTCCTGTCCAAACTTTATTTTGCAAAGATACAGTGTCTACCCTCCCCGTATCGTTTCTTTTCAATTTCAGTTGTTTTACTGCACCAATTGTCCAATTGACACCTAATTTTTGGTTCCATTCATTTATTGTCAATGTTTTAGTTGCCTCATAATTTGTAGCATATTGAAAATCGGTACTTGCAACAGGTTGCAAGTATGGCAAGTCGTTTCCACTATAGTTTTTGGCACTCTCAGTCATTCCGTTACTCATTGAATGGAACATCGCAGTAATCAACTCATCTTTGTAAACAATTACTTCGCCTTCTGTACTTTTCACTGCTTCGCGTATTTTTTGTTCATTCTCAAGAAAAGCACTTTGCCAATTGTTTTGACGTATTGTTTGATCGTAATAAACTTGTCTAGCTACTGTAGGCTCAATCTCGCTTTGACCGTAATTTGTGGTTTGCAATACATAGGTTCTTGCAGCGATAGCTTGGGCTTTTAATGCTTCTGGATGGAAATCGGCCGGCATTTCTGCTGCCACCACCCCAACCAAATAATCTTCTAGAGTAATTGGTAAATCTTCACCTGAAATTTTAATATTGATTTCGCATTTTTTTTCACTGCTCGGCAAGTCTTCAGTAGTAGCGCTTGGCGTCTGATTGGGTGATCGAAACAATAATGGCATAATAAATAATACAAGGATAAAAGCTCCTATTAGTATGAATGGTATCCATTTGCTCATGTAATTTATATTTTTCATACTACTATCCATATGTTTGAAATTAGCAATTTAGTAGTAACAAAAGGTAAGAAAAAACGACATCTACCTAAATAAAAGGTAAATGTCGTTTTTCGTAAGGTTTTATTCAAATCTTTTAATGGAATTGAAAGTTAATGATTACTTTCTTTTCTTCTATAATATTCATATTGTAGAAGTTAATACGATTATTAAGGATTTTTACCAGTACTGCTTTACAGGACAAATCCCGAGCCTAACATAATAGTATCTTAATAAATTGTTTTGAACTCAATCATAATTAAAATTGTCGTTACATAGGTTAGATTAATAAAAATCTAGAACTATTTCATTAGACTAATTGATTTACAGCCGACAGTGTTGGTTTCACTTCTTTTTTAATTTGATCATCGTTCACTCGAATAATATTGGCACCTAATGATGCTAGCTTTTGATGGAAATTCACATACCCACGGTCGAGATGATGTAAATTTGTAATACGTGTAATACCTTCAGATACTAGACCAGCCAAGATTAAAGCAGCTGTTGCTCGTAAATCTGTTCCCCCAACTTCAGCACCTTGGAGTTTTGTAGGACCTTCAATGAAAACAGTTCTACCCTCGATTTTAATTTGAGCATTCATACGACGGAATTCTTCAACATGCATAAAACGGTTTTCAAAAACTGTTTCTGTAATAATACTAGCACCTTTAGCTGTTAATAATAATGCCATCATTTGTGCTTGCATATCAGTTGGGAATCCAGGGTGAGGCATCGTTTTAATATCAATCGCTTTCAACGGATCTTTTGCGCGAACACGAATTCCGTTATCTCCTTCAATGATTTCAACGCCCATTTCACGAAGTTTTGCAATTAATGCCGTCATATGTTCTGGTACCGCATTTTCAATGAATACATCACCGCGTGTAATTGCTGCTGCTACCATGAATGTTCCAGTTTCAATACGGTCTGGAATTACATGATGAGTAGTACCGTGTAATTCATCCACACCTTCAATACGGATTGTATCAGTACCTGCACCTTTTACGCGACCGCCCATACCATTAATGAAATTAGCTAAATCCACAATTTCAGGTTCTTTAGCAGCGTTTTCAATAACTGTTGTTCCTTTTGCAAGTGCTGCTGCTGCCATAATATTTTCAGTTGCACCTACACTTGGAAAATCTAAATAGATTTCAGCACCTTTTAGTCTGTCTTCTACTTTTGCTTCGACAAAGCCATGACCAAAAGTTATTTTTGCACCCATAGCCTCGAAGCCTTTTAAATGAAGTTCAATTGGACGTGAACCAATTGCACATCCCCCAGGAAGTGCGACTCTAGCATATCCATTGCGTCCTAATAATGAACCCATAACTAAAATTGAAGCGCGCATTTTGCTAACGTATTCAAATTGAGCTTCGCTATTTAGTGTTTTTGTAGCATTTATGTTAATTTCATTTTTTTCTACGTCGTATTGTACTTCAGCATTCAAGCTTTTTAGTACTTCGTTTATAATATGAACATCCGCCAAATTCGGAACATCCTTTAAAGTTGTACGATCTTTTGATGCTAATAAAGATGCTGTTAATATAGGAAGTACTGCGTTCTTTGCACCTTCAACTTTTACGGAACCTTTTAAACTTTGGCCTCCCGTAACAATAATTTTCTCCACAATTCGTCCCTCCGAATTCAATTGTCCGTACCTACTAATCTAATTTCTATCATTTATTTAAAAATAACTAGCCTTCAATATGTTACATTTTTTCTTCTATTTAAACAAGCTCTCAACTAACTATTTTACGTTATTTTTAAATATTAATCTACAATTTATATTACGCAAAACGTTTCAGATTGGTGAATTTACGGGCGCTTTTACCATTTCACAGTTTGATAGACAGTTGTAATCAGTGTAAATTCAACAATTTTCGAAAATTTCCCAGGTAATATTGTTCATATATGTATAATAACGACAGAGAATTTGTCGTATTTTCCTAGAATCGATAAATTTACTATGTGGGATACACCTGTTTTAAATTTTGCTTGTTTTTTTGTCTACCCAAGATGACAAAATATGTGAATTTTAGTGTTTTTAAGATAAATATGATAAATAAATGATAACATTATTTAGTTTACTCTTTTACCTTTTAATATAGCAACAAATAAATTTTCTATTAGTTATCTATTAAAACTTACTCACATAGTTTATGAGAAGATATAAGGTAATTGTCTAGACCAACCTGATATATCTAAAATGAAATTTGAAACGCTCGATCCAATTGCAATACTTAATAGTATATAAATGAGTTGTATTTGAAATGTACACCCTTTTTTAAACAATTGTTCCATTCGAAAAGCCTGTAAAGCATAAAATGTGATACCAATAAAAAATATATGTGAAAAAATACTAATCCCTGCTTGAACTCCTAGTGAGCTGTAAATTTCCATAGTCCTCAATTACCCTCCATATATGTTGTATAATTATGCCACCGTTTATTTAAGATTGTTTATAGAAATATTATAGCTGATTTGGGTTTGATTACTAATTATAAGTGCAAAGTTATTATGTAAATCGTATGTATGTTGTTGAATATGGATTTGGTTATTGCTGATAAAAATTGGGGATTTTTTTGAAGTTCAGGATTTACTTGCGATTAATATTGGCCAACATAAATACTTGCGAAATTTATGTGTTTACTTGCGAATTCGTTGCATTTACTTGCGATATTTCATTAAATACTTGCAGTTTTTCTCAGCCAATATAAATACTTGCGATTTATATGTCTTTACTTGCGAATTCGTTGTATTTACTTGCGATATTTCATTAAATACTTGCGGTTTTTCTCGGCCAATATAAATACTTGTGAAGTTTATATGTTCACTTGCGAATTCGTTGTATTTACTTGCGATATTTCATTAAATACTTGCGGTTTTTCTCGGCCAACATAAATACTTGCGATTTTTATGTGTTTACTTGCGAATTCGTTGTATTTCGATATTTCATTAAATACTTGCGGTTTTTCTCGGCCAATATAAATACTTGCGATTTTTATGTGTTTACTTGCGTATTAGTTGTATTTACTTGCGATATTTCATTAAATACTTGCGGTTTTTCTCGGCCAATATAAATACTTGCGATTTTTGTGTGTTTACTTGCGAATTTGTTGTATTTACTTGCGATATTTCATTAAATACTTGCGGTTTTTCTCGGCCAACATAAATACTTGCGAAATTTAT
>DATMFE010000332.1:0-69684 GCA_035556295.1 Ureibacillus sp.
ATAGATCATCAGCAACATTTCTCAGGACGTGTTGGACGACCAGAAGATATTGCGAAAGCTTGCTTATATCTAACAGATGAACAAAATGACTTTGTCACAGGGACTAATCTAACTGTAGATGGTGGAATGACGAAAAAAATGATTTACGAAGAGTAAGAAAGTCTCATTAATAGATATAATGAATTTGAATCAATTTTCATTTGCCATTAATTAGTATACTTAAATAAGACTTATTATTAAGAACACTTACAAGTCCTCATTAAAAATAAGATTGGAAGTGTTTAAAATGGAAGATTTGTTTACTGCGATATTTGGCATTTTTGTTATTAGTGGAATATTAATGTTAATTATTATGTGGACGGTTTCCTTATTTCAGTTGGCAATTAGTGAAACTAAAGCGTTTATGCGATGGCTAAACATGACGCCAAAGCAACGACAGAATCATCAAAAAATGAAAAAAACAGTCCGACGTATTAAAGGTCAGTCGAAATATGGGACTAGTTATGCAGATGGCGGATCTTACTACTCATCCTATTCTTGTGGAGATAGTGGCGGAGATAGTGGCGGTTGTGATTAATAACTTTTTAGAAGGATTACTCCGTCCTTCAATCAGCAAATAAAACGATTGAAAATGTAAAAGAGAATCCACGAAATTGAAATAAAATATTAATATTGAATATGGAATTAAAATAACTCCAATGAAGAGCGCATGGCAATCACCTTAGCTCTCATTGGAGTTTTCTATTAGCAAAAATAGTAAATTGCTAAAAACATAAATACACTTCCACCCATGACAAAAACGTGCCAAATGGCGTGATTATATGAGATTTTATTATTTTTATAAAAATAAGTGCCTACAGTATAACTAAGTCCACCTGCAAGTAATAATAAAATTCCACTAATAGTTAGATATTCTACAACTGGCTGAAAAACAAAAATAACTAACCAACCCATTCCAATATAAACGAGTAAAGAAATTCTTTTAAAACGATGTACGAAAAATTGTTTTAGTACGATACCTATTACTGCCAAACCCCATTCTATTCCTACAAGCGTCCATCCAGTTGTACCACCTATTGCAATTAAAGCAATTGGAGTATAAGTACCTGCAATTAAAAGAAAGATTGAACTATGATCTAGTTTTTTAAGTAAATTTTTATGATTTGGTATGGAATGATATAAAGTAGAAGCTAAGTATAGTAGAAACATTGATATTCCAAAAATAATATAACTTACCATGGCGACATTGGAACTATTAAATAATGCCTTTTTAATTAATAAAATTGTGGCTGGAATTGTTAGTAAAGCACCGACACCGTGTGTCATTGCATTCCAAAATTCCTCTTTCTTACTATAATTACTTTTTACAGCTATATATTGAGCCATGTTCTTCACCTCTTTCTTTATTATGGCAATATAACACAATTTTATATAGAGAGAGATGTAATGAACTTCAAATGATAATTGTCATATATATAATATAAATCTAATGGAGCTTAGGTGGCCGCTTTATAGACACCAGAATTTTTAGAAGAAGTAAAACAACTAGGGAAAAAAGTAAGAACTATATTAATTGATAAAAAAGATAAAAGTTATCTCGCATATAATTAACAAAACCCTAATTGTACTATACAAGTAGGGTATATATTTACTATATAGATATAATTAGATATTAAGTGCGAACAACGAGTACGTCACATTTTGCTAAACGAACAATACGTTCTGCCACAGAACCAATTACCACATTTTCAATTGAATTATATCCTGTTGCACCACATATAATTAGGTCCACATCCGGTAATTTAGTTATTATTCCGATTGGAGATCCTGCTTCTACAAGAACCTCGACATTTTCTACTCCAGCTGCATTAGCTTCATTTTTAATATTTTCAATATCTAAAATACTTTTTGCTTTTACTTTATCCCCGAACTTAATATTATAAGCGCCAATTCCAAATGATTGAGTATCAATAACATGAACTAGTAGTAAAGAAGCTTTGTTTTCCAATGCAACGTTGATTGCACGTCGGAATGCCTTGATAGATTGCTCAGAAAAGTCAATTGCTACGACAATATTATTATAAGATGACATTCATAATCCTCCTTTTGTTACTTTTATGATAACAAATTTTAGGTTATATAAATAGAATTTCACATATTTACCACATTAAAATATAAATTTTTATGAACACTGTAAACTTTTCAATGAAAAAAGTGCAGTTAGACTGCACTTTTTTTAGCATTATTTAATGAACTAATTCTTTTGCAAACAGACTTCCTACTGCTGTGATGGAAGTAGCTAAATCTTTTCTATAATGGGGGTGATTTTCATTAAGACTATTCACGCCCACTTCGTTACCACCTAAAGAAGAGTGGATATATAAACTATCTCCCATGTACATTGCAATATGCCCTGGGAAATATAATAGATCACCCTTTTGAATTTGCTCAAATGGAATTTGTTTAATCGGGAAACCATCTACAATTTTGGCATCCCGGTAAATGAATACACCATTTAACATGTATGCCATTGAACAAAGACCTGAACAATCGATTCCTAGTGGCGATTTACCTCCCCAGCGATAGGGTGTTGTTAAGTAACTTAATGCTGTTTCAACAACATTTTCTCTAAATTCCTCTTCTGATACTTTATCTACAATAGCACTACGAAGCCAATATGACCTTGTATAGCCTATATCACCTGTAGCTAATTTTACTTTTGACCACTCGCTATCAATTTCAGAATCTTCAAGTAGGATAATGAATGACCCTTTAACTAAGGTAGCAATCTTTGTACTTTGTATCTTAGGTCCCGCTAGTATATCAGCAAAATTTTGTAGGATGACATTTTTTGCTTCATCTTGCCATTGTAAAGCCTTTACATCATCAATTAACAACTTTTCTTTTAAGCAATATCCTTCGTAACGATAGGAAGTTTGAATTCGCACCCAGGATTCATCACAAAACTCAATAATGTTTACAGTCATTCCGTATAATACTTCGTCGATTAATTCCGATGTTGTATCTGGTTTCTCATGTAAATTTACAATCATGTCATTTACAATTGCTTTCAAGAAGTAGACCTCCTTTCTTCCAATCTATAATATTCATAAACGATTTTAGAAATGCGACCTATTACTTTTTGCGCTGCCACAACATCATGTAAGTCAGTAGTGAAAACACCAATGATATAGTCCCTTGTATCTAGATAGACAATACCAACATCATGACAAACCGTATCTAGACTTCCAGTTTTGTGCGCAATCTGAACATCATCTGAAATATATCTTTTTAATCCTTCATGAACTCGTTGTCTACACAATATATCGATAACAAGTGGATTATACTGTTTTAATAGATTTTGTTGATAAATCCGAGAATAGAGATACGCCATGTCGCGAGCTGTTGTTACATTATCAAACCCTTGATCCATGCGTTCAAAGTCCATCATTTTTCTTTGGAGTTTTGTTTCGGTTAAACCAATTTTGTTGAAATAAGTGTTCAGTTCATTCATTCCCACAAAATCAATTAACACATTTGTAGCAGAATTATCGCTCGTTATGATCATCCAAACTAATAATTCATATAATGTACTTTTCTCTAAATCTTGTTCAGTCACTACACTAAAATCAACTTTGTTTTCACTAGTTATTTTTATTTCAGTGTCTAGTGATAGATTATTTTGTTCAACATAATCTAAAACAGCTACAAGTAATGGAACTTTAATAAGACTCGCACTTGAAAATACACTATCTATATTTTCTTTGATCATATAGTCTTCACTTTTAGCATCGCGTACAAATAGGTGTACTTTAAAATCTACTTCTTCAAGTAGAGAACGTATACAGTCGATCAAATCATCCACCTACCCGATTACTTTAATCGATTTTGTTTCGGTATTAAATGTGACCGTTTTACCTAATGGTAAAGTTAACGTTGGCAAAACATGGCCACAAGTAATATCCATTAATATCGGTTTACCTGTTGGAACTAGAATCTCTTCAAATATTGTTTTTAAGCTTAATCTTTGGTCAGGTTTTTCGGGATTTTGTGGACCACAATTTGTCCAAGCCCCTAAAAGAATTCCTGCTGCATCATCTAATTTTCCAGCAAGTTTAAGTTGAGTCAACATTCGATCAATACTACGTTCGTATTCATCAATATCCTCTAAAAATAGAATTTTTCCTTTTGTATCTATCTCATATGGCGTTCCAAGAGAAGAAGTAACCAGCGTTAAATTTCCACCGACTAGTTGACCTGTTGCTTCACCTGCAACAAGCGTTGTCATTTCTGTACCTTCTGCATTTTCAAGCTGGTAATCAGTTCGCTCAGTATCCATTACACTAGAAATAAAAGAATTCCAAGTGTATTCATCCATTCCAGGTTTAATAAATTCTGTAGATGGCATCGGTGAATGGTAAGTTACAAAATCACATTGTTGATTAAACACAATATGAAGTGCTGTTACATCACTATAACCAGCGAAGACCTTTGGATTTGCTTTGATCATTTCTAAGTCAAGAGAAGGCAATATTTTTGCAGCCCCATAACCACCACGTATACAAAATATACCGTCAATATCTGGATTACGGAACATTTCATTGACTTCTCGAGCACGCAAATCATCTTTCCCAGCCAAATATCCATGTCTTTCTCTACAAGTTTCACCAACAACTACTTTAAATCCCAGTTTTTCAATTGCTTCAATTGCCTTAGGTAAGTTCTCAGGAGGAGTTGGACTTGATGCACCAATCAGTCCAATAGTATCTCCCTTTTTTAATGACTTTGGAATTCTCATGAACTAACCCCCATCTTCTGAGTTTCACGATATCTTGCAATTTCTTCTTCATTTGCTAGAACAAAATGCCCCTCTTCAACTTCAACAAACGATGGTGGATTTTTTTCATAGTTATGTTGAGTTGGGTCATAAACTTCAACCGTTTTGCTTCTTTCCTTATGAGGGTTTGGTTCTGGCACTGCTGAGATTAAAGCACGAGTATAAGGATGAATTGGATTAGAGAACAATTTTTCTGTTTCCGCTAATTCAACAATATTCCCTTTATAAATAACTGCTGTTCGATCGGTAATAAAACGAACAATTGATAAATCATGAGCGATAAATAAATAAGTTAGATTGTTTTCTTCTTGCAATTTTGCAAGTAAGTTTAATACTTGAGCACGAATCGATACGTCTAATGCTGATATCGGTTCATCAGCAATGATGAATTCTGGTTCCATCACTAATGCTCGTGCAATCCCAATACGCTGACGTTGACCACCTGAAAACTCGTGTGGGAAACGAGATGCGAATTCGGGTAATAACCCAACTTGTAATAATGCATTTCGAACCTTTTCTTGTCGTTCTATCTCAGTTGTAAATTTCTTTGTATTCACTAAACCTTCGCTAATGATATAGTCTACTTTCGCTCGCTCATTAAGTGATGCCATTGGATCTTGGAAAATCATTTGAATCTTTTGAGTAATTTCACGGTCCCAATCACGTGGAATCTTTCCGTTGATAGGCTTTCCTTTGAATAGAATTTGTCCACCTGTGACCTCATTGATTCGCATAATGGCACGGCCGATTGTTGTTTTACCAGAACCAGATTCACCTACTAATCCAAATGTTTCACCCTTATAAATTTCAAAGCTAACATCTTTAATTGCCTCAAAACTACCTTTTCCTTTTCCAAAAGTGACATTTAAATTTTTCACTTCTACTAATACTTCTCTATCAGCCATTTGCAAACTGTCTCCCTTCTTCAAAGAATTTTCTCAAAGTTTCAGGAAGCTCTACTTTAGGTGCACTCGGATGAAGCAACCATGTTTTTGCATAATGTGTTTCACTTAACTTAAAGTAAGGTGGGCGTTCTACAAAATCTATTTTTAATGCATATGGATTACGAGGTGCAAAGGCATCCCCTTTGATTTCTTTAAATAGATTTGGCGGTGTTCCTTTTATAGAATAAAGCTCTTCACCCTTCACACCTAGTTGAGGAAGTGATGAAATTAACGCCCATGTATATGGATGTTTTGCGTCAAAAAAGATTTCATCCGTTTTACCAACTTCAATAATGTCACCTGCATACATTACTGCAATTCGATCTGCAACTTTGGCTACAACACCTAAATCATGGGTAATATAGATTGTCGTAAGAAGGTACTTTTCTTGAAGATTCTTTAATAATTGTAAAATTTGCGCTTGGATTGTTACATCCAGTGCTGTTGTTGGTTCATCACAAATTAATATTTTTGGATTACATGCGATAGCAATTGCAATTACAATACGTTGTCGCATACCACCTGAAAATTCATGAGGATATTGTTTATATCTCTTTTCTACATCATGAATTCCTACATCTCTTAATAATTGAAGAACTTTTTCGTATGCATCTTTTCCAGTTAACCCTTGATGTAACAAAACTGCCTCTTCAATTTGCTTTCCAATTGTCTTTAATGGATTTAATGAAGTCATGGGATCTTGCGTTACCATCGCAATTTCCTTACCACGGATTTTAAGCCAATCTTTTTCTGTTTTAAATTTAGATAAATCGTCATCATGGTACATGATTTTACCCTGATCAACGTAACCGTTTTTATCGAGCAAACCCATGATGGATTTCACTAGTACAGATTTTCCGGATCCAGATTCACCAACAATTGCGAGACTTTCACCTTTATATAAATCTAGTGATATATCACGTATTGCAGTAAGTACTTGCCCACGTAATTTGAATTTAATAACTAGATTTTCAATTGATAAGATTTTTGTTTTTGTTTGAGCTTCTTCCATCGTAATCCCTCCTATACGTGATTTTTCGGATCAGCTGCATCAGCAAATGAGTTTCCTATGATATAGAAGGAAATTGTAATTACACTTAAAACCACACTCGGGAAAATGAGCTGATAACGTAAGTCTGGAGACATCATAAGTACGCGTCCTTCATTGATTAAGTTACCTAATGATGGTTCACTAATCGGTAAACCTAAACCGATATAAGTTAAAAATACTTCTGCACCAATGGCAAATGGAATTGCTAAACTCATACGTAGCATAATAATAGAAATTAAGTATGGTAATAAGTTTTTCAAAATAATTCGATGACTTGGTGTCCCTAATGTTCTTGACGCTAAATTATATTCACGATCTCGTAAAATAACAATTTGATTTCGTATAAAGCGCGCCATTTCTACCCAGCCGGTAATACACATTGCAATAATGATTGTTGAAATACTTGGACGTAAAATTAATGACATCAAAATTAACACGATTGTTGTTGGAATATTTTCAATTACGTTATACGCATGGGAAATAGGTGTTTCAAGTTTTCTTGAATAACCCCAAAGCGCACCGATTGTAATTCCTACAATAACCTCTACTAAAGCAACTACAACACCAATCAATAAAGATGTTCTCGTACCAGCCCAAATACGTGCCCACAAATCTTGTCCTATTGAATTAGTACCAAACCAATATTCACCATTTGGTTCGATATTTCGTGCTTGATACCCTGTTTGATCATCCAAATAAATTTCTGTTGGTGACTTTTGATTAGGTAAAATTGGTTGTATCAAAACAAAGAAAACAATACCAATAACTAACAAAAGCAAAAATACTGCGACCTTATTTTTTATAAAAGACTTCCAAGTTGAACGCCAATACGAATAGTTGGAGTAGCCTGATTGTTCAGCTTTATTTTCATCTGATACAGCAAACTCGAATAATTGTTCACTTGATTTGTCAGTAATATTACGTATTTCTTCAGAATATAAGCCCATTAGCGAACACTCTCCCCTCTACCTAACTTTATACGAGGATCGACAAGAGCCATCGCTATATCACCTAAAAATAAACCGATAATCCCTAATGAAGAGAAAATCAATACAAGACCTTGTACGACGGCGTTATCTTGACGTTGTATTGCATCAACAAGTAATCCACCCATTCCCGGAATGGAGTATAAAGATTCGATATAGATTGAACCAGTAATCGTAAATAATATCGTTGCTGGTAAATATTGAGCAAGTGGAATAAATGCATTTCTCATAACATGGCTAAACATTAAAGTACGCTCTTTTACTCCCTTTGCACGCGCTAGTTTAATATAGTCTTTGTTTAACTCATCGACCATATAACGACGCATCCACATTGCATATGAAGCAATCGGACCTAGTGAAAGTGAAATGAGTGGTAATAACCAAGTAATCGGTTTGTCTTCATCAAATAACATTGGTAATTTAAAGATATCTGTAATGTATACTTGGATTAATAAGTAATACACCATCGAAGGAACGGCAACTACAAAAACGATATAACCTGTCCCTAAGCGATCAAGCCATCTACCTTTCATTTGTGCCATTAAAATTCCCAATGGTACACCGACTAAAATTGAAAATGCAACAGCAGCTAAACCAAATGCTAACGAATACAAGATTTTATCAGCAATGATATCTAAAACTGGTACATCTGTTCGATATGTAATAGATTTTCCGAAATCTCCATGTATTAAATCAGCGTAAAAGTTTCCTAACTGAACGAGTATTGGATCACGTAACCCTAAGTTTGTTAAATAGACCTCTTGTTGCTCTGGTGACATTTTATCAGCAGCAGCCCCTAAATACCCTTCTTCAGGCAATAAGCGCAATAGTAAAAATACTATTGAAATAATGACGAATAGCGTAACTACTGACTGTAATAGTCGCTTTCCGATATACCCTAACATAATGGAACCCCCTTGCTTACCTTAATAAGAGAAGGAAGGAGATGGTATAAGGCCATCTCCTTCTTCTATAAGTTTCACACTTTTGAATCTAACAAATGATTTAGTGATTCATAGTGTTCAACGATTTATTGACCTGCTTCTGCTAAAGCTTCAGCACGTTCTTTTTCCCATTGTGCTTTTGCTTCTTTGAATTGATCATTACTCATTGGTTTTTCTAATAACGAATTACCTTTAAATTTCTCCATTGTTACACCAAATGGTGAATACTGTGATTCAAATGGATTTAATTTAGATGCAACGTATCCACTACCACCAACTGCGTAAGGAACAACGAATGCTTCTTCAATTAGGAATGACTCTGCTTCAGCAAATAGTTGATAGCGTTCTGCTGGTTCAATTGCTGCTTTAGCTTTTTCAACCATGCTATCGTACTTACCATTGTATCCTTCAGCTAATTCTGGTTTGTTGTAAGTTCCACCAGTAGTGAATGGATCTGTGTAAGTTGATGGGTCAGAATAGTCTGGACCCCAGTTTACTTCCATAAATGCATATTTACCCGGACGACGAACTTCTCCTAGGAATCCTGTAGAAGGACCTGCATATACAATTATGTCAATAAAGTCTTTACCTAATAAGTTCTCCATTTGTTGCTCAATTACTTGAGAACGGTTAGCCCAATCAGGACTTCCAGAGTTATAAGGCATTAACACTTTAACAGGGAATGTAGCTTTACCTGCAAGTTCTTTCATAGCTTTTTCTTTGTACTCAAGTGCTAACTCTTTATTAAATGAATCATTATTACTAAAATCAGCTAATCCATCTAATTGTGTATAATCTACACCATCAACATCAACGAAGTTTTTAGGTGTAATAGTATTACTTAAAAGTGTTTCTGGATTATAAGGTTCTAATGTCATCATTGCTGATACACGGTCAAGTCCGTGGAATAATGACTTACGGAAGTTTTTGTTGTTCACAACAACCTTCCAGTTTTCCGGTTCATATTCTGCATCAAATTGCGGATCGAAGTTTAATGCATAGAAATATGTGTAGAAACTATTTGAACTTTGACGAACTAAATCTTTTTTCTCTGAATCATTGAACCAATCATCTAAAATTGCAGTAGGAATAGACGCAGCATCAACTTCACCACGTAAGAATAATTCTGGAGCTACAGTTGCAGCTTCTTTGTTATACTTGTATTCGATTTTGTCGATTAAGACATTGTCTTTATCCCAATAAGTAGCATTCTTTACAAGAACACGTTTATTTTGTGGTTCAAATTCATCTAAAATATAAGAACCGTTATATAAGAAGTTCTCTTTTGTTGTACCAAAGCTTTCCCCTTTTTCAGCTAAAAACTCGCCATTTACTGGGAAGAAACATACATAGTTCAACATAGAAAGGAAATACGGTGTAGGACCTTCTAATGTGTATTCTAAAGTATGGTCATCTAGTGCTTTAACGCCTACTTGTGTGAAATCAGAAATTTCACCTTCGTAGAAGGCATTACCATTTTTTACTACTGTTGCAATCCAAGCAGTTGATGATTCATTTTTTGCATCAAGTACATAATTTAAACCATCCACGAAATCTTTAGCTGTTACATCAGCAACTTCTTTCCCTTCGTGGTCTACCCACTTAACACCATCACGAAGTTTGAATGTCCATACTGATGCATCATCATTTGTTTCCCATGACTCAGCTAAACCTGGTTGAACGATTCCATACTTGTCATACTCGATCAAACCATCAACTAAGTTTGCAGCAACTGCGAATTCGTTTGTATCAGATGTTTTAAGATAGTTTAACGTTTTAATTTCCCCTGAATAAACAGTTCGATAAACCGATTCTTCACCTGAAGATTCTTCATTGCCACTACAAGCTGCTAGTATTACAGAGATACATGCTAACAGCAATAAAAGATATTTCTTCATAGAAACCCTCCCAATTTTTCTCTATTTTTATATTGAAAATCCGATTCCAGGGTCTTGAGACATTCTAATCCACTGATTTTCAAATGTCGGCCCTCCCGTAACTGGATCTTTCAAACACAGACTTGGCCCATCTAAATCGACCATCGTAATGTTTTTTTGTGAAGCTGCAAAATGTGCAGCAGCACTAACACTAATTTTTGTTTCTAACATACACCCAATCATACATTCGATTCCATTTGCTTCAGCAATATGTGATATTTTCTGAGCTTGATAGATTCCACCAGTTTTCATGAGTTTTATATTGATTAAATCACAGGCACGCATATGGATTAACTTCAGTGCATCTTTTGGTGAAAAGACACTTTCATCTGCTAAAATATTTGATTGTGTGTTCATCGTTACATATTGCATTCCTTCTAAATCTGCATAATGAACTGGTTGTTCTACTAATTCAATATTTGTATTAGCATCTTCTATGTCTCGAATAATTTTCACCGCTTGTTTAGGTGACCATCCCTGATTTGCATCAACACGAAGAGTCACATCTGGCCCAACCGCTTTCCGTATATCGATAACTCTTTGTGCATCTCTTTCAGGATCTTTTCCAACTTTAACTTTTAGAATTTTAAAACCACGTTGTACAGCATCTAGGCTATCGCTCACCATCTCAGCGGTATCATTGACACTAATTGTAATATCTGTGATTAGTTCTTGTCGGTAGCCCCCTAATATTTTGTACAACGGTGCATTATATCTCTTTGCAAATAAATCATAGATCGCTATATCAACTGCAGCTTTTGCACTTGTATTTTTATAAAGACAATGGTCAATTTTCTCCATGATTTGTGCAAGATCCTCAATTTCCATACCCAAGATTGCTGGTTTGATATAATGCGTGATGGCATGAACAATTGATTCTTTTGTTTCACCAGTAATTACGGCTGTTGGTGCTGCTTCTCCAATCCCAACTTGACCGTTATCTGTATATACAGTCACTCCAACGTTATTAATTTTTTCTACTGTTCGAAGTGCTGTTTTAAAGGGGGTAATGAGTGGTGCTTCAACCTCAAAAACCTGGATGTCTGTAATTTTCATTTGCTTCACCTAATCTTCTATCAAGTTAAAAACTGTAGTATTCGTAATACTTCGTAATAATCATTTGTCTCAAATTCAACCGTATTATGCGGTTTGAATTTTGCACCCGGATAAAATGAATTACGGAATGCACGTGTATGATCACGATAAACTAGCTCAACGACAAATTTCTCAGGCAGTGGAACTTGCAGAGAATTTCTATCAATCTTCAAAGATTCTTCAACTAATCTTTTTGTTTCACTAACTGCTAATTTAGGACTAACGCTTAATGTCGCTCCGCCAATACCCTCTTTGATAGCGAATGTGACAATATTCTCATTAACAGTCTTAATTTCCTCTGTAAGACCTACATCCCCGCTTACAAATGAAACAGGAACTCCATGTAATGCTGCAGCATAAGTATTTATTAAAAATTCACTAACATATTCACCATTGATTTTTACATCGACAGTCGTTGTTAAAGTATGTGCTAATGGGTTACGATGGCTACCACCTTTACTGTGATAACCTATGAAAATTGCACGATCAAAACTTTGATCTAAACCAGCTACCATACACATTGGATCACCAGTCCAACCACGAATAATCTTTACATTCTCAGGTAGATTGGAGATATCAATATTTCTAGCAGAATCATGTGCATCTTTTAATAATATTTCAGTTGCACCGCCAGCAATAGCTCCTTCAATGGCAGCTTCAACTTCCTTTGTCATTTGCTTTTGAAATGGAGCATAATCAGGAGTGTTTTTTTCTGTTTCAATCCAAGTAGTTGAACCAGCAACACCTTCCAAGTCTGCACTAATAAAAACTTTCATAAAAATCGATACTCCTTTACATCGTTGTTTTGAAGTTGGACTAAAATTGGACCGTATTGAACACTTTCTAATAACACCCGTTTTGCCCAAGATACATTACCGAAATCGTAATGCCACCATTCCTCTGAATAATTACTAAACCCAACTTCAGACATACAATTGTATAAAACTCGTCTGTTTTGAAGTGCCATTTCATTTTCAAATGGATGTTCTTCAAAATACCTTGTAGCAGACTTTTCACTCATTTCATCAAATTCAGTTCCAAGATCAAGCGCCTTGCCATTACAATCACCTAAAGTTAAATCAATTGCACCCCCAGTAATATGAGGGGATGTGCGAGTAGGCTCTATACTCGGTAAAGCAACATATTTTAACGTTTCTTGTAAAACTTCATCATCAGTAAGTTGAGGATTTCGTTTTTTTATACTTTCTTTAAAGATGTCAAATAGTGATTGCTGCACCTGTAACGGACGAAACCCATCGTATAAAATCAGACTATATTCATCAGGCAATAAACTAAGAGCTTTTTTTAATCGTTTGTAAACCCCTTCACGTAAATAAATGGAATTGATACTAGAGGGAACTTTCTGCTCAAAATAAATTGGTTTAATATACAGTCTATTTGATTCAGCTAGAACTTTAACAAGCGGTTCATTATTTTCAATTAACTTGAATTGCAATTGTTTTTCATGAGTTTTCAAACGTTCAATTGGTTTAAATAAAAAGTCCTTAATGAAAACCACTCCAAAATCCAAATAATTTAAAATATACAAATTTTGTCACATAACCGAATTTTTAGACAATTCCGTATTTAAAATAAAATCTATCATATTTTATAACCTTTTACTAGATATAATTTTGTATTTTTCACTATCGGTTAAACGCTATAAAACTTATAGGAATTATTATTATTATCTAAACGTTTTATATTAAACTATCTAATTGTATCAACAAAAAAAGTTATTCAAGCAAAATATAGCTTGAATAACTCCATCTTAATGTTCAAATTGATATGAATGTACGGTATGACCATTTCTACCAGTAGTTGTAATGGCTTGTGAAAGTGAGTTAATAATTGCTTCTTCGGTTGCTTCTGCTGCAGCAGTGAATAATTGATTCATTATTGAATGGTCCTCGCGAATCTGTATTCTAGATTCAGTTCCATTTTCAGTCGAGTGTGGAATTTTGTGAGCAGTAGAAAAACCAATTACAATATCTCCACTACCATGAGAGTAATGACTCCCCGTTCTACCCAAACCAATACCACAACGTTTAATAACACGTTGTAATTGACGACTACTTAATGGAGCATCTGTAGCAAAAACGATAATAATGGAACCATCTGTTGGCTTACTTGTCGATTCATTTTGTACAATTATTGATTTGTATTTCTCAGATAGGAATTCATAACTTTCTCCGAAGTTGCTTAAAACTAAGCATCCAACAGTATAAGAAATGTTATCTTTCTCATCTGATACAATCCGGGATGAAGATCCGATTCCACCCTTATAACCGAAACAAATCATACCTTTACCTGCACCAACTGCTCCTTCATCTGCTACATCTTCAGTTGCGTTATGTATTGCTTCAATAGCATGTTTAGGAGTAACTGGGCAAGAACGAATTGAGTTTAAATGACTATCATTACATTCTCCAACAACAAGATTAATAGTTCCCGTAACAATCCCAATCTCAGGATTACCCTCTAACATATAGTCTAATGTGCCTTGTGTAACGGCTGGCACCCCAAAGGTGTTTGTTAACATAATTGGCGACTCGAGTACACCTAATTCATTCACCTGAACGAGTCCTGTTGTTTTACCAAATCCATTAATAACATAACTTGCTGCTGTAACTTTTTCCTTAAATAGATTCCCACTATGTGGAAGGATTGCTGTTACGCCTGTGCATGCATATGTACCTTCTTCATCTATAGGGTAATCTAATGTTATGTGGCCAACTTTAACTCCATCAACATCTGTTATACAATTTTTTCTACCAACTGGTAACTTCCCAATTGCTACCCCATATTCTCTAATCTTTTTTGGCACAATCTCATCCTCTTTCTTTTTAGCATTATTTTAAATGTATTTAGTTTAATTGAATAGAGTGGATTGCGATTAATTACCGAAAATTGCGAATAGTAAGCTTAAAATAAAAAACGCCCAAACTCCTTTTTATTAAAGAGCCTAAGCGTTGAATTCATATTGTTGTGTTTGTATTTACACAATATGATAAATAACCCCTTGTTGCAATGAAATCATGACTTTTTTCACAAAGTATTCAAATTCTAATTAATAATTGAAATAAATTTAGATTTCAGCTTGAAATTGATAGGACTTTGATGCTAATGAATACTCCCTTGATAAAGGTAAAATTACGAAAACAGTAATTAAATTTTATTACTTATAAAACTATATTTCCAAAAGTTGAAATCTAGTAGATAATTATAAAAAATTAACAATAAAAATTGGAGTTACTATATGATAGCAAAAAAGTGGTTTTGGAGTATTATTACGATTTATTTAATATTAGGTACATATATCTTCTATGAAAGTTTTCAATCTCCAACTGTGGGGTTAGAAGTTGAAGTGAAGGATGACCATTGGATAGTAAGTGGATTCCGTTATCCTGAATTAAAAGAGATACATCCCATAAATCAAGGTGATGTCATTTTAAAGATAAATAACATAGATATACATCATTCTGTAAAGTTACGATATGATCGATTAATAAGTTTTGCAACCAACATGACCGTTATGACAAACGATGGTAAAGTTCATAACATAAAATTTTCTAATCAGGATTTACCTTTAAAGTTTTTTGAAAATTACATTTTACCCCTTATTTATTTTTTAACCGCCTTGATATTAGCAATTTACTTATATATTAATCAAAAAGGAAACAAACAATCATTAAACTTTTTAATTTTATTTATCTTAACTATCGCTATTGCTTGCGGAAGTATACCTTTGTATATTCGCTATAATTGGCTTGGATTAATTATTAATAGTATTAGTACTGTTCTCAGCCCAATATTATTACTTTCATTCTTAAAAAATTATTATAATACACTCGCTATAAGATGGAAATTTTTCAATGTCATTAAGTATTTATATATCATTCCTTGTATTGTATTTATTTTAACAATATTAGAAAAATTTTTCCCTGTAATGTTTGCGATCGATACTCTGATTATATTATTTTTATTATTCCTATTAGTTATCTTGAACATCATTGTAATTATCACTGGGTACGTGAAATTTCCAAAAACTCAAATCAAAGTAATTTTTTGGGGGATCGTTTTTCCTTTTTTACCTTTTTTACTACTGTATATTATTCCCCCAATGTTATTTTCGCAAAAATACATATTTTCATCATTTGGACTCTCTATGTTTTTCTTGTTTATAACGTTTGGAATAACATTTGTCCAATTCACTGAAAGGCTATTTGATATCGAGTACTATATTTCAAGATTAAAATATTATTCTCTCTTTGCACTTACTATGACGCTTGGAATTGTTTTAGTAGTTTACTTTTTTGTATCTATTTCAGATCAAAAATTATTATATTTATCAATTTTTATCTTTGCTTTTATCTTAATTAGCTTTTATATAAAAGAAAAATTGGATTATTTTAATAGAAAGGTCTTATTTACACCTCGCGGGAATTATATACACCAATTATATTCATCTATTGAGAGTATAGGTAAAACAGTAACGATTAAAGAATTATTCCAAAAGCTAACTACAATCCTATCTAAGCAACTTGAATTTGATGTAGTTTATGTGATTGATTTTCATATTAAAGATAAACAATTTATTAATAATCAAATGAAACAAACAAAGACCTTACATACTTCTTTGGATCCATTGCTGTTTGATCAATTACAACTTATGGAAATTAAAAAAACAGATTTTTGTTATGTTGCTTGCATACATCAAGATGTTGAGACAAAGCAAATATTAATTTTAGGTGACAGAAAACAATCGTCATTAAAACACGAGGAACTAATTGCTTTAGAACTTCTATTCTTATTTGTTAATAACTTTATTGATAACACAAAGCTGGTTGAAGAGTTATTATCAAAACTAAACTCAATGGAGAAAAAGGATCAAGGGCATCCTTATTGGTTTGATAAACTTGTATTGCTAAAATTAGAAGATGAAAAGAGTCACTTAGCCCAAGATTTACATGATTCCATTTTGCAGGAACAAATATTTTTAATACGTGAGATGGATACAGTTTTATACGAAACAAATATAGAAAAGCTTCAAGTAAAACTAACTGATTTCCATCAACAATTAGTCTCCATGAATCACCAGTTAAGATCTTATTGTGAACTTTTAAAACCTCCATTACTGGACACTTTAGGTTTAAATGCTGCGCTTAATAAATTATTTCTACAAACAAAGAAAAGAGCCAAGTTCACCTTAATTTATTCAATAGAGGAAATAGAAACGACCAATAAATATGTCCCTCTATTTATCTACCGAACAATCCAGGAACTATTAAATAATGCCATTAAACACTCCGAAGCCACATATGTAAAAATTGATTTGACCCAATATGCTGAGGGATTTGAAATATTGTATATGGATAATGGCGTTGGATTTGATAAAGAAATTTTACATCATTCAACCTCTATGGGATTAAAAGGGATTATAGAAAGAGTACGAACATTTAATGGATATTTGGAAATCGATACTTATCCAAATGAAGGAATGCAAATTCAAATACGGGTTGGAGTTGTCTAAAATATGATAAAAATTATGATTGTCGATGATCACGTTGCTGTCTTAGAGGGAACAAAAAAACTATTTCAGGATATAGAAGATATTTCGGTAGATGCGATTAATGATACATATGAAGTGCATCAAATGTTAAATAATAATCAATCCTTCTATGATGTATATCTCATCGATATTAACATGCCAAATCAAAATGGGATTGTTCTATGTAGTAAAGTTCGCACTTATCAACCAGCGGCAAAGGTTATTCTATATACAGGGGATAATATTGAGGATTATTATTCCTTATTATTAGATAAAATGGTTCACGGATTATTATCTAAAACCGCTTCAAAAGAACAGGTACTTTCAACAATTCGTGAAACATTGAAGGATGGTTTAGTCATCCCTGCAAATTTTATTGATTTTGTAAAAGATTACTATAACGACAGTAACGACGAAGAATCGTTAAAGTTAAATGAAAGGGAGCAACGAATACTAGAGTTGTTGGCTATGGGCCATTCAAACAGCATGATTGCTGGAGAACTTCAAGTATCCCAACGCACAATCGAAAGAAATTTATCACAAATTCTTAATTTGTTAAACGTTTCATCCCGTTCAGAAGCTGTAATGGTTGCGAAGGAAAGAAACTTATTTTAAGTAAAAGACAAAATTAATAGGCGCTGCTCGGGTTTCATATGCTAGAGCAGCGCCTTACTCAAATGAGTCTAAATCATCATACAATTCAATTTGCTTTTTCAATTTTTAAGTTGCCTCCCGTAAGTATGTTTTGTTATTTTCTAAAATTTTGATCATCTGCTGAAGAATCTTCTCCTCAACTACTGGTGTTGCATTTAGTTCTTTCCTAATAATTGTATATAAATCTAAAACTGAGCCTACGTCGAGTCTATGTTTCTCCGCTAGTTGAAACGCTCGCTCTAACTGACCGGTTATCATCGGCAGTCCTCCTTTTTTGTTTGTTATTTCTATTTTATGATGTTTTTATGAAATTTTCATCTTAAACCGAAAAAAATTTAATTTTTTTTATTCCAATGCATAAATTCATACTTATTGAAGCTAATCGCCCAGGTCAATCCATTCATTCCTGAGCGATTATATTTAGTATGAGCCTTTTTCCACAACTTAATATGACAATCCAAAGTTATATTGGTACTTATCACCATTCTTGTTCTGATAAATATAGGATGTTCCTTTTCTAAATCCTGGTACATCTCCAGCTGAATTTTCTAACGCTTCTTTACTAGCAGGTATTGTTATTGGAAGTTTTCCTACTGGATTAAATTTCCCTCGAATTACGTCCAACAAGCTCTCTGGTTTCACCCCAAAGGTTGCTAATACACTTGCTGCATTTGGCTCAATCTTATTAATAAGCCAAGGGTTTTTAAAATCAATTGCTGTAATAGTTGGTACCTTTTTTTGTATCTCACTTACTCTTTCAATGTTAAAAATCCCTGTATCTGGTCCAATGGTTAGAGTGATTTTACTTTGTCCTAATAAATCCATACTTGGCAATATCCATACAAATGCATGTGTTGCTTCTTCAATGTTGTCTATTACTGTAATATTAGGGTCGAACTTTCGGATTAAATCTTTTAAATTTTGAGTGTTTTGTCCATTCTCTCCACCTGGAAATACTTGAACAAACAATTTCATGTTTTGTAGCTTATCGTCTGTTAATGGCAACAAATCATTATCATTTCTTAGTAATACAATGGACTTACGATGCGCATCATCTGCACGTTGTTTTGAATCTGGATCATTTACTGCCTCCAGAGCTTTCCCAGGTTCAACATAAGGATTTTCAAATAGCCCCAGCATTAACATTTCTGTAATTAAATATTGAGCTGAACGATCCACTAATGATTCACTCACTAATCCTTGATTTACAGCATTAATAATGGGAGTTGGGTCAGATGCTCCGGAAAAAATATTTGTTCCAGCATTTAGTGCTTTTGCATAACGTTCTTCCATCGTTAAATCAAGCGCACCCCAAGCTTTATCGATCACTGCACTTGTATCAGAGTTAACATATCCTATAAATCCAAGTTCCGCGCGTAAATAATCATTAATCATTGCTTTATTGAAGGTAAACCCTACTTCTTCAAATTGTTGTGTTTGGCTGAAAGGTGGTAATCCTTGGTTTGCGCTAACGTTACTTGGATAGGCATAATAAGGCATAATTGACGACGTTTCTGCCTCTATTGCAGCTCTAAAGGGCGGTAAATGGTACCGTAATAGACTACCTGCTGTTGGGTAAATATTAAATCTACCTTCTTCAAAGTAAGAATCCTTACCACGATCTCTTGCACCCCCACCAGGGAAATGCCTTACCGTAGTTGTTACACTATTTTCATTTAGTACATCACCTTGGTAGCCTTTGACAATTCGAAAAATTATATCTGATACCAATGCTGGATGTTCCCCAAAAGTTTCATCAATTCTAGGCCACAGTGGATCTGTTGCCACATCTGCAGAGTATCCATAAATTTTTCGAATTCCAGTTGCACGAAATTCATTCGCAGTTATTCTAGAGAAATCTTCAATTAGTTTTAAATCCCTTGTTGCAGCTAAACCCAACGTATTCGGCCAATAAGAGAACTGTCCTTGCTTACCTAATCCTGATAACGCTTGTATAGAAGTGGCATGATTTCTTGGATTAGAAATGATCATTATGGGTATTCCTAATCGAGAACCTTCGGCAGCTTCTTGTAACTGATTATTATAATCTGCAATTACATTTGCACTTGGTGTATCACGAAAAATAAAGTATCTTGTGTTTTGATCTAAATAAGCATTTGGTAAAACTAGTTTACCTTCTTCAAATTGAGGAAATTCGGGAATTAGCAATAATCCAGCCTTTTCTTCTAATGTCATTTTAGATACTAAGTCTCGTGCCCGTTCTTCATCAGAAAGTTGCCAGTTTTCGTATGGATCAAGTTGACCGTTTCCATTTAAATCTTTATAAACATTCCCATCAATAGATAAAGTCGATTTAATCCTCACACCAAGGTTCGGTTGCAATACTTGCTCTGCCGAAACTTGAAACATAGGTAATATTAAAGAAGAAGTGAATACAATTACAATAGAAGAAGCTAACAATTTCTTTAGTTTAACCATTGGTTCCCTTCCTTTACTTCGCTCTCTTCCATTATTCTGTCGTATCTTTCAATATTTATGTATGCATAAAGGAAAGAGAAGCATTATACAAAAAATAAAAAGCCATACTACCCTATAGATTTGGATAGTAGGCTATAAAACTCCGCTCAAATATATTGAATTCACAACTATAAATTTAACTAATAATATCTCTTTCTTATCGAAAAACTGGGTATAACGATAAGATATTATCTATTAAAAAAGTTCTCTGGGATTGTTTCATAAAACAATAAGCAATAATTGATTGCTCATTTACATGAATAATCTTAATACGACGTTTTGTAACTTCTCCACTCTTAGCTAGATAAATCATATCGACCAATTGATTGCGTAACATAAATTTCATCAATTGTGCTTTCAATAGGTTAGCTCCTTTAAATGTAAGTACAGAACAAACTTTCCCTTTTTATTGTTTGTTTATACCAATTTATTAACCAGACCTATTTAAAAGAACAAACTACCTCTTTTAATTAAAATGAATAAACACAAAATAAAAATCCAATTCCTTAGAACAAAGGTAATATGCTTGAGATCAATCTATAATGAAAATTTAAATGATATCGTTATTATTATTGTGAATAACTCTTTCAAATGAAATAATCGAATTATCTAATTCATCAAAAAACAAATCAAAAGAATTAATGATTTCTTTTGTAACTTTCCAATCTTTATTATTAAAGGTATTAAACTTAATTAAGTAAAAATCATGTCCCTCCTCTTTAATTAACACATCTAGGTTTACAAAATTACATTCCAATTCGTAAATTACATGTTCAATTTTAAAGGTCTTAATTAGATATGATACAAGTTCCACTTAATTCACCTCAGCTATAATGAAAATCCATATATGGTTAATTTTTCTAAATCAATTATACAAAATATTATAACTTATAAATTTTACAAAAAAAGTAACTTTGTCAAAAATTGCTGATTTAAGTAGAATTTCTTGTTTTTAAAGCGTTTTTTCTTATCAGAAATAATAGAAGTTGAAAATAATTCTAATGCAAAAAAACGCGTACATAGAATGTTTTGTACGCGTTAAGTTGAATTTTAATTAATTATAGAAATGGATTAAATCTCATGATTGATCCATTTTGAAAACCTTTCATCTCTAGTATTCAGTTGCAATTGCCTTTACAATTTCATCGATACCTGTCGTAGCACCTGATTTGTTTTGGACTAAAATACTAAAAATATAGGATTTTCCACTGTTTGCTACAATATACCCACTTAAAGCACTTACGCCAGTTAAAGAACCCGTTTTAGCAAATACTTTTCCAGCTGTTAATGGAGTATTCAATCGAGTTCTTAAAGTACCCCCCACCATTCGCTGACTGTTTGCAGCTACAGGTAAACTAGTAAAATACGTGTCAAACCATTCTTCACTTTGTACTTGATATAGAAGATCACTGACTAAAATACTTGAAACGTGATTTTCATGCGACATACCTGAACCGTCTTCAGTGAACCAATCATTCATATTTAATCCAACAGATTCTCCATACTCTCTTAATACTTTTAAACCAGCATTAGTACTTCCATGGTGGTTTTTAACTTTCCCCATCGTTTTTACTAAAATATCAGCAATTCCGTTGTTACTTAATTTCATATATGGAATCAATAATTCTTTAAGAGGCATTGATTCCTTCGTTGATACTAGCTGCGCACTATTAGGTGTTGCAGCTTCAAATAGCTTATCTTTTGTATAGTCGATTCCTGCTTCTGCTAGCAACGCTTTAAACATCGTTAAGGTATGTGTTGTAGGATCTTGAACGGTAATCCAGTCTCTAAATGTTTTACCTACTGGAAGATTTCCTGTAATGACAATTTGGTTTGTTCGATAAGTTCTTTCAACCGTCAGCGTATTACTTGTACCTGCAGCACCAGTTATTGCTTCATTCACAAACTCTAAATCGCCAATATGTGGGGTAATTTCGTAAGAAGGTTTTTCACCTACTTGAGTAGCTGCTACATCAACGATAATTGTTCCTGAATCATAGTCAGTATTTGGTGATGTTGTTAATGCTGAAATCGGTGCAGCATAATACCATGATTCGTCATTCGCCCAAATTCCAGGTGTCAATAAATCACCATCAAACCATTTGTCATCTCCAACAATACGACCATCGATTTTTTGGACTCCAAGCGCCTTTAAATCTTCTGCAAATTTTTTCAAATCGGTATCCATTAAAGTTGGATCACCTTGTCCTTGTAAATATACATCACCCTTTAAAACGCCATTAGCTATTTTACCACTGATATAAAGACTCGTTGTGAAACGATAGTCATCCCCTAAAACATCTAATGCTGCTGCGGTTGTAAGTAATTTCGTGTTCGATGCAGGCTTTATTGGTGTATCACCATTATAGTTGTAAACTATTTCGCCTGAATTACTATCTCTTATTGTGATGCTTACATCACCACCAGTTAATTTCTCATCAACTATTGATTTGATCGTTTCATCAAATGTTGAAGTTTGTAATTCTTCAGCACTTGCAAAGTTACTAAACCCACTTAAAAGACTTAAAACAAGCATCCACGCGAATGCCATAATCGAGATTTTTTTCTTCATAATATCCCCCTTTTATTTACTGAATTTTCCTTCATTTAACAATGAAATATATTCACTCATATGGTCGAAAATTCCTTTTACTCTATTAAAAATGAGCTTTAGGGAGGATAATACTAGAATTGGATATATATATTAACCTATTCCATTTTGAAATAAGTAAATCGATTTACATCTCTATTTATAATGCTTTTGGCGTAAGGGCATAAAAAACATCACAGGAGCCTACCTGCGATGCTAAATAACTATACTCGATAGATTACTTCAAAGTCTTCAAATACCACTGGCATGCTTTCTGTAAATTCATACCCTAGCATTTGTCCTTCGTTCTGATAAAAGCGTATATGCCCCTTTTTCCATGATTCTAACGAATCATCCTCACCCTCGCGCTTACAAATATCATAAGTCATTTCTGAGAATGGAATAATTGTTACTGCAGTAGTTTGAATCACACATTTAGGGTTTCCTTCCCAATCGGTAACTATATTTAAATCCCCAACTTCAGGTATACGTAGATCTTGAAGTTCAAATGACCATAAACTACTTGCTGTTGCCCTCTTTTGGCCCGCTAATACTAATTGCAATAATTCATTAGCTAACTTTTCTGTTAACTCAAAATGGAAGACGTCAAAATACTTTGTTGCTTCACTTCGATTCGTTTTCGCTAAAAACTCTTTCCAGAATAGATCAATCTTTTCATTTGAAGTTTGCATTGGTTCCATAATGTGTGTCTCCTTTCTGTTGATATTCCAATTATATTAGAGTCTTTTTTAATTTTGTAATTTGTCTTGTTTTAATAATCATCATATAAAAAAGGCCCCAAATCCGATATAGATGGATTTGGGGTAGTTTTGAGGTAACTTGAAATTTCATTTTTTCAAATTCCTACTTATTAGAAACTACAGATTGTTTATAGACCTTGTGTTTCATCATCTAAATTGATTGTTTTCTATAGTGGTTGGATTGGTACTTATTCTTTGACTACTTCTTCTGACCCTAATTCTGGCGATGCTTCTGGTTCATCTCCTCCAGAATATTCTTCTTCTTGGCATATAGGGATTACTGGTATATCACATTCGGTTAGTTCTAAACCTCTAGGAACTATTGATTCTTCTCCTTCATGATTTTCCTCAGGAATTACCTGTCCTTCACATCCGGGGAATACTGGTTCTTCATCTTTGTGATCTTCTTCAGGTTTATTTGGATTTGGATTTGGATTTGGATTTGGATTTGGATCCAGAATTACTTGCTCTTCATCAGTATCCTGTGGCTTCTCAGGTTCTTGCTCAGGTTTATCAAGTTCTTCTTTTACCTTCAGAAATTTGGATGCTACCAGTGCAACAGCTTGTCGCTCTGCCCCACCCATCGGATTGAACGCATTCTCTGCATTACCACTGATTAATCCAAGCTCAACAGCAACTCCGACAGAATCTTTTGCGTAATCTGCAATTTGATCCTTGTCACTAAAAGTCAACTTCGAGTCATAGCCTGCTACATCAGTACCTAATGCACGGACAAACAACACAGCCATATCTTGTCTAGATAGATTTTCACCTATTCCAAACTCCCCATCACCTTGCCCCTTAATGAGACCTGCTTTTGTAGCTGCTTCTACATATTTAAATGAATAGTGTGTAGTTGGTACATCACTGAAAGTTGATGTGGCAGGTGCACTACTTACATCTAGACTCAAAGCTTTCGCTAGAATGATCGCAAAATCTTGGCGTTGTATATTTCCTGTTGGATTAAAATTCCCTCCAGAAATACCGTTAATTATTCCTTTATTAACTAATTCACTAATTGCATCTTTCGCGTAAGAATTTTGTATATCCTTCAATTCTATTGCTGCAAAACTTGTTGTTGTCATAATTGGACTTACAGTCAAAGCAGCACTCACTAATAAACTTGCTATTAAACCTTTTCTCATAACTTCCCCCTAATAATATAAATATGAAAATAAGCAAAAATTTCCCACTAATGCATTCTATCAAGGGATTAGTATAATTGTAAACATTTATCTATTAAACCAACTTTTTAATATAAACTAGCTTTGAGGCTTTCTTAGTAAATAAAAAAAGGATTCTGTAATCGACCGAAGCCCTAACAGAATCCTTTATTTAACACAAACCTTTTTGTCTAATGGCTTGTGTACGTTTTATATACGTCCCAGGAGGGATTCGAACCCCCGACCGTACGCTTAGAAGGCGTATGCTCTATCCGGCTGAGCTACTGAGACATGGCTTTCATGTGAATATTTCCCTGAAAGACAAGATTTATTATATCTATAAAAAAGGGATAAGTCAACACTTTATAAAAAATTAATTTATATATTTTTTAAAATAATTTTGTTCACTACTTAATGATGAATTGTTTTGAGAAAATCTCGATTCCTTCAGACGTAAGGCCGGTAACAACCCATGTTTCATCTACAAGTTCCACAATTGTATAACTCTTATCTTCAATCCCTCTTGGTTTTAGAAGGCTACCTGGATTCACAAATAATACGTTATCCACAAGCTCACAGCCTAATACATGTGAATGACCAAAAAATACAACATCAGCTTCAAGTTCTTTCGCACGATAAAATAAATTCATTATAGTAGATTTCACATTAAATAAATGCCCATGTGTTACAAAGATTTTCTTACCCGAGACTTTAAAAGAGAGTTCATCAGGAAAATGGGTATCTCGATCACAATTGCCTCTCACTCGCTTCATATCAGATAAAAAGTCATGATCATAAGAAAGTTCACTATCACCACAATGTATGAAGAAATCTACATCATTATGTCTTTCTCGAACCCGTTTGATGACTTCGGCATCCCCATGAGTATCACTCATAACTAAAAGTTTCATTTCATCACCTCTTTTTCAATAGCAGTAATTCCCAGTATAGAAAGAATCCACCAACTTCATGAAATAGAAAAATTGCCATCCCCTTATAATGCAATTATTTCAATAAAGTTGGTAATTCTTCAGCTAGTTTGCGAATTGCATTGCCACGATGAGATATTGCACCTTTTTCCTCTGGGCTTAACTCTGCCATTGTTTTGCCTAGTTCGGGGACATAGAAAATCGGATCATAGCCAAATCCGTTCGAGCCACGTTTTTCATTAAGAATAATCCCTTCACATGTCCCAAACAAAGTAAAAGTTTCAAGATTTGGTCCGGCAATTGCTAGAGCACAACAAAAACGCGCTGTTCGATCTGATTCAGGAACACCTTGTAACTTTTCCAATACTTTTACAATATTTGCTGCATCATCATGGTCACCAGCGTATCGTGCCGAATATACCCCTGGTTCGCCATTTAAGGCATCTACAGCTAATCCACTATCATCCGCAATGACAAGCTTACCAAGCTCACGAGAAAGCGTTTCAGCCTTAAGAATAGCGTTTTCTTCAAATGTTGTACCGGTCTCTTCTATTTCCATATCCGGAGCTACTTCAAACATAGTAACAACATCATAACCAAGAGGTGAAAATAGTGCCTCAAAGTCTTTTGCTTTCCCTTTATTTTTTGTTGCAATGACGACTTGTTTCATAATAATTCCTCCAAACATTAACCTGTAAATACACTCAATTATTTTATTTCCATTACTGGACCCATTGTTCTTATAACTTTTTATAACCTACTAATTTAGTCGTTTCCCCTAATACCTCTTTTTGAAGAGTGATTAGTTCGCTAATCCCCTTTTCTCCAAGCGAAAGTAATGTGTTTAAATCATCTCTGGAGAATGTCGATTCCTCACCAGTACCTTGGATTTCTACAAAACGTCCACTGCCTGTCATTACTAGGTTCATATCAACATTTGCAGAAGAATCTTCAATATAATCTAGATCTAGAACCGCACCAATTTCTTCGATAAAACCAACACTTGTCGCTGCCAAAAAGTCTGTAACAGGGAATTTTGAAAATGATTTCATTTCATGGAGTTTCGCAATAGCTTGGGTTAATGCAACAAATGCACCCGTTATAGACGCTGTTCGTGTTCCTCCATCAGCTTGAATAACATCGCAATCAACCCATAATGTTTTTTCCCCTAATGCTTCTAAATCAACGACTGAACGTAAAGCTCGTCCAATAAGTCGTTGTATTTCCATAGTACGACCGTTAATCTTACCTCGAGAAGCATCACGTACCGTTCTTTCAGCAGTAGCCCGTGGCAACATCGAATATTCAGCAGTAATCCACCCCTTACCTTGTCCTCGTAAGAATCCAGGTACTTTTTCTTCAATGGTAGCAGTACAAATAACTTTTGTATTTCCTACTTGGATCAACACAGATCCCTCTGGATGAATTAAATAGTTGGATTCAATTTTTACATTTCTTAATTCGTTTGATGCACGGCCATCATGTCTGCTCATAGCTTGTCCTCCTAAACATAACTAAATTAGAAGAGAACTTCCCTCTCCTAATGGTTTTATTGTAAATTATGATTAAACCTTTGACTCGAAAAGTATCGGTTATTGTGAGATAAAATTGTGCCTAGTACTCAATGGTACCAGGCACGCTATACAACCAAACAAATTGAGTTTGGATATTCATAATTATCTGCTGTTTTGCACCTCGAGAAATTTATAAATAGATGCGGCGTATGTCTAGGGAATCTTTTTCTAGCCACTTCTCCGCAATCATTTTAAAAATCGGTACAGATCCTGTTGTATGAAATATATGGTGAGGCAATTCACCACTACAATTGATTTGACCATTATACGCCAACCATTCCTCAACTTCTTTTGCTGTTTCTTCTGCAGAAGAAAGTACTGTTACATTTGGTCCAACTACCTTTTCAATATGGTGTTGAAGGATTGGATAATGGGTACATCCTAAAATAACTGTATCAAATTTTTCCTTTACGAGTGGTTTTAATCCATTTGCTACTAAGTCGAATGCAAATTGCCCTTCATACTCTCCACTTTCTACAAGTGGAACAAAAGTAGGGCAAGCAAGAGGAATTATTTTCGCCTTCGAACTTAAAGAAAGTAGTGCATTTTCGTATGCGCCACTCTTGATTGTTCCTTCTGTTGCCAATACTACGATTTCATTTCGTTTAGTCTTTTTTTCAGCGGCTCTTGCACCTGGATTAATGACTCCTATAACAGGTATTGGCAATTTTTGCTGCAAACTCTCCAAAGCAGCAGCTGTTGCTGTGTTACATGCAATGACTAACATCTTTATATTCATACGTTGTAGAGCTTTAGCCATTTGCCATGTAAATGTCCGTACTTCCTGTTTGTTTCTAGGCCCATAAGGACATCTTGCAGTATCACCAATATAATAAATGGTTTCATGTGGTAAAACCTTCATAATTTCCTTTGCTACAGTTAAACCACCAACACCAGAATCAATTACGCCAATTGGGGCATTCATAAAACCGCCTCGATCCTTTACTCTTTGCTACCTTTCATAATCACACAGATAAGAGAATTCCCCATAGTGAATTCTCAAACCCATATCCTATAATTAGTATTTTTTATTTTTTACTAAAGTATGTTGCTTTTAAGTTGTTGTAAATTAGGCGGTATATCGTAACGAATATGCACTGAATTTCATTTGCATTTCATTTAAATTTCACTTCGGTTGTCATTCAATCATTGTATTCGAAAACATCCCGATTGTCATATTGCCCGATTCAGTAACCAAAAAAGCTTAACTCATTTTCAAATGATACATTGCCACATATTTAAATAAATATGTTGCATTAAGTATTAGTACAACTTAAACACGAGAAGTCGTTTATTTAAACGACATCTTTTCAATAATTGTTTCAACCTGCTACATAATAACACTTCGCACTGTCCTTGTCTCTTTTCCATTCAACTTTTTATATCAGTTTGAATGCATTAAGACAATTCTCCCACCGCCAACATACTAACTTTCTAAAAGCATTATAAGATTAACACCATTAATTTAGAAGGGTACTCATTCAAATGGTGAATTTTATAAATGAAGTTAATACTATTTTGAAGTGTTTTATTTTAAATAGCAAGTATCCAATCAGTGTAATGATAATTCGTCTAGCCTCAGCAATTCAATCAGTGCTTGTGATCTACTTGATACACCTAGTTTTTGAATCGTGTTTGAAATATGATTACGCACCGTTTTCTCGCTAATATTCAGCTTTTGCGAAATTTCCTTCGTTGTATAGTCTAAAATTAATAATTGGAAAATTTCACGTTCTCTTTTCGTCAAAAGCGAACGATGCTGCGGGCTATTCATAAGGCAACACCCTCCTATCTCCTCTTCTATGTAAAGTATGTTGAGAGTGTTTATGCTGTGAGGGCGTTTTAACTATTTCCCATGCAATATTAATTTTTCTTTTTCTGTCCAAGGTGTTCCCTTTCCTGTTGATTTATTTATCTGTACCATTGCACCACGGCCAGTGAATACTGTTTGGTCATGTGCGTTTTTAACTAAATAATGAATGTCAACTGAAGATGTCCCAACATGTGCAGCTTTCACATAGATTTTGAGAGTCTCATCAAAGTAAACTTGTTTTAAGAAATCACATTGTAGGTCTGCAACGACAATTATCTTCTCTGATTCTTCTGAAGCCCATTCGTTATAACCAATAGACTTAAAATATTCAATTCTAGCTTCTTCAAAATAAATAAATGGAACAGTATTATTTAAATGACCATACATATCTGTTTCTGAAAATCGTACTTTCACCTCAATGTGAAACGAAAAATCTTCTTCCCATTTAATTGGATCATCAATGTAAATTGCTCTCATACTCCACAACCCCTTTTGCTTTTGTATTGTATATTTTACTTTGATAATACTATAACTTCCATTTCTACGATTCTACAATATTTACTCTGGGTGAATTGTTGTAACAATTTGAACTGTATACTACCTATCAAAATTCAAAATAGGTTCAAAGTGAATAATTATTATGTTTATGCTATGTGAATCATGAAACTTTATTTTTTGATAACGAAATCCAATTATTTGAGAATTATATATTCATAGTATACAAGGAATGAAAAGAAGGACATCTAAAGTCAATAAATTGACGTAGATGTCCTTCAATAATTTTTAATCACTCAAGAAGTGGTTAAAAGATTTGTATTATTAGTCTACCATATGGTCAGATCCGAAGAAGTTACGGAACATTTGAACAGTAGTAGCACGGTTTAAAGCAGCAATAGAAGTTGTTAAAGGAATACCTTTTGGACATGCAGCTACACAGTTTTGTGAGTTACCGCAGTTTGCAAGGCCGCCATCTCCCATAATTGCATTTAAACGTTCGTCTTTAGTCATAGCACCTGTTGGATGTGCATTAAATAAACGTACTTGTGAAAGTGGTGCTGGTCCAATGAACGAAGATTTTTCTGATACGTTTGGACATGCTTCCATACAAACACCACAAGTCATACATTTAGATAATTCATAAGCCCATTGACGTTTACGTTCTGGCATACGTGGTCCTTCGCCTAAATCGTAAGTACCATCGATTGGAACCCATGCTTTTACTTTCTTAAGTGCGTTGAACATACGACTACGGTCTACTTGTAAGTCACGAACAACTGGGAAAGTTTTCATTGGTTCAAGACGAATTGGTTGTTCTAATTGGTCAATCAATGTAGAACATGATTGACGAGGACGACCATTAATAACCATTGAACACGCGCCACATACTTCCTCAAGACAGTTCATGTCCCAAGTTACAGGAGAAGTGTTTTGACCATCAGCTGTAACTGGGTTTTGTTGGATAAACATTAAAGCTGAGATAACATTCATTCCAGGACGGTAAGGTACTTCGAATTTTTCCCAACGTGTAGATTCACCTTGTCGATCTTGACGCAGGATTTCAAGTTTTACCGTTCTGCCAGTCGTTCCTACGGCTGTTGTCATGATTAATGACCCCCTTTATTAATTAAGAAGAATAGTCACGTTTACGAGGTGGAATTAATGAAACGTCTACCTCTTGGTAGCTAATTTCAGGTTCACCAGTTTGTGGATTGAACTTCGCCATAGTTGTTTTTAAGAAGTTCTCATCGTCACGTTCTGGGAAATCTGGTTTATAGTGCGCTCCACGTGATTCATTACGTAAAAGTGCTCCTTTTGTAATTACACGAGCAAGGTATAACATGTTTTTCAATTGACGTGTAAAGTGAGCACCTTGGTTACTCCATTTTTGAGTGTCGTTGATGTTGATATTTTCCCAACGCTCTAACATTTCACCAAGTTTGTTATATGTTTTTTCGAGACGATCGTTATAACGAACAACTGTTACGTTGTCTGTCATTAACTCGCCAAGTTCTTTGTGTAATAAGTATGCGTTTTCAGTTCCGTCCATTTTAAGGATATTATCCCATTTCTCTTGCTCTTCTTTAACACGAGCATCGTAAAGAGATTGTGGAAGATCTTCAGCATGCTTTTTCAAGCCCTTAACATATCTAACTGCATTCGGACCAGCAACAGATCCACCGTAAATTGCAGATAATAATGAGTTTGCTCCAAGACGGTTAGCACCGTGTTGTGAGTAATCACATTCACCAGCAGCAAAAAGACCAGGAATTTCTGTCATTTGGTCGTAATCTACCCATAATCCACCCATTGAGTAGTGTACCGCAGGGAAGATTTTCATTGGAAGTTTACGAGGATCATCACCTACGAATTTTTCATAGATTTCGATGATACCACCAAGTTTAACATCTAATTCATGTGGATCTTTGTGTGATAAATCAAGATAAACGATGTTCTCACCATTGATACCTAGTTTTTGGTTAACACATACATCGAAGATTTCACGAGTTGCGATATCACGAGGTACTAAGTTACCATAAGCTGGATATTTCTCTTCTAAGAAGTACCAAGGCTTACCATCTTTATAAGTCCAAATACGACCACCTTCACCACGAGCTGATTCAGACATTAAACGGTTTTTGTCATCACCAGGGATCGCAGTTGGGTGAATTTGGATGAATTCACCATTAGCATATGAAGCACCTTGTTGGTAAACAATTGATGCTGCAGAACCAGTGTTGATTACTGAGTTTGTTGATTTACCGAAGATGATACCAGGACCACCAGTTGCCATAATAACAGCATCTGAACGGAATGATAGGATTTCTTCAGTTTGCATATTTTGAGCAACGATACCACGGCAAACTCCATCGTCGTCTATAACAACTCCAAGGAATTCCCAGTGTTCGTATTTCGTTACAAGACCAGCTACTTCATGACTACGAACTTGCTCGTCCAAAGCGTAAAGTAATTGTTGACCAGTTGTCGCACCAGCGAAAGCTGTACGGTGATGTAATGTACCACCGAAACGACGGAAGTCAAGTAAACCTTCTGGGGTACGGTTGAACATAACACCCATACGGTCGAATAAGTGAATGATACCAGGTGCGGCATCACACATAGCTTTAACAGGTGGTTGGTTCGCTAAGAAGTCTCCACCATAAACTGTATCATCAAAGTGGATCCATGGAGAATCCCCTTCACCTTTTGTATTAACAGCTCCATTAATTCCGCCTTGAGCACAAACAGAGTGTGAACGTTTAACGGGAACTAATGAGAATAATTCTACTTCAGTGCCTTCTTCAGCAGCTTTGACTGTTGCCATTAAGCCAGCTAATCCGCCACCTACGACGATTATTTTACTTTTCGCCATGATTATTCCTCACTCCTCATAATTTACTATCTGATATTCGAACAACTTTTACACGAAAGCAAGAATTGCAGCTACGAAAGCAACGCTGAATACTACAAAGAACACCATTGTTACATAAGTAGCAACTTTTTGTGATTTAGGTGATTGAGTAATACCCCAGCTTACTAAGAATGCCCAGATACCATTTGATAAGTGGAAAGTTGCTGATAGGATACCTACGATATAGAACGCTAACATCCAAGGATTGGAAACGATATCATGCATCATATCATAGCCAACTTCAGCACCAAGCGCTTTTTGGATACGAGTTTGGAAAATGTGCCATGCGATGAATACAACTAGGAAAATACCTGTAAAACGTTGTATTACAAACATCCAGTTACGGAATGTTCCAAAACGTTGTACGTTGTTTGTTGCTGTAAAGGCAATAAACACACCATACAAACCATGGAATAATAATGGTATATAAATAACAATCCATTCAACAACGTTTAAAAATGGCATGTACTCCATTAATCCAGCAGCTTGATTATACTCTTCTGCACCTTTTGTTGCTGTAAAGTTAATGGTAAAGTGCACCAGTAAGAACAAACCTACAGGAACTAGTCCTAATAGAGAATGTAAGCGGCGCCAATAAAACTCCTGATTCTTCGTCAAGTTGATAACCCCCCTCAAGTACTTAAAAATAGTGAGCCAATATCTTCATGATTAATAATCGTTCAAACATTGACTGCATATCTCATCATGGTACAATAATATGACATGTCCATTGTACTCTCATCGGGGTGCACCGTCAAGGCAACTTGGAATTTTTACTACATAATTTAGACAAAATTTTTTCGTATAAATGTACAGAAATTTTGCGTAAAATTTGAAATATTATGTTTCCTTACAGAAAGAGGTAATTAAAATTATGACATCCCAAGGCAAAACTATTCCAGTATTTGGATATGAAATTTTAAGAGATTATGTACTACCATCTATTCTTGGAAAACATGAAGATGATGTACTTTATTGGGTAGGAAAAGATATTGCTAGAAAATTCCCATGTAGTGACATTCAATTAATTGTTTCATTTTTTGAAGATGCAGGTTGGGGAGAATTGTCTTTAGAAAAGGAAATGAAAGATGGATATATTTTCCAACTAAAGAACGAACCCGATTTATTTAACATTGAGAAGCGAAAATTCCGTTTGGAGGCTGGTTTTATAGCAGAGCAGATCCAAGTCTTTAAAGGGTATTTAACAGAATGTTACGATGAGAAAAAGGAAAAAAGTAATATCGTTCAATTCACTGTGAAATGGGACGTAAAAGAAAAAATAAGTTAAATGAAGGCAGCTCCTAAGTGTACTACCAGGAGCTGCCTTTCTTTAAAGATCCAATTCTATTTATGACTCTAAAGGTTTACTTAAATATGTAGATAGTCAATTATAATAATTCTTCTACTAAATTAAATTCATCGTGTAATGCATTGGCTGCACGAACCATATCATCCTGCGGAACAACTACGGATACTTTTATTTCAGAAGTACTTACCATTTTTACGTTTATGTTGTCTTTTCTTAAGCGTTCGAACATTCGAGCCGCAACACCAGGGTTTGACGCCATACCAGAACCTACAATTGAAATTTTCGCTAAGCCAACTTCAAAATCCGCAAAACTAAAACCTAGTATACTTTTATTTGTTTCCAGCACATTTATAGCTTCAGCAAAATCCTCTTTATCAATCGAGAAAGAGACTGTTGGTTTTACCCCGTCAATTACTGCCTGAACAATGATATCAATATTTATATGGTTTTCAGCTAATGTAGTAAATAGACTAGCTAATGATGCTTGCTCATAAGAATCATAGCCAACTGTTAACCGAATTATATCTGTTTCATAGGCAACCCCACGAACGATTAAATTTCTCTCCATTTCTACCTCTCCCTTTATCATTGTACCTGGTTCGTTCTCTGTACTTGAGCAGACAACTAATGGCATATTATATCTTTTTGCTAATTCTACTGCACGGGGATGTATAATCTTAGATCCTAAATGTGATATTTCCAACATTTCATCATAAGAAATCTGTTTTAATTTTCTTGCTGCTTTCACCATGTTTGGATCTGCGGTGAAAACACCTGTTGCATTTGTGTAAATGTCAACTCTTTCTGCCTCAATAGCCACTGCAACTGCTACGGCAGTTGTTTCAACTCCACCATCGCCTAAAAGTGCTATGTTATTCTCCTTATCAATTCCCTGACCGCCGGCAATTATAGGAATAGTTCCTTCACTTAAAAAATGGTTAATATTTTCACTTTTAATATGTTCTATTAAAACTGTACGCTTCGGAGTAATTGTTGATATTCCTGCTTGCCATCCTGTTAACGAGACTGCATTATGTCCAACCTTATTGAGCGCAATAGCAAGTAAGCTACTTGCTATTTGAGCGTTTGTTGAGCGAATAGTTTCTAATTCCCTTTTAGTAGGTTGATCAGATATTGAATATGCGTACTGACTCAGGTTTTCATCAAATAACTGATTTGAAGGAACTACGACAACTACCTTTAATCCTTTTTCTTTTTCATTAATAATTTTTTTAGTAATTTGTTGTATTCGATCAGTTGATGTAAAAGATAGTTCATCTAATTTAATCACAATACTTGCCATGTATATTCCCCCTTTAATACTACAAAACTATTCTAAAATTCAGCTACTCAGTTGAATCTTTATGAAAATGAAGGTAGATTGATTCAGCAAGCTTTACGGGTATATTTGCACTTTGTAGTTCTTCTACTGAAGCTTCGCGAATTTTCTTCACAGATCCAAAATGTTTTAATAATTGCTGTTTACGTTTTGGTCCAATCCCTTCAATATCATCAAGCACTGAATGAATGGCATTTGTTTGGTGTTGCTGACGTAAAAAGGTAATTGCAAAACGGTGAACTTCATCTTGAATACGTTGTAGTAAATAGAAGCCGTCACTTGTCCTCTTCATTGCTACTGGTACTGGTGGTTCACCAAATAATAATTGAGATGTATTATGCTTTTCATCCTTTGCTAGTCCTGCAATCGGGATATATAATCCTAACTCATCCTCAATTACTTCCCTAGCAACTTCCATTTGCCCTTTTCCACCATCAATTATAATTAAATCCGGCAATGGAAGATTTTCTTTCAGTACCCGAGTATATCTTCTACGTATTACCTCTTGCATAGAGCCGTAATCATCATAGGCCGCAGCTTCTTTAAGCTTATACTTACGATATTCTTTCTTCGCAGGCTTTCCATCAATAAAAACGATCATTGCCGAAACAGCATCGGTTCCATGCATATGACTATTATCGAATGCTTCAATGCGAAGTGGCGTAGCAATTGACAAAGCATTACCTAGTTCTTGACAAGCCCCAATTGTTCTTTCCTCTTGCCGTTCAATAAGTTGGAATTTTTCGCGGATGGCTATTTCGGCATTCTTCATTGCTAGCTCAACCAATTCTTTCTTAGAGCCTCGTTTTGGGGTAAATACTTTCACTTCAAGCAGTTTCTCTAACAATGTTTTATCAATATTAGTTGGAATAAAAATTTCTTTTGGCTTGATATGTTCAGGGATGTCATAGAACCTACCTAGGAATGTAAGAAATTCCTCTTCTGGGTCTTGATACACTGGAAAAATGGAAACGTCTCGCTCAATGAGTTTTCCTTGTCGTACAAAAAATACTTGAACACACATCCAGCCTTTTTCTACTGCGTAACCAAATACATCACGATTTGACATATCACCCGTCACAATTTTTTGTTTTTGCATGACAGTTTCAATATGCTGAATTTGGTCACGAAACTCTTTTGCTCTTTCAAATTCTAATTTTTCAGCAGCTTCAACCATTTTCTTTTCAAGGTTCTCTTTTACTTCTTCAAAGCCCCCATTAAGAAATTTAGAAATTTCTTCAGTCATTTCATCAAATACTGTTGGATCAATATCTTTAACACAAGGGGCTAAACATTGCCCAAGATGATAATATAAACAAACACGATCTGGAAGATTATTGCATTTTCGATAAGGATAGATACGATCTAACAATCTTCTCGTTTCGGTCGCTGCACCAGCATTTGGATAGGGACCAAAATACTTGGCTTTGTCTTTTTTTACTTTTCGAGTAATTAGGATTCTAGGGTATTTTTCATTTGTTATTTTTATGTAAGGATACGTTTTATCGTCCTTTAACATAATGTTATATTTAGGGTCATGAAGTTTAATTAAATTTAATTCTAAAATGAGAGCTTCTAAATCACTAGAAGTAACAATATATTCAAAGTCTTCAATTTCACTGACTAGTAATTGGGTCTTCCCATTATGAGAACCAGTGAAATAGGAACGAACACGGTTTTTTAATATTTTTGCTTTACCTACATAAATGATGGTTCCTTGACGATCTTTCATCAAATAGCAACCAGGTTCATCAGGTAAAATCGCTAATTTATTTTGAATGTTTTCATTCATTGGGTATCACCTAAAATGGGGTTTTTCAATATTATAAGTTGTTTAACATTACAAATGCGAGAAAAAGTCAATTTAATTTAAAATTTGTAGAATCTTTTGAAAATCGATTGGTTTAGTAGTTTGTGGAAGTTATGAGTTTGAGTTTGATAGTGCTTAGTTAAATGATAGGGTTGCTGCTTGTTTTGGTGATTGTGTTGAAATTCTTCTTTAGGTGTCACGTATGAGCAGCCATTTTATTAGACAAACTTTGCGGATTCCTCATGAAAATGTCGCGTAACGCCTATTTACATAAATCTCACATTAATATCTCTTAACCCAAACCCCACTTAACTAAAGCTCTACTTCAATATCCTCCTATGCCCAACACAGTATCCTCAAATAATTCAAGCAGTTTCTAATTTAAGAAGATAATAAAAAAACCGAGCACTTATGTACTCGGTTTATTAGCAAATTATTATTTATTGCTATTGATGAATTCCAATAGAGCTTCTTTCGGTTGGAATCCAACAGTTTTTGCAACTTGTTGACCATCTTTAAATAATAGTAAAGTTGGGATTGACATTACTTGATATTCTGCAGCAGTAGCTTGATTATTATCAACATCTAATTTTGCAATTTTTACTTGGTCGCCAATTTCAGAATCGATTTCTTCTAGAACTGGTGCGATCATTTTACAAGGTCCACACCAAGTAGCCCAAAAGTCTACTAATACAACACCGTTAGCGATTTCTTCGTTAAAGTTTTGATCTGTTACATGTACAATTGCCATTTTCATAGCCTCCTTAAATCTAACATCTTAATGTAGTATAGCACGCGAATTAAATGAGTGTTAGTAAAGTGAACTGAAATTAGCATAAAAAATTTACATCTTATTTTCATAAAATTAATTAAATAAGCAATGTAAAAAGCCCTACTATTTCTCAATAGAAGGGCTTTCATTCGACATATTATGATCCAACTTTTAATGCTTTAATTTCTTCAATCATTAATGGAATAACTTCAAATAAGTCTCCCACGATTCCGTAATCTGCAACTTTAAAGATATTTGCTTCTGGGTCTTTATTAATTGCAACGATTACTTTTGAATTCGACATACCTGCTAAATGTTGAATGGCACCTGAAATACCAGCTGCAATATATAAATCTGGAGTTACAACTTTACCTGTTTGGCCAATTTGTAGTGAGTAATCACAATAGTCAGCGTCACAAGCACCACGGGACGCACCAACAGCTCCACCAAGTAATTTTGCTAATTCTTGTAATGGCTCGAAACCTTCAGAAGATTTCACACCACGTCCACCTGCTACTACAACTTTAGCTTCTGATAAATCTACACCTTCAGTCGTTTTACGAACAACTTCTTTAATAATTGTACGTAAATTTGTAATCTCTACTGATAGAGATTCAACTGAACCAGTGCGTCCTGCATCTTTTTCAAGTGGCGCAATATTATTTGGACGAATTGTAATAAATACAATACCATCTTTAATTTTTACTTTTTCAAAAGCTTTTCCTGAATAGATTGGGCGAATAAATAATGCACTGTCACCTGATCCTTCAATTTCAGTTACGTCAGAAATTAGTCCCGATTTTAATCGAGATGAAATTTTTGGCGATAAGTCTTTACCTAGCGATGTATGACCAATTACAATTGCTTCTGGCTTTTCTTGGTCACAAACAGCTAAAATCGCTTGGCTATAGCCATCCGAAGTATATGATTTTAAATGTGGATGCTCCACCGTTACCACTCTGTCTGCTCCAAATGCGATTAAATTGGACGCCAAACTAGCGACACTATCACCTAATAATAAACCAATAATTTCTCCACCATCAGCAATTTGTTTTGCTGCTGCAATGGCTTCATATGATACGTTACGAATAACCCCTTCACGAACTTCACCTAAAACTAATACTTTTTTAGACATGTATACCCCTCCGTTTCCCTAATAGCCTATTAGATTACTTTCGCTTCTGAATGAAGTAGTTGAATTAGTTCTTTTACTTGCTGACCAAGATCGCCTTCTAGTATACGACCAGCAGCTTTTTGCTTAGGTAAGTAAACTTCAACCGTTTCAATTTTTAGCTCAAGATCATCTTCATCAATATCTAAGTCATCTAACTCTAATTCTTCAAGAGGTTTTTTCTTTGCTTTCATGATACCTGGTAAAGAAGGATATCGAGGTTCATTTAACCCTTGTTGTGCAGTAACTAACAATGGTAATTTTGTTTCGATAACTTCAGAGTCACCTTCAATATCACGTACTATTTTTACATTTGTACCATCAATCTCTAAATCGGTAATTGTTGTTACGTAATTAATATCTAAAAGATCAGCTACACGTGGACCAATTTGACCAGTGCCACCATCAATTGCAACATTTCCAGCTAATATTAAATCAACCTCTTTATCTTTTAAGTATTCTGCTAGAATATAAGCTGCTGTTGACTGATCTAACTCATCTAGATCATCTTCAGTATTAATTAGTACTGCTTCATCAGCACCCATCGCAAGAGCTGTACGAAGTTGCTTTTCTGCATCTTCTCCACCAATTGTAACTACTGTTACTTTTCCACCCTTTGCATCTCTAACTTGAATTGCTTCTTCAATTGCATACTCATCGTACGGATTAATGATGAATTCAGCACCATCTTCTTGAATTTTCCCACCTGAAATAACGATTTTTTCTTCCGTATCAAAAGTACGTTTTACTAATACGTAAATATTCATTTTATATACCCCCTGTTCGAATTATTTCCCCGTAAAGTTTGGCTTGCGTTTTTCGATAAAAGCTTGGATTCCTTCTTTTGCATCTTCTGATACAAACACGGTTCCAAAACTTTCTGCCTCAGCAGTTACCCCTTCGTAGTAAGATGCATCTTTGCTATATTGAAGCATTTGGATTGCTGCCTTTAAAGCTATTGGACTTTTTTCAGCTATCTTACTAGCAAGCTCTAACGATTTTGTTAAAAGCTCAGAAGCAGGAAATGCTTTATTAGCTAGTCCAAATTGAACTGCTTCAATTCCTGAAATTGGTTCACTCGTAAAGAGCATTTCTGCTGCTTTTGCTGTACCAACATACCTAGGTAATCTTTGAGTCCCTGCAAAACCTGGGATAAGACCTAGACTTAATTCAGGTAATCCAAGTTTTGCATCTTCAGCTACATAGCGAATATGACAACCCATAGCTAGTTCTAATCCCCCACCAAGTGCAGCTCCATGAATTGAGGCAATGACTGGTTTGGGGAAAGATTCAAGTCTTTCAAATACTTCTTGGCCGCTAGCTGATAATTTAGAGAATTTAACACCTGTAGAAACTTCCGTAAACTCCTTAATATCAGCTCCAGCTGAGAAGAATCTTCCTTCTCCATGAATTACAATCACTCTAACCGAATCATCATGCTCGACAGCAGTTAGCATTTCGTTTACTTCTTCAATTAATTGTCTAGATAATGCATTTGCTGGTGGGCGATTGATTGTAACAACGGCAATTTTTTCTTCAACTTTCCATGATAAAAATTCCATTTGCAGGTCCCCTTTATGTTTATGCTTTTAGACCGTTTAATAATAATTTTTTCACTTTAGGTGCACTTTCCAATAAGTTATATCGGAACTCATTCATTACCCATGTTGTAATATTTTCATCGATTGTTCCAAATACCATTTGCCGTGCAACTCGCACATCCATGGTAGGATCAAAATCACCTTTTGTCATACCTTCAATTAAAATTTCATCTAGCAATCTTAAATACTCTTTTAAAATCATATTAATTTTCATTCTTATTTCTTTATTGGACTGTCTTAATTCTAATTGTGTTACTGTAGCCAAGTGGTGGTCATTTGCTAAAACTTGAAAGTGGTTATCAATCATATTTGATAACTTTTCAATTGGTGTACTCCCATTTCGTATAATCTCTGTTAAATTTTCTACGAAAACACCCATCTTTTCTTGAAATACGGAGATTAAAATATCTTCTTTATTTTTGAAATATAAATAAATTGTTCCATCAGCAACTCCTGCCTGTTTAGCAATTTTAGAAACTTGTGCTTGGTGGTACCCGTTTTCCGCAATTGCAATGACAGCAGCATCAACTATTTGTTTATATTTCGGTTTATCACGATTTATGTTAATCACCACCATTTGTAAAAACTTGTTTAATAAGTTTAACTTCGTACTTAGCAATAACTGCAATAAAACATAATTTTTTGTGCAAAAAAATACGAAAACATAAAATGAATGATTATTCATTCATGTTTTCATATTATATTTTATTCAATTTTCTGTCAACACTTTCGGTTGATTATTTTGCTTGTAATTGCTCCAGCTTTGCTTTTTCTTCATCTACTAGAGAACGTCTTAAAATCTTACCTACCGCTGTTTTCGGTAATTCTTTACGGAATTCGTAGAAGCGAGGCACTTTATATGCAGCAAGATTTTGTCTGCAGTATTGGTTCAGTTCTTCTTCCGTAACCGTTTTTCCTTCTTTTAAAACAATATATGCTTTTACAGTTTCACCACGATATGGATCAGGAATACCAGCTACAACACATTCCTGTATAGCATCATGTTCATATAAAACTTCTTCAACTTCTCTTGGATAAATGTTGAATCCACCAGCAATAATGATATCCTTTTTACGATCTACTACATAAAAGTAACCTTCTTCGTCCATATAACCAATGTCTCCAGTTAGGAACCAACCATCGACAAATGTCATTGCTGTGTCCTCAGGTCTGTTCCAGTAACCTTTCATCACTTGAGGTCCTTTAACAGCAATTTCACCAACCTCCCTAGGTGGCAAAATAGTACCATCCGAAGATTGCATAATGACTACATCTGTATCAGGCCATGGAACACCGATTGAACCTTTTACACGTTTACCCCAAATAAAATTAGCATGAGTAACAGGTGAAGTTTCAGTTAAGCCATATCCTTCAACAAGTTTACCACCAGTAACTTCTTCAAATTTGTCTTGAACTTCAACAGGTAGTGGTGCCGAACCACTTATACAAGCTTTGATTGATGATAAATTGTATTTAGACAAATCAGGATGATTCAATAATCCAATGTACATTGTTGGTGCACCTGGAAATAGTGTAGGCTTTTGTTTATCAATTGCTTTTAATGCTGTTTCAACATCAAATTTTGGGATCAGTACCATCTTGTTATTTTTCATAACAGTTAATAATAGTACGGTTGTCATACCATATACATGGAAAAATGGAAGCATTCCAAGGACAACTTCTTCTCCCTCAACACATTTAAACAACCACGCATCTGCCATTTTCGTATTTGCAATTAAATTTTTATGCGTTAACATAACCCCTTTTGGAAAACCTGTTGTTCCCCCTGTGTATTGAAGAAGTGCGACATCTTCTTCAATATTATTTGATATATTAATAGATTTTGCCTCAGCAATACGCATAATTTCTGTAAATAGATGACTTTTCTCCTTATGTTCAACTTTTACACTAAATCCGTATTGTTTTTTTTGAATGAACGGATAAATTAAATTTTTCGGGAAAGGTAAATAATCTTTAATGGCTGTAATGATAACGTTTTCAATTTTTGTATCTTTTAATACCTTCATAACGCGTGGATATAATATATCCATTGCTAAAATAACTTTCGCTTCAGAATCAGCCATTTGATACTGTAGTTCTCGCTCTGTATATAGCGGATTAGTTTGTACAACTACTCCACCAACATATAGAACTCCAAAATACGCTATTACTGCTTGTGGACAATTTGGTAGCATAATTGCAACCCGATCCCCTTTTTCCACACCTAGATCACGTAAATAATTTGCAAATTTGAGCGATGATTCGTAAAGCTCTTTGTAATTTAACTCTTTGCCCATAAAGTGAATTGCAATTTTGCCTGGGTTATTCTTGTAAGCTCTAGTCAGTAAGTCTTGGATAGGCATATCTTCATACGTTAGTGTGGTTGGTATTTCCTCCGGATACTGTGAAAGCCAAACTTTCTCCGACATGAACATCCCCCTTTGTTCAGAAAATTAAATTTTCTGAATTTATTATAATTGAAAAAGATTTGTATATCAACCTTATTTTTATCAAAATTACTAATTTTCGCTAGAAACTGTACGTATTTTCTATTATATCGACAGACTTTCTTTATGGAATGTTATTATTTTCATAGAATACAATAGGGAGTTTTTGTTTTTCTAAAATAGTATTTTAAGGACGAAATGAAGATGAAAAAAAGTTAGCAAATAGTTCTTTAGACTATTTGCTAACTTTTACTAATCAAAATTTATTTGAAATTCAATACTATATTGTGACCATATAATAGATACCTACTAATATAAATAATATACAGACGATAATAAGAACTTTCGCTAACTTTTCCATCCAATCGCTCCTAAATTATACTGGCTCCTATCACAAAAGATAATCCTAAAGAAATGGTAAAGGAAATAAGTCCAACAGATCGATTATCTTTTGCAATTTCTCCATCGACGTGAATGTGTGGTGTTAGAAACTCAAATAATAAATATGCGCAAATGAGCAAGACAAATCCATACAATCCCCATCCGAGCATTTCTAACAATGATGTGTGACGTTCAATGGAGTATCTAAAAATATTACATACACCTAGTATTTTACCACCAGTCGCAAGAGCAACAGCAACATTTCCTTTTTTTATTTCTTCCCAGTTTTTATATTTTGTCACAAGTTCAAAAAGTATCATCGAGACAATCAAACATAAAATAACCACACTAAAATATCCTGCGGTCTCAACTACTGGATGATTCCAAAAGCTCGAATTTTGCAATTTGTTATCTCCTTTTCGATTCGCACGTTTTCATAACGAACGTAAACAATGCATTCTTTTTTATTTCAGCTCGACTACGGTAACACCAAATCCACCTTCACCGGCTTCACCATATCGATACGATTTGACTCTTTTATGGTTCTTTAAATAATTTTGAATACCTTGACGTAATGCTCCTGTCCCTTTACCGTGAATTATTGAAACACGAGGGTAGTTTGCAAGCAGTGCATCATCAATATATTTTTCTGTTCTGTGAATGGCATCTTCGTATCGTTCTCCGCGCAAATCTAATTCTAACTTAACATGAGTATTACGATTTTTTACGCTAGCCATTGTAGCCGTTTGTTTTTGTTTTTCAGGTTTCACATATTCGAGATCGGATTCATCAAGTTTCATTTTTAAGATTCCTATTTGAACTATCCATTCATGATCAGCTACTTTTTCAATAAGAATCCCTTTTTGACCATAACTAATCACCTTCACCTCATCGCCAACAGACAGGTTTTGAGCTCTTTCTCGGATTTGAGCTTGTTTTTTCAATACTGGGTTTTCAGTAGGAGAAACATTTTCAAGTCGTTTTTTTGCTTCGATTAATTCGTGCTCTTTAACGATATGGCTTGCATTTTCTTTCAACTCTCGTAGCTCAGCAATGACTTTTTCTGCTTCTGCTTTTGCCTCATCCACGATTTTCCTTGCCTTTTCTTTTGCCTTCTTCTCTAGGTTTTCCTTTTTCTCTTCATAAGCTTTTATTTTTGCTTCAAGCTCTTTGTGTAACGCTTGGGCATCTTCAAGTAATAGATGAGCTTCTTCCGCTTCTTTTTCTGATTTCCTTCTTGATTCTTCTAAGGAGGCAATCATCGATTCCACTTCATGACGATCTGAGCCAGTGAAAGATTTTGCTTGATTAATAATACTCTCTTTTAAACCAAGTCTTTTTGATATTTCAAACGCATTAGAACGACCTGGTACGCCTATTAGCAATCGGTATGTAGGACTTAATGTCTCTACATCGAATTCTACACTTGCATTGACGACTCCTGGTCGGTTGTAGCCATATGCTTTTAATTCTGGATAGTGAGTTGTTGCCATCACTCGTGCTCCTCGACCTACAACTTCATCTAATATAGAAATAGCAAGTGCTGCTCCTTCTTGCGGATCTGTTCCGGCACCAAGCTCATCAAATAGAACTAGGGAATTTGAATCAAATTTCGCTAAAATATCAACAATATTCACCATATGTGAAGAGAATGTTGAAAGCGATTGCTCGATAGACTGTTCGTCCCCAATATCTGCAAAGAGTTGTTCAAAAACAGCAAGCTCTGAGCCATCAAGTGCTGGTATGGGTAACCCCGCTTGTGCCATTAACGTACAAAGTCCAACTGTCTTAAGAGTGACCGTTTTACCACCAGTATTTGGACCAGTGATAACAATTGCCGTTATTTCTTTTCCAAATTCAATCGTATTTGGTACAGCATCTTCTCTTGAAATTAAAGGGTGTCTTGCACGGATTAAACGGATATACCCTTCTTGATTCATTTTTGGCTTTGTGCATTTATTTACTTGCCCGAATTTCGCCTTCGCTAAAATAACATCGATCTCACCAAGTAAATGAACAAGAACAAAAATTTCATGACTTACTTCTTGTACTTTAGATGAAAGTTCTAATAGTATTTTTTCAATTTCTGCCTGTTCCTTCACTCTTAAGCGTTGAATTTCATTATTTAATTGAACAATTGCCTCTGGTTCAATAAACAATGTTTGTCCAGATGACGATTGATCATGAACAATTCCACCATAATGTGATCGATATTCTTGTTTAACAGGAATTACAAAACGATCATTACGAATTGTTACAATTGAATCCGATAACATTTTTGCAGCATTAGAGCCTCGAGTTAAACTTTCTAGCTTAGAACGTACCTTTGCTTCCTCGGATCTCAAAGATTGTCGAATCGAACGTAATGTAGTACTCGCAGAATCCATAACAGTACCGTTATCATCAATACAATCATTAATCTCATGCTGGAGTGCAGTTAGAACAGGGATTTGTTCTTTTCGTTCAACAAAATGAGGAATGGAAATTTCGTTTTCATCTTGTATATCTTCAATGAAATTTCGAAGTATACGACTAGCTCTAATCGTACTTGCAATTTCCATAAGTTCCATACTACTAAGCATCCCACCAATTTGAGCGCGTTTTGCATGGGGGCGTACATCAAATATTCCGCCCATTGGAACATTACCCTTTACACGTAATATGGAAAGACCTTCGTCCATTTCTTCTAATAGTTCAACAACTTTTTCATAATCTGTTTCGGGGATTAGTTGCTCAATTTCTGTTTTACCAATGGAAGAAGTACAGAAATTTGCCACTTGTTCTATGATTTTATTGTATTCTAGTGTCTTCAATGCGCGTGATGCTATCATTTGCGAACACTCTCCAATCTAATTCGAATTCGCCAACTTTATTTACTTGTTTTTGTATAAAAAGGTTTCAAAATCTTTTTGCGACCATGTATTTACAATTAACTCTTTTTTCAACCATGCTTTTTGGGCATACTCTGTACCAAGTTTCATGTATCTTAGTTGTTCAATAGCATGGGCATCTGTGTTTATCGCAATTGGAACATTGTACTCCATTGCCATAGTTAAATAATCGATAGATAAATCAAGTCGATAAGGACTCGCATTTAATTCTAGTATTTTGCCATATTCAGCTGCCCATTTAATTAATTGTGGAACATCTGGATTATATCCTTCTCTCTCACCGATGATTCGACCAGTAGGATGTGCAATCATGTGAACATATGGGTTTTTTATCGCTGTGAATAAGCGTTCCATAATTTTATCTTGAGATTGTGAAAAGCTAGAATGTATCGATGAAATAACAAAATCTAAACTTTTTAATACTTCATCATCAAAGTCTAAAGTTCCGTTTGGTAAAATATCCATCTCAGTACCTGCATACAAACGAAATTCCGGATGCTCATCATTAAATGCATAGATTTCTTGTCTTTGTCGTAAAAGTCGTTCAGGTGTTAAACCATTTGCCACTTTTAAATATTGAGAGTGATCTGTAATAACTCCATGAGTGTAATCGCGGTCAATCAGTGCTTTACCCATTTCCTGGACGGAGTGTGCACCATCTGACCATGTCGTATGCATATGCAAATCTGAAACAATATCATCTATTGTTACTAAGTGTTGTATTTCGTCTAAGCGATCCAATTCTTGGCCACTTTCTCGTATAGTTGGTGGTATATATGGCAAGTTAAAGTGAGCATAAAATGCTTTTTCTGAATTGAATGTTTTTATAGTCCCATCTGGTTGTTCAACACCATATTCACTAATTTTTTTATCTTGCTGTTTAGCTAACTGACGCATTTTGACATTATGATCTTTTGATCCTGTGAAATGATGAAGGGCTGTTGCGTACTCGTCATCACTCACTAGACGGAAATCTACATTTATTGCGTCATCAAGATCTAATACCACAGATACTTTTGTATCACCATCAGCAACAACTTCTTTAACGACAAGATCCTCAAGGATTTTTTCCTTTACGATTTCACGATTGTCAGTGGAAATCACAAAGTCAATATCTTTACTCATTTCATTAACACGGCGGAAACTTCCTGCAACTGAAAATTGCTTAATTTCATAAATAGAACTGAGTAAATCATTAATATCTCTTACAATCATTTCTAACTGCCAAATTGGGTGTTTTTCACTACGCTCACCAAGATGCTCTAACTCTTTTAGAATTTTTTCTTCTGTTTTTGCACCAAAACCTGCAAGCTTTTGAACTTCCTTATTCTCACAAGCTATACGCAAGCTATCAACACTATAAATACCTAAATCTTGATAAAGTTTGGCTAACTTTTTTCCACCAAGACCAGGTAATTTCATAAGGGGAATTAACCCCTTTGGTGTTTTTTCTTCTAATTCCTTCAACACCAAGGATTCCCCATTTTCCATTAATTCATTGATAACTGCAGCAGTCCCTTTTCCAATCCCTTTTATCTGAGTGATATCGTCTATTTCACTTAAACTTCGTTGATCTGCCTCTAGAGCAGCGGCTGCTTTACGGAATGCAGAAACCTTAAATGGATTTTCGCCTTGAAGTTCAAGGTATAATGCTATCTTTTCAAGAGTGTTTATGATAATTTTCTTATTCATATAGAACCTCCTATTATGGGGATTTCTTATATATTAGACTTATGCATTGAAAAAACTTCTCCCAAACTTGAGAGAAGCAATTGTACTTAATTAATTTGTATAGATATACCACAAGTTTTGAAACATACTTGTAATTAGTGGGGTGTGTTCTAGCATTAACCCTGCAATAAATGATCCGCCTAAAAGCCCTTGAATAGGTCCTAATGGCAATAGTGCTGACACATACAGTATGATAAAAGCAATTAAATAAAATTCGATAAAACATAAGAAAGCTCCAAGCAAACGATTTACCGATTTTAAAACTGGTAAATATGTTAAAAAATCAAAGATTGATGCAATAACTTGCATGACAATTTTCGTTGCAAAGAAAATGACTGCAAATGCTATAATTCGATAAAAAGTTTGATCGACATCAATTGCATCTAAAGTTAACGTCTTGGATGTATCTTCAGAAATACCTGGATAAGGTATCCATAGTACAAAGTTATCTGCTAATGGTTTATAAAAGATATAAGCAACTAATACTGACAAAAAATAACTGACAAGATGGATTGCTTGAACAACAAATCCTCTTTTTATTCCAACCATTAAACTAGCAATAAATATAATTATTAATATTAAATCTAGCATACAATTCAACCCTTTAGTTTTCTTAATTCGTCTTCGAGCTTCTCAACTTCTACCTTTAGCTTTAGCATTTCGTTTACAGTGTTAACAGCAGTTAGGACCGCGAGTTTACCACTATCCAAAGAAGGATTAAGAACACTAATTTCACGCATTTTATCATCTACTATTGAAGCTACTAATCGCATATGTCCGGTAGATTCGGTCCCTACCATTTTATAAGTATGACCATATATTTCCACTGATATTCGATTTTTTTCTAGTTCAGCCAAAAGAGATACCTCCTACAACATAAGCAACACACAATTTAAATGCGCCTTGGCGAATTTATACCAAGAAACTATTCTTGAGTGAAGTTAAAATACTAAGCCAATAATGATTAATTTGAGATACAATGACGATAGCTAAGATAGTCAATACTTAGCCTAACATGATTTAGATACTATTAGAATATTCTAGCAAAAATTATAATACATATCATAACACGAAAACTATTTTCATGTGAACAGTCAACATAGAAAGGAAAGAATATATGACAAATATCGTATTGCAATTATCATCAGCACAACAAAATAACGTAAAATCGTCCTATGCATCATATAAAGTTGAACGAAACGCACCTGGAGTAATATTTGCTGCAAAGCTTTCTGATGTGGCAATAACAGTTTACAAATCTGGAAAAGTGATGTTTCAAGGTGCAGGGGCTGAGCGAGAAGCGAGTAAATTTGGAGAAGTTTCTATAAAAGAGAATGTTACGAAATCTACTAATTCAACAATTAAAACAAAGGGTGACAAACTTCCAGATAATTTTGCAGGGATGTCTGTTATTGGATCTGATGAAACAGGAACAGGTGATTATTTTGGTCCTGTGACAGTCGCTGCTGTGTATGTACCAAGTAATAAAATAGAACTTATTAAGGAATTAGGTGTGAAAGATTCAAAAATGCTAACTGATTCTAAAATGCTAGAGATGGCACCACAGATTATGGCCGCATGTTCTTATAGTATTTTGACATTAAAAAATGAAAAGTATAATGAAATACAAGGTAAAGGCTATTCTCAGGGTAAAATAAAGGCGATGCTGCATAATCAAGCGCTAAAACATGTACTTAATAAAATTGCACCAGAAAAGCCAGACTATATTTTAATCGATCAATTTGCAGAGCGAGACACATACTATAAACATATTCAAAAGCAAAAAGAAATTGTTCGTGAAAATGTACTCTTTTCCACAAAAGCAGAACAATTACATGTAGCAGTTGCTGCTGCTTCAATTTTAGCACGCTATGCTTTTTTAACGGAAATGGAAAAGTTGAGTGTGAAGGCAGGAGTGGAATTACAAAAAGGAGCAAGCGGTATTGTAGACAAAATGGCTGCACAAATTTGGGTTAAACATGGTGAAGAATTTCTTAAATCCATTTCAAAATGGCATTTTGCCAATACTGAAAAGGCAAGGGTTATCGTCGGTAAAACCAAAAGAAACTAAAGAGAAAGGGCAATCTTACTAGTTTGCCCTTATTATAGTTCCTTATATTACAAATTATATTTTTTGTTTTGATTTGCGCTTTGATGGTTTTTTGTATTTGTACTTCCACTTTCCATCTCTTTAAATTCTTTTTTATAAGTTACTTCTTGCATTTTTGTTAAGCCATTATCATTTGTCGTTAACTGTTCATGGGGTTGTTTACCTTTCATATTCTTACACTCCTTTCATTTTCTATGATTAGTTTTTCCTGTTCTTCGAATGCTATGTAAAGAATTATTAAATAAAAAAAAGTGATGAATGTTATATATCTTTTTCAATTTCAATTATGTAAAAAATTTACATTGATATTTGACGATGTTTTACATTAGTGTATTGAGGATGTTTTATGTGGTTATGGTTCAACAGTAGAATTCAGTAAATAATCAAAAGTGAAAATGTGTAAAATTCAAAAAAATCGGAAACTACATTAGCTGCAGTTTCCGATTACTTCATACATATTATTTTTTAATAAACATTTGTGTCCAAACGTTGCCATTTGCTACGTATCCTACTCCCATATGAGTAAAGTTAGCATTTAAGATGTTTGCACGGTGACCAGCACTGTTCATCCAAGCAGTCACAACCTCTTGAGGTGATTTTTGACCTTTGGCAATGTTTTCTCCAGCAGCTGTGTACTTGATACCATAAGCTTTCATCATATCGAATGGGGATCCATAAGTTGGACTTGTATGGTTAAAGTAACCTTTATTTGCCATATCTTCTGATTTATCTTCAGCAACTCTAGCAAGTTCCCAATCATTTTTTAAAGCCGGCAGACCAGCTTTAGCACGTTCAACATTTACTAGACGTAAGACTTCTTGCTCGTAAGCCTCGCCTTCTTGAACAGGTACATTAAGTTTTTGACCAGGATATATAACATTTGGATTTTGTAATTGTGGATTTGAATTAATTAATTCTTGTACGCCAGTTTGTGTTTTCACTGCGATTTTCCATAAAGAATCACCTGAAACTACTGTATATGATGATCCAGCTGCAAAAGCAGATACTGGAATTAATAACGATAATGATAGAACTGATGCTACTACACCTTTTTTCAAGTTTTTAAACATCAAATCAATCCTCTCTGTTTTGTATAATTCAATCATAATAGCAATCTATCACTAATTCATTGCAAAAATATTGGTAGGATTATTTCGGTAATATTACAAAAGTAACACATCATCTAATGACCTTAGTCTCGTCAATGGTTTGTAAAACTCAATTTTTGTAATATTTCTCGTTATTTTAGATAAAAAATCTTATCTAGTTTCATAAATTCATGGTGAGTTTCCAAATAGTGTGAGGGGAAAATGCCAAAAAAAGAGAGAATGCACGTTTATCATGCATTCTCTCATACTTTTATTATACTCTATGACAATATTGTTACTTAATAATTTTACTAATGGCTTTAAACTCATCGCCTTTTGCAATTTGTTGCATTTCTAACAACGCCATCTCAACTGTCGAAACTTTTACTCCAAGCTGTTTCATTTTTTCAAGGCCAATTTCACTGTTTAATGCAGTTCTTGATGATACACAATCTGCTAACACTTCTACTTCATAACCGTCTGCTAGTAAATGTGCAGCAGTTTGATATACACATATATGCGTCTCAATACCCGCAAGCAATACTTTCCTGCGACCCGTATTTTCTAACTGTTTAACAAATTCAGGTGTATCGCATGCACTAAATGTAATTTTTTCAATTGGTTGCTGCTCAGTTAAGTGCTCAGCAATCTCTTCTACTGTTGGCCCAAGTCCTTTTGGGTATTGTTCCAACCAAAGTATTGGCAAGCCCAATACTTTTGCTCCTTGTATAACTTTAGAAATATTTTGGATCACAAACTCACTATTTACAGCCATTCTAGCAAGTTTTCCTTGGATGTCGATTAATACTAACACAGTATCCTCTTTATTTAACATATCCATATCCCCTTTGATATTATTTTCCCATCTACACTATTATACTAATCATTATTGGAGATATCATCACTTACGAATTTCATTCTTCATTGAATCCACCCATATACGCATGTATAGTTAATTAGAAGAAAGGATGATTATTTTTGCTAAAGCTAAGTTGGCTAATTAGTCTAGGGATTTCGTTAATTGGCTTTTTAATTATTGAAAGTTTTTTCACTATTCAACCTGAAGGCAGTTCTGGAAGTGGGAATTTAGGTGCAGTGGGAATTGCACTTGTGCTCCCTTTTTTATTGCTTAGTTTGTATACTACTTATCGTTACTTTTCTACACTACTTGGTCAATCAACAGATACGCTGAACCGCGTTTTAATACTAGTTAGCAGTATTGTATTATTTGGTGTATTTCTTTACTTTTCCAACGAGTATCGAACGGATGTTATCGATTCTTTAGGTGGTCCTACTACGGATCCAAACTCAAAAATTTATCAATATCCACTATTAAATCAATTTACAAATAGTATTTTTTTCAACTTTTATACGTTCGGTCTCATACATACAATTAGTGGCGTAATTGGTGGTCTTGTTGGGTGGATTAGACCAAAGAAAGAAGAGTCTCCCAAGTAAAAAGCACCATATAGAGCAAAGAAAAAAGCAGGTTTTAAACCTGCTTTTTTAGTACATATATAATTTATCAATTTATATAGGGAATCCAGATAGTAAACTATCTCACTTCTGCCCCTGCTTCAGCTAAAGCTTTTAACACTTTATTATGAGCGTTTGTAATATCGTCGTCAGATAATGTACGTTCTGGGTCGAAATAAGTTAATGAAAAGGCAACAGATTTCTTACCTGCTTCCATTTTCTCCCCTTCATATACGTCAAATACTTTCACGTTCTTTAACAATTTCGTTCCAGCAGCACGGATCACACTCTCGATTTCTCCAGCTGGTTTTGTACGATCAAGTTCTAACGCAATATCACGAGTAATCTCTGGGAAACGTGGTACTGGTGTATAGACTAAAGCATTAGTTGTTGCATTAATTATCGCAAATAGATTTAGCTCAGCAACATACGTTTCTTTTAAATCCACTTTTTTACGTTCTGCTGGGTGTAAACCACCGATAATTCCTACTTTTTCTCCATCTAAAAGGATATTAGCAGTTTGACCTGGATGAAGACCAGCAACAGAACCTTTTTCATAAGATACACGGTCAGTTAAACCTAATTTATCAAATAAAGCTTCCACAATTCCTTTTACAACAAAGAAATCTACATTACGTTTTTCCCCTTGCCATGCATTGTCGACCCATTTTCCTGTTACAACAAGCGCAAGATGTTCTTCTTCATAAGGAAGTTCTTCTTCTGTTTGACCCAGGAATACAGAACCAACTTCATATAATGCAACTGATTCTGCTTTACGAGCAACATTATAGCTTGCTGATTCAATTAAATGAGGGATTAAACTTTGACGTAAAGTTGTTCTTTCTTCACTCATTGGCATTAATAATTTTGTTGTGTCTTCAACTTTTAGAGCGAATTTTTGAGATAATTCCTCAGAAGTTAGTGAATATGTTACCGCTTGTAAAAGTCCTGCACCTTCCATTACATTACGTACGACACGACGTTTTGCTTGGTATGGAGTTAAACCGCCAATTGTCACGTTACCTTCTGGTAATGTCATAGGAATTTCATCATAGCCGTAAAGACGAGCGATTTCTTCAACAATATCTTCTTCTATTTTAATGTCTTGTCGTCTTGTAGGTGCGTCAATGATTAATAACCCATTCGCAGCCTCAACATCAAACTGTAAACGATGTAAAATAGCCAACATATCTTCTAAGGAAATCTTCATTCCAAGTCTAGCATTGATGAAATCAGGTGATACAACTACTCGAGCTGGTGTTTTATCTAATTGGTCAACTAATACTGTACCTTGTAAAACCTCTCCACCAGCAAGTTCTGCAAGTAGTTGTGCAGCTCTTTCGGCAGCAAGTAAAACACGATTTGGATCCACGCCTTTTTCAAAACGAGCAGATGAATCTGAACGCAATCCTAATTCTTTTGAAGTACGACGAACCGAGAATCCATCAAAATAAGCAGCTTCAATGACAACAGTTGTTGTTTCAGAAGTTACTTCGGAATTCGCACCACCCATAACACCAGCAACTGCAACTGGTTCTACCCCATTTGTAATGACAAGGTTATGCGCTTTTAATGTGCGTTCCTGATCATCAAGAGTTACAATCTTTTCGCCTTCATTTGCTAATCGAACAACAATTTCTTTTGTGTTTAATGAATCGTAGTCAAATGCATGAAGTGGTTGACCATATTCCATTAAAATGTAGTTCGTAATATCCACAACATTATTATGCGGACGGATTCCTGCTGCCATTAGATAGTGCTGTAACCAAAGTGGTGATTCAGCGATTTTTACATTTCTAACAACTTTAGCGGCATATAAAGGATTTACATCCGGTGCTTCAGTACGAACCTGAATATAACTTTCAGCTTTTTCAGCAGAAGTAGGATAGTTGATTTCCGGAAGTTTAACTTCTTCAGATAAGATTGCTGCTACTTCATATGCAACCCCTAACATTGATAATGCATCCGAACGATTTGGCGTTAAACCAAGCTCAAGTACAACATCACGTAAGCCGATTAATTCCAATGCGTCACTACCTGGAACAGCTTCTTCAGGTAATACATAAATTCCCTCAGCATATGCTTTTGGCACTGTACGACCTTCAACACCTAATTCTTGAAGAGAACAAATCATCCCATTTGACTCTACTCCGCGCATTTTTGCCTTTTTAATTTTCACTCCACCTGGCAAACGTGCACCTGGTAAAGCAACAATTACTTTTTGACCTGCAGCTACATTTGGTGCACCACAAATAATCTGGCGTACATCCCCTTCACCTACTTCAACTTGACAAACATTTAATTTATCAGCATCAGGGTGTTTTTCTTTAGAAACAACATAACCTACTACTACATTTGTCATTCCTTGAGAACGGTCAATGACTGCATCCACTTCGATCCCTGAACGAGTAATTCTTTCAGCTAACTCATTAGGAGCAATTCCATCTATATTTACATATTGTTTTAACCAATTTAACGATACTAACATTATTTGCGCCTCCTTACCCTTCTGTTCGGTGGAATTGAGATATGAATCGAGCGTCATTTGTATAGAAATGACGAATATCTTCTACACCGTATTTCAACATGGCGATACGTTCTGCACCGATACCAAATGCAAAGCCTGAATATTTCTTCGGATCATAGCCGCCCATTTCAAGTACATTTGGGTGAACCATACCAGCACCTAAAATCTCAATCCACCCCGTATGTTTACATACGTTACATCCAGAACCACCACATTTGAAACATGAGATGTCCATTTCTACAGATGGTTCAGTGAATGGGAAAAAGCTTGGACGTAAACGGATTTCGCGGTCAGCACCAAACATTTTCTTCGCAATTGTATCTAGAGTTCCTTTTAGATCACTCATACGAATGTTTTCTCCGACAACTAATCCTTCTACTTGCATGAATTGATGTGAGTGCGTTGCATCGTCATTATCGCGGCGGAATACCTTACCAGGACAAATAATGCGGAAAGGTTCACCTTTTTTCTCAAGCATTGTACGAGCTTGAACTGGCGAAGTATGCGTACGTAATAATGTTTCCTCCGTGATATAGAACGTATCTTGCATGTCACGAGCAGGGTGTCCTTTAGGCAAGTTTAGCGCCTCAAAGTTATAATAATCTTTTTCAACTTCTGGACCTTCAGCAATTTCGTATCCCATTGATAAGAATAAATCTTCAATCTCTTCTACAACACGTATTAATGGATGGCGGTTACCTACGCGAACAGGGCGTCCTGGTAAAGTAACGTCAATTGATTCTTTTTCTAATTGCTCTAGAATTGCTTGTTCTTCTAATTGTGCAACTTTAGCTTCTAGTTGCTCCGTAACATGTTCACGAACAGTGTTTACTAGTGCACCCATTTTTGGTCGTTCTTCTGGAGAAAGTTTACCCATACCTTTTAATAAATCAGTAATCGGTCCTTTCTTTCCTAGATAAGCAACACGAACTTCATTTAACTCTTTTAAATCTGAAGCAGCTTCAATTTTTGTTAGAGCTTCTTGCTCCAACTGTTTTAATTGTTGTTCCATCTTTAATATGACCTCCTTATATAGTTGAAACTGTGATTTTTTATAACGTTTTTGGGTGTGGAAAATCGGGAGAATCAAATCGCTTTGTTTGGATTTGAGTTGCTCCAACTTGTGAGAGACTCGCCCCAATTTGTGACAAATTAGCCCTACATGGTTCCATTTCGCCCTTAAAAAGACAAAATAAAAAACCTCACCCCCAAAAAGGGACGAGGATTATTTCGCGGTACCACCCTAGTTATCGCAATAAATTTGCAATCACTTCATTTACTTAACGACTTTTCTGCCGGCATTCCTTTACAGCTATTGCTGGTCCCGGAAGCTGCTTGCGAGGTGAACTTCAATAAATTGTGTTTGCATGTAAGCTTCCAGTCCACGGCTTACATTCCCTGCAGCAATCCAACTATTTACTCTTCTCGCTCAAACGCATTTAAATAATGTATTAAAACTATCTTAAATCATTCTACGATATTTTATTCATTGTTTCAAGAAGTTGTACCCTCTCTTGTCAATCTTTATAAGAATTAACAGTCCTAATAGTTAATCATGGAAATTTCAATTCCATTACATTCTATTACAGATTCCCATTTTTTTAATTTTTATACAATTTCGTAATATTTATATTATAATAATGTTAATTAATCTTACATGAAGAGAGTGTGGCTTATGTTGTTTTTAAAGAAAAAAAATCAACAATCTTTTGATTCTACAACAGAACAAAATTTACCGTTCAATATTGATGGAGAAATCCAGGTTGCTGTTGATCAATTGAAAAGTGTAGTTGAACAAATGGACCTTACTTCGATTGCATTAGGGCATACGTTTGCAACTAGTAAAGAAATAACAGGTAAATTGCTTTCACATAGTGAAAAAACAACCGATTATTCTCTGCAAGTGACTGAGAAAATGAAAGAAATCGAATCATCAGCCCTCCACATCTCTTCATTCTCTCAAAAAATACTCTTAGATAGCCAAACTTCAAATGAAGAATTACACCAATCATTTGATTCTTTCCAATTATTATTAAATAGATTTGAAAAGATCCGTCACAGTCATTACACCTTATTAGAACAAATGAATCAACTAGTTGAGCATTCAAATAAGATACACGAGATCGTACATACAATCGGTTCAATTTCTCAAAAGACAAAAATCCTCGCACTTAACGCTTCTATTGAAGCTGCACGAGCTGGCGAACACGGAAAAGGATTTTCAGTAGTGGCTAATGAAGTGGGCAGTTTAGCAAGTCAAACGTCATTAGCAGTGGATGAAACAAGAAAGACAATTGCTCTAATTCAAAAAGAAATTAACAAGTCTAGTGATATGGTTAAAACTGAAACAACACAAGTTGAAGAAGGGTCCAATGAAATGACAAAAATTCTTCAATCACTAAATTCATTTAAATTGAATTTAAATAGTATTACGAATATGGTGCATGACTCTTCTGAGGCCGTTGACATACAAAGAGATAACCTTGGGGAAATTTCAAACTTACTACAAGAAATCGTACAGATGGCAATTGAAAATAAGAACTATGTCGATCAAGTAACTTATGCCATGGATAATCAGCATACTTACGTTGAAAAGATGCATTCCATTAATTATTCACTAACCGCTACATCTAATGAACTTCAAACTCTCGTAAAGCAAAATGAAGAGAACATTGTCATTGACCAAATCAAAGTAAATCAAATTGTACAAATACTATCAAAACATGTTCAATCTAATGACCTTTTAACTATGGACTCAAAACGCCATCAACTAGAATTAGATGCTATATTAGCAGAAAACCCACATGTAGAAACGATTTGGACAAACCGAATGGATGGTACATTTATCTATTCCAATCCAAAAGCGGCATTAGTTAATGCTAAAATGCGACCTTGGTTTTTGGAAGCAACACAGGGTAGAGAATATATTTCTGACCCATACATCTCAGCAGTGACAAAAAAACATTGCATTACACTTTCATTTCCTATTTTCCATGACCAAGAAGTTATTGGTGTATTAGGAGCAGATTTATCCATAAATTAATATCGAAAAACCGTTTGGAAGTTTCGCTTCCAAACGGTTTTTTAATTGTAAAGGGAAGTCTTTATTATTTCTTTACTAGCTGATAAAGAAGGATTCCAGTTGCAACAGCAACATTTAACGATTCAGCTTGTCCTAAAATCGGTATGATTAGATTTTGGTTTGTCTTATCTAAAAGTTGTGGGTGAATTCCACTTCCTTCATTTCCAAGAATTACTGCAAATTCATCTGAAGTTTTTACATCCGTATAAGGAATTGCATTTTCTAACGCTGTCCCATAAACAGGAATGTCTTTGTCTTGCAATCTTTCAATCCATTCTAATAAATCCCCTCGAACTACAGGAATATGGAAATGAGAACCTTGAGCAGCACGAACCGTTTTTGGATTATATGCATCTACAGTTCCTTTACCTAAAATTACAGCATCCAATCCAGCTGCATCTGCAGTTCGAATCATTGTTCCAATATTCCCCGGATCTTGCACAGCATCAATCAATAGTATCTTTACCCAATTTGACATATCTGCATCAGAGATCGCTTTCTGCTTACAATGTGCAAAAACACCTTGAGTCGTTTCAGTTTCCGCAATTTCCTTTGCAACAGCATCTGTTACTTCAATAATCATGACATTATCAATTGACCATAATAGTGGTAAATCCACACCTTCACGTACAATTAACTGAACAATTTGATCTTTATTTTTTAGTGCTTCTTCAACTAAATGAAAACCTTCTATAATAAATTCTCCGGTTTTTTCACGTTCTTTTCGCATCGTTACAAGTTTTTTCCAATGCTTTACAAGTGCATTTTGTGTCGATTCAATTCGTTTCATTCTTAAATCCGCCTTTATCATCTTTCTTATGCTTCATTGTACACGATTCACGTTTTACTGTAAAAGAGAGACCTTTTATTAAATGAATTACCATCATTCATTTGCTCAATTTCATTTTCCTTCATGATTTAGAAATTCAATTAATTAGATAGGCAATATTCTTAATTTAAAGTTGTCCTTTATCTAATAACAGACCGAACATAGTCTGATAACGTTTTTTTCAATAATATCTCTATTAGAACGTAATAAACATGTTGCATTAAAAAACTCCCTTATAGGGAGTTTTGGATTATGTAATTTGTTTCCTTTAGATTCTAAACTAAACAACTTTTAGTTTTTCAAAAGAAATTAACATTACATAAGCATATGTAGATGCTAAGTTTAAACTTGAATGACAAGTAATTTACATCTATTTTGTTTAAATAATAATGATAGGATTAGTGAATATTGCGTTTTTTGAAGTTACCACCCTTAACTTCTGCTGTTTCATAAACAGTAACAAAAGCTGTGGGGTCAACAGTACGAATAATTTCTTTTATTTTGCTATCTTCTAAACGGTTAATAACACAAGTAATCTCTATAAATTTTTCTCCTGAATAACCACCGTATGCTTCTTTATATGTTGCTGAACGTCCTAATCGATCACGAATAGTTTCTGTCATTACTTCTGGTTCTCTTGTAATAATTTTATATGTTTTCGAACCACTTAAACCTTCTTCTACAATTGTAATTACTTTGGAAGCGATAAAATAGGCAATCCCGGATAGAATAGCACCTGTTAATCCAAATACTGTTGATACGATAATAAACACAAAAAAGTTTAAGAATAAAATTAAATCACTTGTACCAAAAGGTAATTTTCTAGACAGTAATACTGCTAACATATCGATTCCGTCCAAAGCACCACCATTACGTAAAGCTAAACCCATACCAAAACCGAGAATAATCCCACCAACAACAGTTACAAGTAGTGTATCCCCTTTAATTATTGGTTCCAAATGGTGCATTAAAATTGTTCCAACTGAAAGTGATGCTATACCAATTACAGATAGAATTGCAAAAGTTTTTCCTATCTGTTTATATCCTAAAAAGATAAATGGAATATTAAGTAATGCAATAAGTAACCCTAACGGTAGTCCAAATAACTGTGATCCAACGATACTAATACCTGTTACGCCACCATCGGATACACTATTTGGGATTAACACCGATTCTAATCCATACGCCGCTATGAAGCCCCCAATAATTACCATGATTGCGCGCATAAAAAACATGGATTTACTCGACTTACGTTGCCCTGTCCCCATAATAAAAACCTCGATTCAAATATTTATTCTATTGTAATTATATAAAAGTAATGATGCCCGCGTAAAATCATAAGTCATTTTTACAAGAAATTGTAATAAATCATGAATATTGATTTTCCAAACATTTCAATAATGTTTTATGTATATAAAGTTGTTTTTGTAACAAAATACTTTTTGAGGAGGAGATTGTAATGAGTTTTATGATACGTGAAGCAATAACAAGTAATGTACAGGGTGATAGTGCTGCACAATTTAAAGATACTGTAGAAGATGCAATTTCACGCGGTGACGAACATTTGTTACCTGGACTTGGTGTCTTCTTAGAAAAATGGTGGCAAACTTCTAGTGCAGCTGAACAAGAAGCATTTACAGAAAAGCTATCACAAGCTTTTAAAAATTAATGTTGGACTTAAAGTGGACAAACCCTATTTGTTCACTTTTTTCATTATCTCTTATACTTTCCAAAAAATAAAAGACAATCCAGCGTCTCCCGGATTGTCTTTCCTATGTAGCGATGCATCTTTCCACCTTGAAATCAACATCGCGTTATTTTATTGTAAATATCATTTGTAGCGAGTCCCCCACAAAATGATAACAATAACTAATTGTCTACAAGCAACAAACTACGACCCGTAATTGTGTTACTTTTATTTTTTAAGCTAGAATTGAAGCTAGAACAGCTTTTTGTGCATGAAGTCTATTTTCAGCCTGTTCGAAAACAAACGAGTTCGGACCATCAATTACGGATGAAGCAACTTCTTCTTCTCTATGTGCTGGTAAACAGTGTAAGAACATGTAATCTGATTTTGCATGTGCGACTAATGCATCATTAATTTGATAGTCTTTAAAATCAACTAAACGTTTAGCAGACTCTTCTTCTTGCCCCATAGAAGTCCAAACATCAGTATAGACGACATCTGCATTCGTTACTGCTTCAATCGGATTATGTGTCACAGTTATCGTACTTCCATTTGCTATTGCAAGTTCTTCAGCTTTTGCGATAATTTCCGCATCACACTCATAACCAAGTGGTGTTGCTACTGCAACGTGCATACCTGCATGAGCTGCTGCTACTACTAAAGAATGAGCAACGTTATTACCGTCACCTACATAAGCAATTTTTAATCCTTTTAAATTGCCTTTATTTTCAGCAATCGTTTCTAAATCAGCTAATGCCTGACATGGATGATAAATATCCGTTAATCCATTGATCACAGGAATAGTTGCATTTTCAGCAAGTTCTTTTACCATTTTGTGTGAATTAGCACGAATCATAATAGCGTCTAAATATCCTGACAGTACTTTTCCTGTATCTGAGATTGGTTCTCCACGACCTATTTGTAGATCACGTGAATGTAAGAACATTGCTTTTCCGCCTAATTGGTTCATACCTACTTCAAATGAAATACGAGTACGTGTAGAATGTTTTTCGAAAATCATTCCAAGCATTTTACCCTCTAGCAATTTAGGGCATTTTCCCGCTTTCGTAATCGTTTTTAATTGAGTAGCCAATTTTACTAGGCTTTGAACTTCTTCACTTGAATAATCAAGCAATGTTAGTAAGTCTTTCCCTTTTAAACTAGAGACTAGCTTTAGCTGCACTTCTTCTAACAATTTCATGTAACGTCCCGCTCCTTATCGTTGATGATGTATCTCATTATACATATGTATAAATATTAAATCAAGTGTATTTTTATTATATAATAGAAAAATGGGAATTCAAGAAATATTCATCTTAGAAGAGAAATTTTGCTAATAAATGACCTTTTTTAGAATATTCATGAGTCAATTTCTATAAATATTCGCCCCTACCTCTCATGAAATTGTAACTCTATTCATAAAAAAAACCGAATTTTGATCAAATTCGATTTTCTTCATACATCTTATTTAATTTATTACGGTCCAGTTTTCCTAATGGTGTATAGGGCATTTCATGAATGAATTTAATTTCTCTAGGTAGCTGATGTCTCATAACACGTGAACGTAACCAAACGAATAATTCCTTTTCTGTTATTGTAGAATTTCGTTTTGGAAGTACATAAGCCATTAACCTTTGTCCAAAATCCTCGTCATCGATTCCAATTATTGCAACTTCAACCACTTCGGGATGGTTTATTAGCACTTGTTCAACTTCAAGTGGATAAACATTTATTCCACCTGAAATGACCATATCATCTATCCTACCACTTAAAAAATAATATCCTAGTTGATCCTGATAGCCTAAATCACCTGTTTGAATCCAGCCATCTTTTAGAGTACGCATGGACCAGGAGTTTTTTATACAGAATTGACCGACATTTCCTTTTTCTACTTCATTCATATTGCTATCTAATAGTTTTATTTCCATTCCACCGATTCTTCTCCCAATGGTTGTAGGAGAATAAGTTAAATCTTCGGGAGTCGCTATAAAATTTAAGCCTGCCTCTGACGTACCGTATAAATTATATAATACAGGTCCTAATGCTTTAAAAGTCTCTATAATAAGCTTTTCATTTAATTTAGCTCCTCCAGATGCAATACATTTGAGAGAATTAAGACGATGATTATTTACTTCTAACATTCTTTGAAGCATTGTTGGAACAACTGTCACTACTTCAACCTGATGATCTTTAATTAGTTGACATGCTTGCTCTGCCTGAAAGTTATGACGAACAATGATTTTCTTTCCTAATGTTAAAAACAATAGCAATACTGCAATTCCGTACCCGTGATAAATAGGTGTTGCAATGTATGCTGTTTGATAATTTAGTATTTTTAATCGTTGAATAAACGAACTAAATGGATTTAGATAATCTAATAACGACGGTTTATGTACTGCTTTTTTAGGGATACCTGTAGTACCACTAGTAAATAAAGTGAGTTTACTACTAGAACTTCTCGATAAATGAATTACTTCATTTGCTTCAATTTGATTTACTGTATTAACCGCTGGAAAATGGTCGTGATAGCTTCTCATTTTGCTACCTTTGAATGTGGACTCTTCTATGAGGCGAGCAAATTCTTCATCATAAATGAGTAAGTCAAAATGATGAGCTTCGAATAATCCATCCAGTTGATGTTTACTAATTTCGGTATTGAGAAATAATAGATTAGCACCTACCCTTGAAGTAGCAAAAATTGATTTTACTAGACTGATATGATTTTTACATAGAAAGGCGACATTACTGCTACTATCAATTTGTACATTTTTATGCAAATAAATTGCTAGTTTCATCGATTCGTTATATAAATTTTGATAATCAATGATCTCTATATCGTCTGTAATTGCAATTTTATTCTTATTCTTTTTTGCAGCAAAAGATAAAAGCGCCATCAAATTCATACCATGCATAAATAAAGATTGAATGAGTTGAACTATTGAAAGTGGAGAAAGTAGTTTAATTTTGTACAAAACATAAAAAAGCTTTATAACCTTCATTATCTTATCTTCTCTTCTTTCTATTAAAATTCGATACATCCCAAAGGTTTGTCATAAAGAGTGATAGTATTTGACCAAAAATTAGCCACCATGGTTTAACCGTTTTCTTTTTTAAATAAATTGATTTACAAATGATTTTGGCAGCATAATTTGCTGATAAAGCTGGCATATGTCGATAGGCTTCTGTCGGAAGAATCATTGGCGTTTTAACAAGTGGTAAATATATACTCGTCGTTGTAATTCCTTCTTTTCTTAACTCTGGGCTAACCGATCGTAGCCATACATCAATGGAAGATTTAGAAGCTTGATATGCCGCAAAGTTCGGTACCGGAGCTAACATAGCATTAATAGTAGAAACATTTATTATCTTCCCTTGTGTTTTTTGTAATAAGGGTATTAACGATAACAGTAATTGTACGGGTGCGAAATAATTGATTGCCATCGTTCGAGAAAAATCATGAAATCTATCAAGCGAATCATAGATTGATCGCTTTATGGACAAACCTGCATTACTTATTACTATATCTAACCCATGGGGTAAGCTTAGTAAATAATTAATAAGTTCCTTCATTTCATCTTGATTTCTTAAGTCTGTAGGAAAAATACTAACAGTTGCACATTTCCTCTCAACAGCTTTCTTTACTTCTGAAAGCTTTTCCCCTCTTCTAGCAACTAATATTAAGTGACAATGGAAATCTCCAAGCACATAAGTTAGTTGTTCCCCAATACCTGAACTAGCACCAGTTATTAATATTGTCTTTCCAGTTAGTTGTTTCGCTAGCTTTCTTTTATTAAAAAATACTGGTTTAAATAAAATAGAATCTACTAATTTATTTTTCTGCATAATACACCTATACTTCATTCTAGTGTTTTAATAACCTTAATAAATGTTCAAAAGCCAATGATATTTTCCTTTCAATATTCGAATTTAATAGGAATTAAACTTTTGAGTTAATGAAATAAATTTCAATTAAGTGATGTTCTATATTGATATGATTGAAAAAATGCGTAAAACCTTTCAGATAGGATTTACGCATTTCTTTGACTTAATTATCTACTTTTCTTTTTGTTTTTTTCTTTCATATACTTCCTGGCATTTTTCATTTCACTAATGCCACCAAACATATTATTGATTTTTGCTTTTTCAACTAAACGGGTATTTAATCCCTCGTATTTTGTTTCTTTTTTTAGCTTACGGTAGCTTTCGAATCTTTCAGGTGTTAATATACCATCCAGTATTGCAGTTTGGACTGCACATTTAGGCTCTTTTGTATGTGTACAGTCATTAAATCGACATTGGGTTGCTAGTTCATCAATATCAGCAAAAGACTTTGATAAATCCGCATTAATAATACCCAGTTCTTTCATCCCAGGAGTGTCAATAACAACCCCTAAACCAGGTACGATAAACAACTCTCTTCGAGTTGTAGTATGTCTGCCCTTATCATCATTTCGAATTCCACCAGTATCAATAATACTTTGGCCAAGAAGGTGGTTGGTTAATGTGGATTTTCCAACACCAGATGAACCAATAAATGCTACGGTTTTCCCATCCGCTAAATAGCTCTTTAATGGTTCAAATCCATCTTCTGAAATACTGGATGTTACAAGAACTTCAATACCAATAGCAATGGATTCAACTTCCTTGAGCCTTTCATCTAAATCAGAACATAAATCTGATTTTGTTAATACGATTACAGGCACTGCCCCACTATCCCAAGCAACTGAAATATATCGTTCTAATCTACGTAAATTAAAGTCATTATTTAAGGACATACATATAAATAATGTATCAATATTTGCAGCAACTACTTGAGTATCCGTCTTTCTTCCTGCGACTTTTCTTGCAAAAGTACTTTTACGTGTAAGTACATGATGGATAATTCCATCCCCTTGTGCATTATCTAGCCGATCCACCATAACAAAATCACCAACAGCAGGATATTCCGATTGTTCAATTACGCTATGTCGAAATTTCCCTGAAATTTGTGCAGTTATTTCACCATTTTCAGTAATGACTTTATAAATGTTTTTATATTGTGATGAGATTCTACCTAAAAAAAGATTCTCATATTGATAAGACTCCTGAAGAAATCTTTCAGTAAGTCCTAAATTTTGCATATTTATTTTTTCCAATAGTAATGCCTCCTAAAGTTTAAACGTTCCTTTGGGAGGTTTTTTGCATCGTTTTATCGTGTGCATACCTCCCGAATTGTTACAATTGACTTAATTAGTTTGTTTGACATATTACAACAACTCCTTTCAGTACTTCTATTATATACTGGTTATTATGGTAAATATAGGGTGTTTTTTAATCGAGTGAACTACATATTTCAATATAATGGCCATCTGGGTCTGCTATGTATGAAACAACTTGACCCCATGGTTTTTCAATTGGCTCAACCAATATTTGAACACCTTTTGCTCTTAATGTGTCTATCGTTTCTTGCACATTATCTACAACAAATCCAAGCTCAAATGTTTTAGATAAATCGTTATCTTGGATCTCCAGCCCTGTAAGTTCTCTAACACTTTCCTTTGTATTAATCGATAAAATCGTGGAACCTGTTTCGAACTCAATATACGTCCCATGTTCAGCGAGTATAGGTAAATTTAATAGTTCATGATAAAATCTCTTAGATATTTCATGGTCTTTTACATATAAAATGACATACCTCATTTTGATGTTCATGCTTAAGCCTCCTTTATGATCAACTTCAATTAGATTTTAACTTTGCTGCTTTTATTAAAATCATTATTTCTCCCAAAGCTCAATCCATCTTCCATCAGGGTCAGAAATCCAAACGAATGTACCATATTCACTTTTTTCTGGTTCCTTTACAATGGGAATATCAAGCTTCTTGAAATGCTCAATCCATGATTCAATTTGTTCAACTTGAAAATTTAGCATAACAGCTTGTTCTTTTGGAAAGTAATCATTATCTTTTTTAAAGAGAGAAAAAATGATTTCACTCTCTTGATCTTGAGTAAAGATTGTTCCACTCCAATCATCCATTGACAACCCTAAAACTTCTTTATACCACTTTTTCAACGCATCAATATCTGCTGTTCTCCAAAAAACGCCACCAAAACCTTTGATTTTCATAACACTAGCCTCCAAGTATCATTATTTCCGTATTCAAACTCAACTAATAATTTTCCACAAAGAAAGCGCTAATCCCTTTTTTGGATTAACGCTTATCTTCTAATTATTCAGAAATAATTTTATTTACAGTGTCACGATCTAATCGTTTTACAACTTCAACAATTAATTTTACAGCGTTGTCATAATCATCACGGTGTAAAATGCCTGCATGAGAGTGAATGTAGCGAGTCGCAATACTAATTGCTAGTGAAGGTACACCACTGCCAGTTAAGTGCATTGAACCAGCATCTGTTCCGCCACCTGGAGTTGAGTCAAATTGGTAAGGGATATTGTGCTCTTCTGCAACATCGATTACAAGATCTCTTAACCCTTTATGAGATACCATTGATGCATCATAAATAATAATTTGTGGACCCTCGCCAATTTTTGAAGTGGATTCATTTGGTGTAATTCCTGGTGTATCACCAGCTACACCTACATCAACTGCAAAACCAATGTCCGGTTGAATTTTAAATGTAGAAGTTTTTGCTCCACGAAGACCAACTTCTTCTTGTACGTTTCCAACTCCGTAAACAACGTTTGGATGTTTGTCATTTTTTAATGCTTTCATAACATCGATTGCAATGGCACAGCCAATACGGTTATCCCAAGCTTTTGCAAGAAGCATTTTTTCATTTTTCATCACATTGAATTCGAAGTAAGGTGTAATCATGTCGCCAGGGCGAATACCCCATTCTTCTGCTTCTTGTTTAGAAGTTGCACCGATATCAATAAAGATATCTTTCATTTCCATTACTTTTTTACGTTGTTCTTGTGGTAAAACGTGTGGAGGTTTTGAACCAAATACTCCAATAATTTCATCACCTTGACGAGTTGTAATTGTTACACGTTGTGATAGCATAACATGGCTCCACCAACCGCCAACAGTTTGGAACTTAATAAAACCTTTGTCATCAATTTGCGTAACCATGAATCCAATTTCATCTAAATGTCCTGCAATCATGATTTTTGGACCATTTGCATCGCCAACTTTTTTAGCGATTAAACTTCCTAGTCCGTCCGTTTCAATCTCATCAGCAAATGGTGCAATATATTTTTTCATTACTTCGCGTGGTGCTCTTTCGTTCCCAGCGATTCCATTAGCATCTGTTAATTCTTTAAACATCGTCAATGTTTCATCTAATTTAGTCATGTGACGCCCTCCAAAAAGTTGAATAGAGATAACTTAATAAGTATACTGCAAATCTGGTTGTTAATACCCTGTACGTTGACGCTCATAATTTTTTTCATTTTTTATTTTGTATGCAGACAAAACATCCTCAATAGAAAAACCTAAATTATAAGCTAATACACTATAATTTTGCCAAACCATTCTATATTTGTCTACTTCTGGGCTATGTATAAACGATAAAATTTCTTTCTGTGTTTTCAAAAAGCATCTAGTTAAATCCACTTCTTCATGAATTATTGGCCATTCATCTAATGTAAATCCTTTTTCATTTCCAAGTGAAAGTAGGAAATGAATAGAATCAACAAATTCTTCTAATAGAATATTACGCTCTGAAGGACCTTTGGAACTCCAATATTTAAAGCATCTTGTTTCGTTTGCAAGCTCTGCTAATTCGATTGTTAATGCTAGTCCCTTTTCTATAAATACATCTCTGTTTATATCACGATTGTTTTCAATAAATGCATCTAATTCTTTTTGCATCGAAAAAAGCTCTTTAAATTCCAAAAAATTATCCCTCTCTTTCATAAAAAATGAAACTTATTATTACTCACTATCGTAAATGAAAGTACAATGTATTTACAAGGGGGAACTTTCATGGCTCTTCTAATTCGATTCATCGTAATTTTTGTAGTCATTTACATATTCTATAGAATTGTACGCTACTTGACCGATCCAAAAAGGAAGCTAGATGAGGCATATGAAAAAGGACAATACTATTTTTATGATGACGTAAAAAATGTCCGAAAAAACTTTTTCATCTCTTATAAAGGCGCACTTTTTGAAGGTGAAAAATATTTAGGAACAACAGAGAATGCTTTTGAGGTTGTTTCTATTTTCGTATGGGTTCATGATACCGGAAAATTACAAGGTTTATCAAAAGAGGACTTTTACAATTTAGAGAAGGAAATATTATTAAATTATCCAAATGCGAAAGTAAATTGGAAAAATCCAATTGAACAGTTGATGAAGGAAGAGAATTAAATAATAAGTTTAAGGATTGTCTCAAATGCAGTAGCTATGAACATTTGGGGACAATCCTTTTTTGTTTGGGATTTTATTTTAGTACGAAATTATCTTCTTACTTTGGATAGAGTTCATGTCAAAAGTGGGCTTCATCACAATCATGATGACCATTTTTATTAAATTTCGTAACGGAAATTCCTTCATCTACCTTTTGAAGGACATATTAACCTAGTTCCAGCTCTCAGTTGTCCTTCATCACTTTATAATAGTCATCTATAACCCCTCTATTCCTTCAATTGAGCATATAAATTTTGTACCTCTTCCTCAATCCTCTTCGTATCAATCCTTTCAAATAAAGGATGTACATTATTCACTTCTTTTGACAAAGTCGATTGTACTTTCCATTCATTTGCTTGAA